>NZ_JBEZZG010000008.1:245175-288319 GCF_040639085.1 Nonomuraea sp. NPDC023979
GGGGGGTGTGTTCGGCGGGGGGCCCCGATTCCGGCGGGGATCCTGGGGGGGGGGGGCCGGGGGGGGCGGGGGCCGGGCGCCCCCCCCCCCGCCCCCCCGGCCCGCTCACCGGCGCGGGGCCTTCTGGCCGGCCGGCATCGCGTAGTCGGCGGCGACCCCGACGAGGCGGATGGGACGGGTGAGGTCGAAGCGCCCGAGCGCGGCGAGGGCGGCTTCGGTGAGCGCGGCGTCGTCGGTGGCCGGTGCGGCCAGCGTGGTTTGGCGGGTCCTGGTGACGAACGGGGCGAAGCGCACCTTGACGGTGACGCGGGTGATCGTGCGGCCGGCCTCGCGGGCGTCGGCGGCGACCTGGGCGGTGAGAGCGCGGACCACGTCGGCGATGGCGCTCTCGTCGGTGAGGTCGCGGGGGAAGGTGGTCTCGCGGCTGTGGCCGCGGGCGACCCACGGGGTGGTGACGACCTCCGCCTCGCCCTTGCCGAGCGCGAGGTAACGCAGCCACGGCCCGTTCGTCGGCCCGAACCTGGCGGCCAGCTCCGCCGGGTCTGCGGCGGCGAGCTCGGCGACCGTGCGGATGCCGAGGGCGGCGAGCTTCCTGGCGGTACGCGCCCCGATGCCCCACAGCGCGTCGGTGGGGCGGTGGTGCATGGTCTCCTCCCAGAGCTCACTGGTGAGGCGGTGCACCCCGGCCGGTTTGGCGAACGCCGACGCGAGCTTGGCCTGGTGTTTGTTGTCGCCGATGCCGATCGAGCAGTCGAGCCCGGTCCGCTCGCGCACGGCCAGCCTGATGGCGGTGGCCAGGGCCTCCGGGTCGCCGGTGCGGGCGCCGAGGAACGCCTCGTCCCAGCCCCACACCTCCACGGCGACGGGAAAGTCGCGCAGCACGGCCATGGCGCGGGCGCTGGCCGCCTCGTAGGCGGGCGGGTTACTGGGCAGGAAGACGGCCTCGGGGCAGCGGCGCAGCGCGGTGCGCAGCGGCATGCCGGAGTGGACGCCGTGCTCGCGGGCCTCGTAGGTGGCGGTCGCGGCGACCGTGCGCGGGCGGGTCGGGTCGCCGTCGCCGCCGACGACGACCGGCCTGCCGCGGAGCTCGGGGTGGCGCTGCAACTCGACGGCCGCGATGAACTGGTCGAGGTCGAGGTGCAGGATCCAGTCCCTCATGGATCCAGTATCGCCTGGTCAGGCGTGTCCGATACCGCCTGGTCAGACGTGTCCGGTATCGCCTGGTCAGGCGTGCGGCGCCGCGCTCCTCGTGTCGCCGTGTCAGTGGGCGACGCGGGCCGCGCCGCCGACCAGTTCCGCCAGCTTCGCCTCGTAGCCGGCGGCGGCCTCCTCGACGCTCCTCCCGGCGACCACCGCCGCCGTGGCCTCCTGGAGCAGCGCCGACACCTGCGGGTAGACGGCCAGGCCGGGCCGGTAGGCGGTGATCGGCAGCACCTCCTCGGCGACGTAACGCAGCATCGGGTCGTCGGCCAGCACCTCGTCGTTGACGTCGGTGCGCGAGCTGATGCGCGCCTGACCGGCCGCCTGCGCCTTGGTGGCCTCGGCCGAGTGCATGAAGGCCAGCAGCTCCCAGGCCAGGCGCGGGTTCGCGGAGAACGGGTTGAGCACCCGCACGGCCCCGCCGGACATGCTCACGTGGTCCTGCCCCCGGATGCCCGCGCCCGGCTCCCTGGCCGGGATGCGGGTGTAGCCGACGACCTGGTCGCGGTCCTTCATCGGGGCGACCCCGGCGGTGGGCTCGATGACCGAGCGCCAGAAGTAGTCGCCCTCGGCCAGGATGGCGATCTCGCCTCTGGCGAAGGCGGTGAACGACTTGTCGCGGCCCTTGGCCTCCTGCTGGAGCCTGGGGTCGCCGAGGCCGCCGCCGTAGACGCGACGGTAGAAGCCGAGCACGTCCTTCAGCGCCCGGGAGGCGCCGGTCCACTTGTCCTGGCTGTAGATCTCCGCCCCGGCCCCCGCGAGCAGCGGGAGCACGCCCTGCATGGTGGCCTCGCCCATCGCCGTGCCCGCGTTGATCTGGATCGGGACGGGCACGCCGGACGCCTTCAGCTTCACGCCCGCGTCGATGATGTCCTGCCAGCTCGCCGGGCTCCACTCCTCGGGCAGCCCGGCCTTCCTGAACAGCGCCTTGTTGTAGAACAGGACGCGGCCGTCGGTGCCCTGCGGCAGGCCGTACTTCCTGCCGTCGAAGATGCCGAGCCCCTGCACGGCCTGCGGGATCCGCGACCAGCCCTCCCACGACTCGACGCCCGGGCCGCCGACCTCGGCCAGCGGCCTGACGTAGCCCGCCTGGGCGAACTCGCCGACCCAGATGCCGTCGAGGTCGATGACGTCGGCCCCGCCCTTGGCCTTGAGGTCGAGCGCGAGCTTGGTCTTGTAGTGCTCGTCGTCGACGCCGCTGGGCCGGAAGAGCACCTTGACGTCGCGATGCGTCCGCTCGAACTCGGGGATGACCCAGCCTTTGATCCAGTCGGCGGTCTCGGAGTTCTTGCCTCCGGAGATGGCGTTGGCCGCGATGGTGAGGGTGACGGTGCCGCCGCCCGCGGGCTCCCCGGTCCCGCACGAGCCGAGCGCCAGGGCCGCGATGGCCGCGATCGTCGCAGGTCGGCTGGGGAATCGCATGTCGGCCTCCCGTCCGGGACGTGCGGACATACCGACAATCGCACGGGCGTCAGGACGCGTAAAGAAACGATCTGGTGAACGGTTCGCCGTGAGCTGATCGTGGGAAGTGCAGACAACGACGCAACAACAGTAGGGTCGGCCTAGGACCATGATTTTGGGCCATGCTCATTGGGCCATGATTTGGGAGGGAGTCGCGTGGCATCGCACAGGGATCTGCCCGCCGGCTTGACGAACCGCCTTTTCGACAACACCGGGAGCTCTTCGTTCACCGAGTTCGTCGGCACCTACGCGCCCGCTCTGCTGCCGCACCGGGATGAGGTTCTGGCCACGCCGATCGGTGACCAGGTTCCGCATGCGACCACGATCGTCGCCGCCACCTTCGCCGGAGGCGTGGTGATGGCCGGCGACCGGCGCGCGACGTCCGGCAACGTCATCTCGCAGCGTGACGTGGAGAAGGTGTTCCGGACCGACGACTACTCGTGCATGGGCATCGCCGGCACCGCCAGCACCGGCATCGAGATGGCCCGCCTCTACCGCGTGGAGCTGGAGCACTATGAGAAGCTGGAAGGCCGCACGCTGTCGGTGGCCGGCAAGGCCAACCGGCTGGCCGCGATGATCCGCGGCAACCTGGGCATGGCCATGCAGGGGCTGGTGGTGGTGCCGTTGTTCGCCGCCTACGACCCGGCGCGCGACGCCGGGCGGATCTTCAGCTACGACGTGGCGGGCGGCCCCTACGAGCGTGACCGCTTCGACGCCATCGGGTCGGGCTCGATCTTCGCGCGGGGCTCGCTGAAGAAGCTCTACCGCGACGGCGCCTCGGCCGACGACATGGTGATGACGCTGATCCAGGCGCTCTACGACGCGGCCGACGACGACTCGGCGACCGGGGGTCCCGACGTCACGCGGAAGATCTGGCCGATCGTGTCGGTGATCGACGCCGACGGGTTCCGGCGGCTGACCGACCAGCAGGTGTCCGGTTACGTCGAGCAGATGCTCGAAGCCCGCCTGATCTCGCCCGACGGCCCCATCGCCCCGCTGCGCTAGAAAGGATCACCCCACGTGTCCATGCCTTTCGGATATGCGTCCCCTGAGCAGATCATGCGGGACAAGGCGGACTACGCGCGCAAGGGGATCGCGCGGGGCCGCTCCGTCGTCGTGCTCCAGTACGTCGACGGCATCCTGTTCGTGGCGCCCAACCCGTCGCGGGCGCTGCACAAGATCAGCGAGATTTACGACCGCATCGGGTTCGCCGCCGTCGGCCGCTACAACGAGTTCGAGGAGCTGCGGCTCGGCGGCATCCGCTACGCCGACATCAACGGCTACACCTACGACCGCTCCGACGTGACCGGCCGCGGCCTGGCCAACCTCTACGCCTCCAACCTGGGCCGCATCTTCACCGAGTCGATCAAGTCGCTGGAGGTGGAGGTCGTGGTCGCCGAGGTCGGCGACAGCCCTGACGGCGACGCCATCTACCGGCTGACGTTCGACGGCTCGGTCTTCGACGAGCACGGCTTCGCGGCCATGGGCGGCCAGGCCGAGGCGGTCGCGACGCGGCTCAAGGAGCGCTACCGCGAGGCCATGACGCTGTCGGAGGCGCTGGAGGTGGCGCTGACGGCGCTGACCGAGCCGGGCGGCGAGCGCCCGCCGATCGGCCAGCTCGAGGTGGCGGTGCTCGACCGCAACCGCGAGCACCGCAAGTTCCTGCGCCTGACCGGGCAGCGGCTGGAGCGCCTGGTGTCCGCCGCGTCGGCCGCTCCGGAGACCCCCGCCGCCCCCGAGGCATCCGCCGCCCCGGCGACCGGCCCCGGCGACGCGACCTCCGGTGACGCGGCCTCCGGCGAGAAGCCGCCGCCCACCGGCCCTGACGGCGACGTCGACGACGGCTCCTCGCCGCTCTAACCTCATCCGGCCGGAATGATGTGATCTGTCTCACATCATTCCGGCCGAACTCGCGGCCAAGATCGGCCGTCGTAGAGTCCGTGAAGATTCTTCAGCGCAGCCTCGTCGCGGGCGCCGCCGCCGCGGCCGTGGTCCTGTCCTCCGGAGTCGCGGCCGACGCCGCCGCCTACCCGAAGTACAAGACCCCCAAGATCTTCGGCACGACGTTCCAGGCCGACCCGGGGCACGACTTCACCAAGCGCATCCGCTCACGCCACAACGGCATCCTGCGCGGCTGGATCACCCACGTGCGCGGCAGCGTGGCCGAGTACGAGCCGATCCGGTGGAAGAAGGGCGGCGTCACCGAGGGCCGCTTCGTCGGCCCGCCGGAGGGCGACGTGACCGCCTACGCCTCGCCGATCGCCGGGAACGTCGTCTTCCTGTCGGCCGTCGGCTGCGGCTCGGCGATGACCAAGCTGACCGTCGACCGCAGGGGCCTCGGCGCCAAGCGCTGCTCCCGCGCCGACCTGATCAAGCGCGCCAAGCGCTACGAGCGCCCCGCCCTCATCACCGTCCACCAGGGCAAGATCGTCAAGGTCCAGGAGATCTTCACCCCCTGACGGAAGGGCGCGCGGCCTCGCGGGGGCGGGCCGCGCCGCACCCCGCGCGGGGAAAACACCGTGGAGATCTCTCCCGCCGGACCATCCGTGGGCATAGTGTGAGGTGATGGATCGTCGCATCTTCGGGCTGGAGAACGAGTACGGCGTGACCTGCACGTTCCGGGGGCAGCGCAGGCTGTCGCCGGACGAGGTCGCGCGCTACCTGTTCCGGCGGGTCGTGTCCTGGGGCCGATCGAGCAACGTCTTCCTCCGCAACGGCGCACGCCTCTACCTCGACGTGGGCAGCCATCCTGAATACGCAACACCCGAGTGTGACAACGTCATCGAGCTCGTCACCCACGACAAGGCCGGCGAGCGCATCCTCGAGGGACTCCTCGTCGACGCCGAGAAGCGGCTGCGCGAGGAGGGCATCGCGGGTGACATCTACCTGTTCAAGAACAACACCGACTCGGCCGGCAACTCCTACGGCTGTCACGAGAACTACCTGGTCGGCAGGCACGGCGAGTTCGGCCGGCTGGCCGACGTGCTCATCCCGTTCCTGGTGACGCGGCAGATCATCTGCGGCGCCGGCAAGGTGCTGCAGACGCCGCGCGGCGCTGTCTACTGCGTGTCGCAGCGCGCCGAGCACATCTGGGAGGGCGTCTCCAGCGCCACCACCCGCAGCCGGCCGATCATCAACACCCGTGACGAGCCGCACGCCGACGCCGAGCGGTTCCGCCGCCTGCACGTCATCGTCGGCGACTCCAACATGAGCGAGACCACGATGCTGCTCAAGGTCGGCGCCACCGACCTGGTGCTGCGCATGATCGAGGCCGGCACCGTGATGCGCGACCTGTCGCTGGAGAACCCGATCCGCGCCATCCGCGAGGTCTCCCACGACATGACCGGCCGCCGCCGGGTGCGGCTGGCCAACGGGCGCGAGGCGTCCAGCCTGGAGATTCAGGAGGAATACCTGTCGAAGGCGAAGGACTTCGTCGAGCGGCGCGGCGGCGACGCCATCGCCCGCCGGGTCCTGGAGCTGTGGGAGCGCACGCTGCGCGCCGTCGAGACCGGCAACCTCGACCTGGTGTCGCGGGAGATCGACTGGGTGACCAAATACCAGCTCATCGAGCGCTACCGCAAGAAGTACGACCTGCCGCTGTCGTCGCCCCGGGTGGCGCAGCTCGACCTGGCCTACCACGACGTCCACCGCAAGCGCGGCCTGTTCTACCTGCTGCAGCGGCGCGGCTCGGTGGAGCGGGTGGCCTCCGACCTGAAGATCTTCGAGGCCAAGTCGGTGCCGCCGCAGACGACCCGGGCGCGGCTGCGCGGCGAGTTCATCCGCAAGGCGCAGGAGAAGCGGCGCGACTTCACCGTCGACTGGGTGCACCTCAAACTCAACGACCAGGCGCAGCGCACGGTTCTGTGCAAGGACCCGTTCCGCAGCGTCGACGAGCGGGTGGACAAGCTCATCGCGGGAATGTAGCGGGTGGTTTACCTCGGCCCTACCGGGATGTCGGATAGGGTGACGCGAACCTGACGTCTTTTCCGAGGGAAATCCATGCGCCGCGCTCTGGCCGCTCTGGCCGCCGTGCCTTTGATCTTGTTCGCCGCCGCGTGCGGTTCCGAACCGACCGCCACCACGGCCACCACCGGCGCCGGCTCCGCGGGGGTGAAGGTCACCGGACAGGTGGGCGCCAAGCCCACGGTGACCTTCCCCTCCGGCAAGCCCGCCACGAAGTCCTCCTACGAGGTCGTCACGGCAGGCACCGGCCCGGCCGTCAAGACCGGTGACCAGCTCATCGTCAACCTCACCGTCTACAACTGGGACGGCAAGGAGAACGCCTTCCAGGGCTCCTCCTACGACACCAAGGCGCCCGAGACCATCCCGGTCAACGAGCAGCTCCCGCAGGTGCTGCGCGACGGCTTCACCAAGGTCAAGCACGGCGGCCGGCTGCTCGCCGTCATGGCCAGCGACTCCGAGGCCCAGCAGCAGAACGCCCAGCCGGCCCAGCCGACGAAGGTCTTCGTGCTCGACGTCGTCGGCACGCCGCCCAAGCCGCTGGCCGCCGCCACCGGCAAGGAGACCGGCGACAGCCTCAAGGGCGTCAAGGTGGAGAGCCCCGGCGGCGACAAGGCGCCCGTGCTCACCACCAAGACGGACGCCAAGCCGTCCAAGGAGCTCGTGGTCAAGACGCTGATCGAGGGCACCGGCGCCAAGGTGCAGCCGACCCAGACGCTCACCGTCCACTACACGGGCAAGATCTGGGGCACCGACAAGGAGTTCGACTCCAGCTGGGGCCGGGGCGAGCCCGCCGCGTTCCCGCTGTCGAACGTCATCCAGGGCTGGCAGAAGGGCCTGGCCGGCGTGCCGGTCGGCAGCCGCGTCGTGATGAGCATCCCGCCGGACCTCGGCTACGGAGCCCAGGAGCAGCAGGGCATCCCGGCCAACAGCACGCTGGTGTTCGTCGTGGACGTGCTCGCCGCCTACTGACCGGCGCCGTACGGGGTCCCGAGAGGCCCGTCGGCGGACGTGGGGCGCGCGGTAGCATCGCCGGGCCCGGTGGCACCATGCCGCCGGGCCCGTTCGCGTCCGGGAGGCTCCGATGCGCCGACGCGCCCTCGCGGTGCTGCTGCCCCTCGCCTGCACCCTCGCCTGCACCGCCGCCTGCAACGCTGCGGCTCCTGAGGTGACGGGGCCCTTCGGGGCCCGCCCCACGGTGGTCCTGGCGCCGGAGGCCGCCGATCCCGCCGTCCGGGTGGTCCTGGAGGGCGACGGCCCGGAGATCGGGCCGGACGACCTGGCCGTCGTCCACTACGCCGCGCACGTGCGGGCCGGCGGCGCGGCCCGGACCGCAGACTCCACCTTCGCCCGCGGCGCCCCCACGGCCGTCGTGCCGCCCGCGCTGGCCGCCGCCCTGCCCGGCCACCGTGTCGGCAGCCGCCTGCTCGTCACCCCGCCGCGCGATCAGCCCGCCGCCCCCGTGTACGTGGCCGACCTGCTCGGCAGGCACGCGGCCGGGGCGTCCCTGGACGCCGGCGGCGGGGAGCTGCACGGGGTCCGGGTGAGCGGCGGCGCCCGGCCGGTGCTGAGGCTGCCCCAGGGGCCGCCGCCGGGCCGGTTCGCCGCCGTGGTGCTCAGCCGGGGCGGCGGGCCCGCCGCGAGCGCCGGGCGGCTGCTGGTGGCCCAGTACGAGGGCGTGGCCTGGGACGGCGGGCGGTCCGTCGGCTCGACGTGGCGGGCCGGACGCCCGGCGGCCTTCACCGTGGGCGACGGCGGCGTCATCGCCGGCTGGGACCATGCCCTGCTCGGCGTCCCGGCCGGGAGCAGGGTGCTCATGATCGTGCCGCCCGCCGACGGCTACGGCGCGAGCGGCCATCCGCCCCTCGGCGTCGGACCGGGCGAGACCCTGGTCTACGTGATGGACGTCCTGGCGGTCTACTGACGGGACGCGTACGCGTGAGGCTTGCTTCCGGGTGGTGATGCCGTTGCAATGGGCGTCATGATCAGATTCCTGACCGTGATCGTGACCGCCGGAGCGCTGGTGGCGGGGGTGGCGCCCGCCGCGTCGGCGGCGGAGCCGGCGCAGCTGTGCGCGAAGGTGCGGCCGTGCGTGGTGGGCGGCGACACCGGGTGGGCGTGGGTGCACGCCGCCGCCTCCGGCGTGCGCCAGGGCCGCGCGGTCGCGGCGCGGCTGCTGCGCAACGCCGAGGCCGTGCGCCGCTCGTACGGGGTGCCGGAAGGGGTGTCGATCTTCGTGATCAGGAAGGGCGGGTGCTGGCGGGCGTACGGGTCGTCCGAGCGGGTGCCGAGCCGGGCCTGCACGATCCGGCGGGCCGGACGGGAGCTCTAGACTCGCGGCTGTGAGCGATGACGACCTCGACGCGCTGGCGCTGCTGCACGACCCGGTCCGCCGGAGCCTGTACGAGGCCGTGGCCGGGCGGGGCGGCGAGGTGGGCCGGGCGGAGGCCGCCGAGGCCGCCGGGGTCTCCAGGACGCTGGCCGGGCACCACCTGGACCGGCTGGTCGAGGCCGGGCTGCTGGAGAGCGGCTTCCGCGCGCCCGAGCGCAAGGGACCGGGCAGCGGCCGGCCCGCCAAGGTCTACCGGCGCGCGGCCGGCGAGCTGTCGGTGAGCCTGCCGCCGCGCGAGTACGCCACGCTCGGCGCGGTGCTGGCCGAGGTGGTCGAGGAACTCGGCGCCGAGGAGCGGGCCGAGGCGGCCGCCCGCCGCGCCGGCGAACGCCTCGGCCGCCGGGTCGCGCCGCCCGCTGGGCCGACGCCCTCGGACGGCGATCCCGCCGAGGCGGTGCTGCGAGAGCGCGGCTACGAGCCGTACGCCGAGGACGGCCGGTTGCGCATGCGCAACTGCCCCTTCCACGCGCTGGCGATGGAGCAGCCCCTGCTCGTGTGCTCGATGAACCTGGCGCTGTGCCAGGGCCTGCTGGCAGGGCTCGGCGACGACCCGGACCGGGCCCGGCTGGACCCGCGGCCGGGGGAGTGCTGCGTCACCCTTTCTAAAACAAACGGAGATTGACATAGAAGGTCTCGGGGTGGTGTGCTGAGCGTCATGCATCTCGCGGAGCTCAACCTTGCGCACCTGCGCGCGCCCATCGACTCGGCCGAGCTGGCCGAGTTCGTCGCCCTGCTCGAACCGATCAACGACCTCGCCGACCGCTCACCCGGCTTCGTGTGGCGGCTGAAGGAGAGCGAGGAGGACCCGACCGCCACCGTCCAGCACGAGTACGGCGACCACCTGCTGGTCAACTTCTCGGTGTGGGAGTCGCTCGACGCGCTGTGGAACTACGTCTACCGCAGCGACCACCTGGCCGTGCTGCGCCGCCGCCGCGAATGGTTCCTGCGCATGGCGGAGCCCGCCATGGTGATGTGGTGGATCCCCGAAGGGACCATCCCGACGCTGGCCGAGGGGATGGCACGCCTGCGCCGCCTCAGGACCGAAGGACCCGGCCCCGAGGCGTTCACCTACAAGGACGCCTACGACAGCAGCGAGGCCGCCAGCCTGCCCGCCGCCGCCGCGGCCAGGAAGTAGGCCAGGTCCTCCTCCAGCCCCCTGCCCATCGTCGACAGCCGGACCGGCGAGGCGGACAACGCCTCGCGCAGGCCGTCGACCGGCACCGGGACCAGGTCGTGCCGGACCGCCAGGAGCTCCGCCTGGTCCCGCACCCGCTCACCGAACGCGCCGTCCAGCATCGGCACCGGCACCCGGGCCCGCGCGAGCGCCACCCGCCCGTACGCCGTCAGCGAATGGTGCGAGACGCCCACGTGCCGCTCGCGCAGGTCGCCCTCGCTCACCCGCAGCGACGCCACCGGCCGCCCCTGCAGCACCGCCGCCGCGTTGACCGCCTCGCCCGCCGACACCCCCGAGAACCCCCACCGGGTGCCCGTGCCCAGGTTGCCCGGCCCCTGCGCGACCACCGCCACGTCGGCCTCCAGCACGTGGCGGGCCGCCAGCAGCCCCGTGTGGACGGTGACGGCCTCCACGTCGCCGCCGAACGCCTGCCCGACCGTGACCGTCCCCGCCAGCCAGCCGATCTCCCGCAGCCGCGCCGCCGCCATCGAGAACCACGCGGGCAGGGCCCCGCCGTCCTGCATCACGTACGCGACCCGTACGCCGGGACGGGACTCGTACAGGCCGCACAGGATCGGCGGGAGCGCCGAGTGCAGGTCGGCGACCACCACGGGCATGCCGTCGACGGAGTCGGCCTCGCGCAGCCGCTCGTGGAACGGGGAGTCCTGCTCGTCGGCGCCCAGCACCGTGGCCTGCAGCGGCGTGTAGCGCGCCTTCACCAGGTGGCCGGGGCCCTGGGGATCTTCCGGCAAACGGTTCGGCACTGCCACCACCATGGCGTAACCTCCCGTACCGAGACCCATCGCGAGTGCCGTCGTGTTGAGCAGCACCTCGTCGCCGGGCTCCGGGCGGCCCACCAGCAGCGGATAGGCCAGCGCCCGGGACAACGCGCCCGCCGCGTTGGAGTCCTCACCGGACACGGCGACGTCCAGCTCCATCGCTCCCGGCCACTCGCGCCGGATCCGCACAACCTCGCCCTTGCGCCATCTGATCACGGGGGCAGGGTAGCGTCGTTGAAGGAGGAGTGAGCAGATGTCGCGCCGTAAGACCGAGCGGTTGCTCAATCTGGTGATCTGCCTGCTCGCCACCCGCCGCCCGCTGTCGGCCGAGCAGATCCGCCAGGCCGTCCCCGGTTACGACCGCGACGGCGACGAGGCGTTCCAGCGCATGTTCGAGCGGGACAAGAACGAGCTGCGCGAGATCGGCATCCCGATCGACGTGGTCCGCGACCCGTGGGAGGACGAGCCCGGCTACCGCATCGAGCGGCAGTCGTACGAGCTGCCCGAGATCACCCTGGAGCCGGACGAGGCCGCGGTGCTGGGCGTGGCCGCGCAGGTGTGGCAGCGCGCCAGCCTGGCCGAGGCCGCCTCCGGGGCGCTGCTCAAGCTGCGCGCCGGCGGGGTCGCCACCGACGAGACCGCGGGCGGGGGAGTGGCCGGCGGCGGCGCGCTGGAGGTGCGCGTCGACACCCGCGACCCGGCCTTCCCGGCGCTGTGGGAGGCCGTGCGCGACCGGCGGCCGGTCCGCTTCGACTACCGCGGCGCCGGCAGCGAGAACGTGCACACCCGCACCGTCGAGCCGTGGGGCGTGGTCAGCCGCCGCGGCCGCTGGTACCTGGCCGGGTTCGACCGGGGGCGCGGCGCGCCGCGGGCCTTCCGGCTCAGCCGCATCACCGGCCAGGTCGCCGCCGCGGGCCGGCCCGGCTCCGTCGAGGTGCCCAAGGGCGTCGACCTGCGGGCCATGGTCGACTTCCCCGACGAGCCCGCGCGCGAGCGCACCGCGCTGGTGCGCGTGCGGCAGGGCGCCTGCGAGGGGCTGCGCCAGCTCGCCCGGACCGTGCGCCCCGGCGCCGACGGGTGGGACGAGGCCGAGCTCACCTTCTCCGACCCCGAACGGCTGGCCGGATGGATGGCCAGCCTCGGCTCCGACGTCGAGGTGGCCGGGCCGCCCGACGCCCGCGAAGCCGTCATCCGCCGACTGAAGGGAGCGCTGGCATGAGCGGGTCCGCCGACCGGCTGCCCAGGCTGCTCGCGCTCGTCCCCTACCTGATGTCCCACCCCGGGGCGCAGGTCGGCGAGGTGGCCGAGGTGTTCGGCCTGAGCGAGAAGCAGCTCATCGACGACCTGCAGCTCGTGTGGATGTGCGGCCTGCCCGGCCACACGCCCGGCGACCTCATCGACGTGTCGTGGGACGGCGGCGAGATCGTCATTGACAACGCCGACACCATCGCCAGGCCGCTGCGGCTGGGCATCGACGAGGCCAGCGCGCTGCTCGTCGCGCTGCGCATGCTGGCCGCCACGCCGGAGCTGGCCGAGGTGCAGGGCGACGCGCTGCCCCGGGTGGTGGCCAAGCTGGAGCGCGCCGCGGGCGAGGGCGCCGCGGCCGTCAGCAGCCAGGTCGCCGTCGACGTCGACGCCGCCCCCGACGCGCTGCCCCGGGTGCGCCAGGCGCTGACCGCCCGCCGCCGGCTGTCGCTGCGCTACTACGTGCCGGGCCGCGACGAGGTGACGCCGCGCGAGGTCGACCCGATGCGGATCGTCGTCGTCGACGGGCGCAGCTACCTGGAGTGCTGGTGCTACCGGGCCGAGGCGATGCGGCTGTTCAGGCTGGACCGGATGCTCGGCGTCGAGGTGCTCGACGTGCCCGCCGACCCGCCTGCCGAGGCCGAGCCGATCGACGTCGCGCAGGGCGTGTTCCGGCCGTCGCCGACCGACGAGCTGGTCGAGCTTGAGGTCACCGCCGCCGGGCGCTGGGTGGCCGAGTACTACCCGTGCGAGCAGGTCACCGAGCTGGGCGAAGGGCGGCTGCGGGTGACGCTGCGGGCCCGGGACGAGGACTGGGTCCTGCGGCTGGCGCTGCGGCTGGGCGACACCGGCCGCGTCGTGGCGCCGCCCGCGATGGCGGGCCGCGTGCGGGAGGAGGCGGAGCGCGCCCTCGGCCTGTACGCTCACCAGGCATGACGTGGATCTTGCCGGCCGCCGTGCTCCTGGTCGCCGGGCTGGCCGTGATAGCGGTCGCCGGGCGGCGCGCGGCGGTGGCCGCACGCCGCTTGAACAGGGAGATTGCCCAAGTTCATCAGCAATTCAGACACAAAGAGAACATCGGGGGATGAGGCAGCGGCCCCGGCAGCGTACGATCGGGGGGAAGAACCGCACTTCGCTCACCATGAAGGACGTCACATGAACTTGGGAGCTCCGGAGATCATCCTGATCCTGGTGGCCTTGGTCCTGCTCTTCGGCGCCAAGAAGCTGCCGGATCTCGCCCGTGGCGTCGGCCGGTCCCTGCGCATCTTCAAGGCCGAGACGAGCAAGCTCAACGACGACGACGACAAGCCCACCGTCGTGCAGGCGCAGGCCGAGCCCCAGGCTCAGCCCCAGCCCGCGCCCCCGCAGCAGATCCCCGCGGCGGCGCCCTCCGTCGAGGAGCAGGCTCGCCAGCTGGAGGAGCAGGCCGCCCGGCTGCGTGCCGCCGCGCAGGCCGACAAGCGTCCCTGACCCATCCACCCCTCGTCCCCTTGGACTGACTAGATGGCGCTGCTGAAACGGTCGGATCCCAAACCGCAGCGGGATCCCGAGGGCCGCATGCCGCTGATGGAGCACCTGCGCGAGCTGCGCAACCGGGTGCTCATCGCGCTCGCGGCCGTGGCGGTCGGCCTGGTCATCGGCTGGCTCGTGTCCGGGCCGATGTGGGAGCTGCTCAAGGAGCCCTACTGCTCCGCCCCGCAGTCGCGCGATCTGACCGGCGAGTGCAGCCTGACCTACAACGGGATCTTCTCCTCGTTCTTCATCACGCTGAAGATCTCGCTGATGGTCTCCCTCGTCGTGGCCTCACCGGTGTGGCTCTACCAGATCTGGGCGTTCGTCACCCCCGCCCTCTACCGCACCGAGAAGCGCTACACGATGGCGTTCCTGGGGCTGGCCATCCCGCTGTTCGCGGCCGGCGCGGCGCTGTCCTATCTGATCATGGACACGGCGCTGGGGTTCCTGCTCAGCTTCTCGCTCGAGGGCACCGTCGCCACCATCTCGATCGACGAGTACCTCGACTACGTCCTGATCATGCTGCTGATCTTCGGCGTGTCGTTCGAGCTGCCGCTGCTGCTGGTCTTCCTCAACATCATCGGCGTGCTGCCGCGCGCCACCGTGGCCAAGCACCGGCGCCTGGTCATCTTCCTCATGTTCGTCTTCGGCGCGCTCGTCACGCCGGGAGGCGACCCGGTCACCATGATGGCGCTGGCCGCGCCGATGATCGTGCTGTTCGCGGCGGCCGAGCTGGTCATGTACCTGCTGGAGCGCAAGCGGGCCGACCCCTACGCGGGGCTCGACGACGACCAGGCCTCCGCGCTGTCCGACGACGACACCCCGATCGACGCCCCCACCGGCGTGGACGACGGGCGACAGGAAGAGGATTCCGGTTCTGCCCGATAGGCGATAGGTTCCGGGCGTGGCCCCCCAAATCGCCCTGCTCGTCAACCCCGCCGCACGCGGCGGACGCACCCTGCGCCTGCTCGAACCCGTGGCCCGCCGACTCCGCGCCGGCGGCGCCGACCTGTCGGTGATCGTCGGCGACGACGCGGCGGACGCGCTCGTACGGGCCTGCGCCGCCGTCGCCGAACGTCCCGACGCGCTCGTCGCCTTCGGCGGCGACGGCCTCGTGCACCTGGCCGTCCAGGCCGTCGCGGGCACCGACGTGCCGCTCGGCATCATCCCGGCGGGCACCGGCAACGACATCGCCGCCGCCCTCGGCCTGCCCGTCCAGGACCCCGTCGCGGCGGCCCGAACCGTCCTCCGCATGCGCCCCCGCCTCCTCGACGCCGCCACCATCCGCCACACCACCGCCCCGCCCTTCCCGGACCCCTGCACGCGCGCGGGCGCCGCCGGAGGCCCCGGCAACGGTGGTCTTGGGGGCCGCTCCGGCGGCGTCCCCGGCCTCGGTGGTCCCGGCGGCGCCGGTGGCGTCCCTGGTCCCGATGGTCCCGGTGGCGTCGGTGGCGCGCCCGTGGGCGGGTCCGGTGGCGACCCAGATGGGCCCGTCGGCCGCCCCGGGCGGGCCTGCCGCTCCGGTGCGGGTGGGGACGGGGCGGGTGGGGGCACCGGTGGCCGGTTCGGGGCGGGGCTCTCCGGTGTGGGGGGCGGGGGTGGGGAGGAGGTGTTCGCCGGGGTGGTGTGCTGCGGGTTCGACTCGCGGGTGAACGAGCGGGCCAACGCGCTGTCGTGGCCGCCGGGGATGGCCCGGTACCTGGTGGCGACCGCGCGGGAGCTGAGGTCGTTCGAGCCGATCCCGTTCCGGGTGACGATCGACGGCGGGGAGCCGGTCGAGCGGGAGGCCATGATGGTCGCGGTGGGCAACACGAGCTCGTACGGCGCCGGGATGCGCATCTGCCCGGACGCCCGCCCCGACGACGGGCTGCTGGACGTGGTGATGGTGGGCGCGGTGGGCAAGGGGGAGTTCCTGCGCGTCTTCCCGCGTGTCTACCGGGGCACGCACGTGGCGCATCCGGCGGTGACGGTGTGGCGGGCCAGGAGCGTCACGCTGGAGGCGGCCGGCGTCGTGGCGTACGCCGACGGTGAGCGGATCGGCCCGGCCCCGGTCACGTGCGAGGTGCGGCCGGGCGCGTTGAACGTCCTGGTATGAACCGTACTTTGTAAAGGGCGCGGCCGTGAGGACGGACCGGAATGGCGGTTTCGGTAGGGTGGCCGGTATGACAACGCCAGCGGAACGCTACGCGGCCTTCCGTCAGAAATACGCCGGCGACGGGCCCGCATTCACCTCGTTCCGGGGCCTGTACGACTTCGAGCTGGACGAGTTCCAGATCGACGCCTGCCGGGCGCTGGAGGCGGGCGACGGAGTCCTGGTGGCGGCGCCCACCGGCTCGGGCAAGACGGTCGTCGGCGAGTTCGCCGTCCATCTGGCCCTGGAGCAGGGGCTCAAGTGCTTCTACACCACCCCGATCAAGGCGCTGTCCAACCAGAAGTACAACGACCTGGTCAAACGGTACGGCACGGCCAAGGTGGGCCTGCTGACCGGCGACAACAGCGTCAACGGCGAGGCCCCGATCGTCGTCATGACGACCGAGGTGCTGCGCAACATGCTCTACGCGGGCTCGGCCACGCTGGCGGGGCTCGGGTTCGCGGTGATGGACGAGGTCCACTACCTGGCCGACCGGTTCCGCGGAGCGGTGTGGGAAGAGGTCATCATCCACCTGCCGGAGTCGGTGCGGCTGGTGGCGCTGTCGGCGACGGTGAGCAACGCCGAGGAGTTCGGCGAGTGGCTCGGTGAGGTGCGCGGTGACACCACCGTGATCGTCGACGAGCACCGGCCGGTGCCGCTGTGGCAGCACATGATGGTGGGCCACCGCGTCTACGACATCTTCATGACCGACGACGACACGCCGCGGATCAACCCGACGCTGATGCGGGTCACGCGGGACGCCGAGCGGCTGACGGCGGGGCGGGGCAGGCGCGGCTACGGCAGGCCGACGCGCTCGCGCCCGCCGGACCGGGCGCAGGTGATCGAGCGGCTCGACGCGGAGGCGCTGCTGCCGGCGATCACGTTCATCTTCTCGCGGGCGGGCTGCGACGCGGCCGTCCAGCAGTGCCTGCACGCCGGGATCCGGCTGACGACGGAGCGGGAGCGGCACGAGATCCGCCAGCTCGTCGACGAGCGCACGGCGCACCTGCCGGACGAGGACCTGGCGGTGCTGGGCTACCTGGAGTGGCGCGACTGCCTGGAGCGGGGGCTGGCCGCGCACCACGCGGGCATGCTGCCGGCGTTCAAGGAGGTCGTCGAGGAGCTGTTCACCCGCGGCCTGGTCAAGGCGGTGTTCGCGACGGAGACGCTGGCGCTGGGCATCAACATGCCGGCCCGCAGCGTGGTGATCGAGAAGCTTGACAAGTGGAACGGCGAGACGCACGCCGACCTGACCCCCGGCGAATACACGCAGCTCACCGGCCGGGCGGGGCGGCGCGGCATCGACGTCGAGGGCCACGCGGTGGTGCTGTGGCAGCCGGGCATGGACCCGCTGTCGGTGGCGGGCCTGGCGGGCACCCGTACGTATCCGCTGCGCTCCAGCTTCCAGCCGTCCTACAACATGGCGGTCAACCTGGTCGGCCAGTTCGGCAGGGAGCGGGCCAGGGCGCTGCTGGAGGAGTCGTTCGCCCAGTTCCAGGCCGACCGGGCGGTGGTCGGGCTGGCCAAGCAGCTGCGCAAGCACGAGGAGGCGCTGGAGGGCTACCAGGAGGCGATGACCTGCCATCTGGGCGACTTCCCCGAGTACGCGGCTCTGCGCAGGCGGCTGTCGGACCGGGAGGCGGAGCTGTCGCGCCAGCGCGGCGCGGCCCGGCGGGCGGCGGCGGTGCGGTCGCTGGAGGCGCTGCAGCCGGGTGACGTGATCCGGGTGCCGGGCGGGCGCCGGGCCGGGCTCGCGGTGGTGCTCGACCCGGGCCGCAACCCGCGCGGTCACGGTCCCAGCCCGCTGGTGCTGACGATCGGCAAGCAGATCAAGAAGCTCGACCCCGCGGACTTCCCGGTGCCGGTGGAGCCGCTGGAGAAGATCCGCATCCCGAAGAACTTCAACGGCCGCTCGCCCAAGGAACGCGCCAACCTGGTCTCCACGCTGCTGGCCAGGATCGGTGACCGCGATCTGGGCAAGCCGGTCAGGGCGCGGGACCACGCGGTGGAGGACGACGAGGTCAACGAGCTGCGCCGGCGCATCCGGCAGCACCCGTGCCACGGCTGCGACGAGCGCGAGGACCACGCCCGCTGGGCCGAGCGTTACCACAAGCTGCTGCGTGAGACCGAGGGGCTGCGGCGGCGGGTGGAGGGCCGTTCGCACGTCATCTCGCGCACCTTCGACCGGATCTGCTCGGTGCTGGAGCAGCTCGGCTACCTGGAGGGCGAGCAGGTCACCGACGAGGGCCGCCGGCTGGGCCGCCTCTACACCGAGCTCGACCTGCTGACGGCCGAGTGCCTGCGCAGCGGGCTGTGGGAGGAGCTCGACCCGGCTGAGCTGGCGGCGTGCGTGTCGGCGCTGGTGTTCGAGTCGCGGCAGTCCGACGACGCGCGCCGGCCCAAGGTCCCGGCGGGCCGGGCGCAGGACGCGCTGACGGCGATGCTGCGGCTGTGGGGCGAGCTGGAGGGCATCGAGTCCGACCACGGCCTGTCGACGATCCGCGAGCCGGATCTCGGCTTCGCGTGGGCGGCGTTCCGCTGGACGAAGGGTCACTCGCTGGACGCGGTGCTGATGGACGGCGTGGGCGGCAACGAGCTGGCGGCGGGCGACTTCGTGCGCTGGGTCAAGCAGCTCATGGACCTGCTGGGGCAGCTCGGCAACGCGGCGCCGCCCGGCAGTCGGATCAAGCAGACGGCGACCAAGGCGATGGACGCGATGCGGCGTGGGGTGGTGGCCTACTCGTCGGTGGCCTGACCCTCTTGCCAGAGGACGTGCGCGCGATTACGGTCAAGACCGTTATATCGCCCGCCGGGAGGCTGTCGTGCGCATCGTCCTTGTCGCATTCCTTGTCCTGTTATCCCTCGCCACTCCGGCCCAGGCCGAATCGCCGCCCGCCGGGTGCGGCTTCCAGAGCCTGGGCCGGCTGCCGCTGACCGGCGCGACCACGGCGGGCACCGCGCTCGACGGCGATCGCGTCTACTCGGTGACCTCCAGCGCCTCCGGCCCGGCCGTGCTCGGCATCCGCGACGCCGCCGACGGCTCGCTGATCGCCGAACGCCCGCTGCCGCTCGCCCTCGGCTCCTGGGCCGTCACCGTGGCGCCCGACCACTCCGTCTACGTGGGCAGCTACAACGCCACCGCCGGGGCGATGGGCCGCCTGTTCCGCTACGACCCGGCGGCCGACAAGGTGAGCGAGCTGGGCATCGCGGTGCCGGGCGAGACGTTCGTGTGGACGGTCGCGGCCAGCCCCGACGGCTCGGCCGTCTACGGCGGCACCTCGCCCAACGGGCGGCTGTTCCGCTACGACACCGCCACCGGCCGCGTCGCCGACCTGGGCAGCCCGGTGCCGGGCGAGCAGTTCGTCCGCGACCTGGCCGTCGGCGCCGACGGCACCGTGTACGCCGGGGTCGGCGCGCAGAGCATGAAGGTCGCCGTGGTCGCGCCGGACGGCGCCGTCCGGCAGGTCATCGAACCGCCGGTCGAGGGCGCGGGCTACGCCTACGACCTCGACGTCGTCGGCCACCACCTGCTCGTCCGCTTCACCACCTCGACGGGCGCCAACCCGATGGGCGTGTACGACCTGGCCGCCAAGGCGTGGAAGGACGTGGTGGCGGACGTCGGCAGCCTGACCGTGGGCGGCGGCAGGCACGGGCACACCGTCCACCTGGTCCAGGACGACGAACTCATCGAATACGACCTGAAAAGCGGAAAAATCACGAAGCTGGGCTTCGGTGACCTCGGCGGCGGGGCCGCCCGGACGCTCGGCTGGATCGGCACCACCCTCGTCGGCACCTCCTCGACCGGCCGCCTCTGGCACTACGACCGCCGCGCCGGCAAGGGCGTCCTGTTCGAGTCCACGCTGACCGGCCAGCCCGTCAGCATCCGCTCGATGGGCGTCGGCCCCGACGGGCGCATCTACGCCGGCGGCTTCTTCACCGGCGGCCTGGCCTCCTACGACCCCGCGACCGGCGAGACCCGCTCGTGGCCGAACGTCGGCCAGAGCGAGGGCATCGTCACCCATCGCGGCAAGCTCTACCTGGGCGTCTACCCCGGCGCGCGCATCTACGAGTTCGACGGCGAGCAGCCGCGGCTGCTGCTCGGGCTGGGGGAGCAGGAGCAGGACCGCCCGTTCGCGATGGTGTCGGCGGGCGACTGGCTGGCGTTCGGCACCGTGCCCAAGGCGGGCGTCCTCGGCGGCGCGCTCGGCCTGCTCGACCCGGCCACCGGGGAGAAGGTGATCGAACGTGACCTGATCCCCGGCCACAGCATCATCGGCCTGGCCTACCGCGACGGCGTCCTGTACGGGACCACGTCGGCCTTCGGCGGCACCAACGTCCCGCAGGGCGAGGCCCAGGCGTTCGCCTACGACGTCGCCGGGCGCTCGCTGAAGTGGCGGACCACGCCCGTCCCCGGCAACCTGGCCCTCGGCTCGCTCGCCTTCGACGGCGCGGGCAGGCTGTGGGGGCTCAGTCCCGACTCGCTGTTCGAGCTCGATCCGGCCACCGGCCGGGCGCTGCGCACGGTCAAGCACCAGACCTACCCGTGGCAGACGGTGTCGCAGGTGTGGCTCGACACCTACGTCGAGGCCGGCCGTGACGGCATGCTGTACGGCAAGGTCCAGGGCAAGGTCTACCGGATCGACCCGGTGACGATGAAGCTCACGCTGATCGTCCGGCCGATCTCGAACCTGGTGAAGGGCGCCGACGGGCACATGTACCTGTCGCGGTTCGAGAACTTCTCCACCTACAGGCTCTGCTGAAGGGCCTCGGTCCGCTTGCGCAGCACCTCGACGGTGCGCGTGACGTAGTCGGCTATCGTGGCCAGCTCGCGGGCGTCGTACCGGGACATGAAGGCGTTCATGTCCGCGCCGAGGTCGGCGAAGATGCCCGCGAGGTCCGGCCGGTTGCCGGGGTCGGCCTCGACGAGGACGCGGCGGCGGTCGGCGGGGTCGGCGACCCGCCGGGCGTAGCCGGCGCGTTCGAGCCGGCCGACGAGGGCCGTGACGGCGCTGGCGTTCATGCCGAGCTCGCCGGCGAGCGCTCCGGCGGTCAGCCCGCCGGAGCGGGTGATCACGCCCAGCGCCTTGTGGTCGACCGCGCTCAGGCCCAGCTTGCGCGCGACCGCCTCGTGGAAGAGCACGACCGCGGTGCTCAGCTCCCAGCCCATCCTCGCGCCGTCCATCCACGCTCCTTTGTTTCAATGGAGTGAATAATTCAATGTGATGAAGTATTATACCGGCATGGTTCTCCGATCAGGTTTCGAACTCGCCGGTGACGCCGCATCCTGGGGATGGCGCTTCTACCTCCGGCACTTCTGGATCGTCGCCGGGCTGTCGATGGTCCCGGCCGCCCAGCGCTTCGCCGCCATCACCGCCGGCGACGACCTGCCCGCCGCCGTGAACATCGCCGCCGAGGTGCTCACCGCCGCCTGCCGCGTCGTCCTGCTGTACGTGATCGTCCGCCTGGCCGTACGCGCCGAGCCCGCGCTGCGCGGCCTGACCCCCGCCGCGCTGTGGCAGCGCATGGGCGAGGGGATCGACCGCGACCGCTGGGCCTTCGCCACCCAGTTCCTCGTGCTGGGCGCGGCCTTCACCGTGCTCGACGTGCTGCCGGCCCTCGCCGTCGAACAGTGGGCAGGCCAGGCGCGCGACCTCGTCACCGCGCTGCTCGTCTCCGTGAAGAACCCCACCGTCATCGCGTTCACCTTCGTCTGGATGACCGGCGTCGCGACACGGCTCATGCTCAGCGGCTCAAGGCGTCCAGCAGCCGGTTGAGCGGGCTGTCGAGCCCGTAGCGGTCGGCCAGGCGCACCAGCGCCTCCGGATCGCGCGGCTTGACCGGCAGCGTCAGGTCCGCGGCCGGCAGCGGCGCGTCGGCGGCGACCTTGACCACGGCCGGGGCGGCGGCCAGGTAGTCGCGGGCGGCGGCCAGCTTGGTGCGGCTGCCCGCCGGGAAGCCCTCGGTGACGCCCGCGTCGAGCGCCTCCAGCAGCGCCTCCAGCGAGCCGAACCGGGTCACCAGCGACGCCGCCGTCTTCTCGCCCACCCCCGCCACGCCCGGCAGGCCGTCGCTGGGGTCGCCGCGCAGCGTGGCGAAGTCGGCGTAGCCGCGGCCCGGGATGCCGTACTTGGCGCTCACCCAGCTCTCGTCCACGAGCTGCAGGTTGCGGATGCCGCGCGCGGTGTAGAGGACGCGCACCGGGCGGGCGTCGTCGACGAGCTGGAACAGGTCGCGGTCGCCCGTCACGATGTCGACCGCGCCGGAGGCCCGGTGGGTCAGCGTGCCGATCACGTCGTCGGCCTCGAACCCGGGCGACTCCAGGCGGGCGATGCCGACCGCGTCCAGCACCTCCTCGATCACCGGGATCTGCGGCACCAGCGTGTCGGGCACCTCCTCGGTGTCGCCGTGGGCGACCCGATGCGCCTTGTACGTGGGGATCGCCGCCACCCGGAAGGCGGGCCGCCAGTCGGCGTCCATCGTGGCCACCAGCTCGGCGGGGGAGTGCTGCCGCACCAGCGTGGCGATCATGTCGATGAGGCCCCGCACCGCGTTGACCGGCATGCCGTCGGGCGCCGTGATCGAGTCCGGAATGCCGAAGTAGGCGCGGAAGTAGAGCGAAGGGGTGTCCAGAAGCATCAGCACTAGCCCAGTATGCCCACAGCCAGCAGGCACGCGTCGTCTTCCGGGTTGGGCCCGCCGATGTCGGCCAGCAGCCGGTCCAGGCCCTCGTCCAGGTCGCAGCCCGGCAGCTTGCACGCCGCCGTCATAACCAGGTCGAGCCCCTCGTCGATGTCGCGGGTGCGCCGCTCCACCAGCCCGTCGGTGAACATCAGCAGCAGGTCGCCCGCCCGCAGCGGGGTGCTGGCCAGAAGATAGGGCCGGTCGCAGGTGGCGCCCAGCAGCACGCCCGCGGGCGGGCACAGCGGCGAGGCCACCCCGTCGCGCACCAGGATCGGCGCCAGGTTGCCCGCCTGCCCCCAGGCGAACACGCGGGTCGCGGTGTCGAGATGGCCGATGATCGCGGTGGCCGTGGTGCCCGACAGCCGGTGCAGCACCAGGTCGTTCAGCCAGGCCAGCACCCGGTTCGGCGGCACGCCCGTCATCGTCAGGCCGATCAGCGCGTGGCGGAGCTGCGCCATGTGCGCGATCGCCGGCAGGCCGTGCCCCGACACGTCGCCGATCGCCAGCAGCGCCCGCCCGTCGGGCAGCGCCGCGGCCTCGAACCAGTCGCCGCCCAGGCTGGCGGTCTTCTCCGCCGGGACGTAACGCACCGCGATCCGGGTGCGCGGCAGGTCCAGGCAGCCGACCGGCTCCGGCAGGATCGCCTCGCGCAGCGCCAGCATCACGTGCCGCTCCTCGGCCGCCTGCACCCGCGCCTCCAGGAGCTGGCGGCGCGACTCCGACATGATCCGCTCGGCCCGGCGGCGGCCGGTGATGTCCTGGATGACGCCGTGCACGCCGGTCGGGCCGCCCGGCGCCATCAGCGGCTCCAGCACCACCCGCAGGTTGCGCACGTCGCCGCCGTCACGCCGGACGCGGAACTCGGCCTGCACCGGCTCCACGCCCCGCACCACCGTCCACAGCAGTTCGTCGAGCGCGGCCAGGTCGGCGGGCTCGACGTGCCGGGCCAGCTCGGCCAGCGGCAGCGGCCCGGCCCCGGGGTCACGCCCGAAGATGGCGTAGACCTGGTCGGACCACATGACGGCGCCGGTGCGCAGGTTCCACTCCGCCCAGCCCATGTTGCCCAGCCGCTGGGCGTGCGCCAGCCGGGCGGCGAGCAGCTCGGGGTCGACCATGGTCTCACTCTCAGCCGGCAGGGAACGGGACAATTGGCCCCACACTACGTGTTCGACGGTGAACGTACGGTAGTGATGGCCTGCCGTGTGGTGAGACCTTTTCGCGGATTTTAGGCGGCGGGATCCGGAGTAGATTGAGCCTGTGACGTCCTCAGACCTGTATCCCGTGTCCCGTTTGGCCGCCGTCCAGGAGGCCACCGCCAAGGCCGGCCTCGACGCCCTGCTGCTCACCCCGGGCCCCGACCTTCGCTACGTCAGCGGCTACGACGCCAAGCCGCTCGAGCGCCTGACGTGCCTGGTCGTGCCCGCCGCGGCGGAGCCGTACATGATGGTGCCCCGCCTGGAGCTGCCGGCCGCCGAGGCGTCGCCGGCCTCGCGGCTCGGACTGGACTTCGTGGCCTGGGACGAGACCGACGACCCCTACCGGATCGCCGCCGACCGGCTCGGCCCTGCGAGCCGGGTCGGCCTGGCCGACCGCATGTGGGCGATGGCCTCGCTGCGCTTCCGTGACGTGCTGCCGGACGCCGAGCAGGTGCTGGCCGGCACGGTGCTGCGGGAGCTGCGCATGCGCAAGTCGCCCGCCGAGGTGGCGGCGCTGCGCGAGGCCGGGGCGGCCATCGACGCCGTGCACCGCCGGGTGCCGGAGTTCCTGCGCGCCGGGCGCACCGAGCGCGAGGTGGCCCGCGACATCGCCGAGGCGATCCTCGCCGCCGGGCACGCCACCGTCGACTTCGTCATCGTCGCCTCCGGTCCCAACGGCGCCAGCCCCCACCACGACGTGTCCGACCGCGTCATCCAGGCGGGCGAGCCCGTCGTCGTCGACATCGGCGGCCAGCTCCACAACGGCTACTGCTCCGACTCCACGCGCAACTACTGCGTGGGCGAGCCGCCCGCCGACTACGCCGCCTCCTTCGAGGTGCTGCGCCGCGCCCAGGACGCCGCCTGCGCCGCCGTACGGCCCGGCGTGTCGTGCGAGTCGATCGACGCGGCGGCCCGCGAGGTCATCGCCGAGGCCGGCTACGGCGAGCTGTTCATCCACCGCACCGGCCACGGCATCGGCATCGAGACGCACGAGGAGCCGTACATCGTCGCCGGCAACGACGAGGCCATGGAGCCCGGCTTCGCCTTCTCCGTCGAGCCCGGCATCTACCTGCCCGGCAGCCACGGCGCCCGCATCGAGGACATCCTCGTGTGCACCGAGACCGGCGGCGAGCGGCTCAACGACAGCCCCCGCGACCTGGTGATCGTCTAACCGGCGGAGGTCAGGCGCGGAGCCAGCCGCTCCAGCTGGTCGACGGCCGAGGGCAGGTCGCCGGTCAGCGGGTGGAGCAGCACGTGGTCCGCCCCGGCCGCCAGATGCGCCCGCAGCCGGGCCGCCACCGCCTCGTCCTCGCCCCAGGCCAGCAGGGCGTCGATGAGGCGGTCGCTGCGCCCGCCCGCCAGGTCGGCGTCACCGTAGCCCAGCCTGCGGTAGTTGGCGGTGTACGGGTTGTCGCCGTCGCCGCCCAGGCTGATCAGGGCCCGGATCCGGCCCCTGGCCCGGGCCGCGTCGGGGTCGAGGACGAGCATCTGGTGCGGGATCAGCAGCCCGTCCGGGCCGAGCGCCCGGCGGGCCGCCTCGGTGTGCTCGACCGGCTGCATGAACGGGTGCGCGCCGTGGGCCCGCTCGCCCGCCAGCCGGTGCGCCCGGGGGCCCAGCGCCGCCAGCACCCGTGGATACCGGGCCCCGGCAAGCTCGTCGTCACGGGCGGCGGCGCGGTCCATGGCGTCCAGATAGGCACACAACGCGCTCAGCGGTCGCCCGCCCGTGTGCTCGCCTGTGTGCCCGCCGAGGCCGAGGACGAGCCTGCCCGGGTACGCCTCGGCGAGGGTGGCGGCCCCGCCGTGCGCCGCGACCGGGTCGCGTACGGTGATGTTGGCGACGCCCGCCCCGGCGACCAGCCGCCTGGTCGCGGCCAGCATCACGGCGAGCTGGGCGAAGATCTCGCGCCCGCCGGCCGGGGAGGACGGCGGCGGCTCGCCCGTCCACAGCGACCCGTAGCCGAGCCCCTCGATCCGCGCGAACTGCTCGCGCTGCACGGTCACCGGCGTGCGCGCGAGGGTCATCGGCGCGATCCACACCCCGAACCGGCCGAGCCGATGCCGCACCTGTGTCGTGTCCATCGTCGCTCCAGACTTTCCGGAGACTGTCTCCGGTTAACTCCGGCACTAAGATACGGAAGCGGTCTCCGTTTTGTGAACCCCCGGGAGGGACGACGTGGGCGACACCCGGCGCGCCATGCGGGCCGACGCGCGGCGCAACCGCGACCGGCTGCTCGCCGAGGCGCGCGCCGCCTTCCTCGAACACGGCACCGGCGCCTCCCTCGACGACGTCGCCGCCCGCGCCGGCGTCGGAGCCGGCACCCTCTACCGGCACTTCCCCACCCGGGAGGCGCTGCTGGAGGCGCTGCTGGGCGAACGGTTCGACGCGCTCACCGCCCGCGCCCGCGCCCTCGCGGACCAGGGCTCCGCCCGCGAGGCGCTGCTCGCCTGGACCCTGGAGTTCGTCGAGACCACGACCGCCTACCGCGGGCTCACCGCCATGCTGACGGCCACCCTGCGCGACCCCGCCTCGGCCCTGCACGCCTCCTGCGAGGCCATGCGCGAGGCCGGGACCGCCCTGCTGGCCCGCGCCCAGCGAGCCGGTGACGTGCGCGCCGACGTCACCCCCGCCGAGTTCCTCGCCCTGGTCGCCGGAGTCTCCTGGGCACGCGAGCAACTGACCGGCGGCGAACCCGGCGGCGAACGGCTCCTCCCGCTGATCTTCGAAGGACTCGGGCCGTCCCGTTGACCGCCCCCTCCGGGAGAGACAGGGGGCCGCGAAGCGCCCCGGTCAGAGGCGGATCCACGAGGTGACCACCGGGCCGCCCGCGCCCGGGGTGACGCGCACCCGCAGCGGGCCCGGCGGCAGCGGCGCGGTGGTGAACCGGCCCAGTTCGTCGGCGCGCAGCCGCAGCTCGGAGTCGCGGCGCTGCACGCCGATGTCGGCGGCCTCGCCCGGCAGGATCCGCCCGACCAGCCGCGCGCCAGACACCTCCAGCTCCACCTTCACCTCCCCGGCCCGGAACGTCAGCAGCCGGGGGCTGGCCGGCCCGCGCACCCGGGTGGCCGGCTCCTCGTCCCACGAGTCGAACTCCAGCAGGGCCAGCTCCGCGTCGAGCGTCCGCAGCGTGAACGCCTGCATGGCGTCGTCCAGCAGCTCCGGCGGCACCGGGTCGAGCAGGTGGGCGATGTTGCGCAGCTCGTCTTCCAGATCGAAGCCGTCGTCCATGTCGTTCACCCCGAACTCACCCCGACTCACCCGACATCATTCGAAGTCACGGGAAGTCCCCGTCACCCCGCGGCGCGCGACCAGCACGCCGAGCCGCTTCAGGCAGCGCCCCCGCATGGGGCCGATGCTGCCGACCGCGATGCCCAGCGCCGTCGCCACCTCCTGATAGGTGGGCCGCGGCGAGGCGATGAGCACGCGCAACAGGCGGCGGCAGCGCTCGGACATCTCCTCGAACGCCGCCCACACCTCCCGCGCCCGCTCGGCCTCGGCGTCGGCCTCCTCGGCGTCCAGCAGCAGGCGCTCCGGCGAACGTTCGTCCACGTCGAAGCCCATCAGTCCCACGTCGCTGACGGGGATGACCCTGCCGCTGGTACGGATGACGCGTAACGCCTCGTTCCTGGCGGTGCTGGCGAGCCAGGCGCCTGCCTTGTCCGGATCGCGGATCCGGGTCAGGTGCTCGGCGAAGCGGAACCACGTCGTCTGCGCCACGTCCTGGGCATCGGCGGGGGCCGGCAGGTAGGCGCGGGCGACAGCCCACACCAGCCCGCTGTAGCGGTGGTAGAGCTCCTTCCACGCGCCGGCATCCCCGTCCGCTGCTGCCCTGACGAGGGCTGCGGTGTCGTCCACGGCGGTCCTTCCCTGTCCAGGGGCGGAATGCTCACGATGATATTTCGTGAGCCGCCCGAGGACAGGGTGTCGTACCTCACCGCAGATAACCCGTCAGATCGGGAACGGCCAGCCGCGTCTCCACGAGCTGCCTGGCCGCCTCACGGGAGGACACCCCGGCCTCCGACATGCGCGCCGCGATCAGCCCCGCGATCACCGGGGTGGCGAACGACGTGCCGCTCCACATCGCCAGCCCGCTGAACGTCGCCTTGTCGCCCACCCGCAGCGGCGCCACGCACGTGCAGCCCGTGTACAGGCCCGCCGGGTGGAAACGGCAGGTGGTGCGGTGCGGGTAGCCGTACTCGTACGGGCCGGAGGTGAAGGCGTTGACCATGCGCTCGCCGGGAGCGTAGACGGTGACCCAGCTCCCGTGGTTGCTGAAGCAGGCCCGGCCCCCGCCGTCCTCGCGCAGCGCCCCCACGGACACGACCACGTCGCCGGAGGCGTTGACCGGCTCGCCCGCGTAGGCGGCGGGCCAGAACCGGCCGGTGGAGCCGTCGTTGCCCGCCGCCGCCACCAGCACCGTCTCCGGGTGCCGGGCCAGCTCAGCCATGAAGTCGGCCAGGCCCAGCAGCGCCCCCGCGTGCTCCGTCTGCGTGCCCGCCGACAGGGAGATGATGTCGGGCCAGCCGTGCCTGTCGAGCGCGTCGCGGATGAGCAGGCCCAGCTGGTCCTCCATGATCGCGCCGCCGTACGGGAAGGCGTTGTGGACGCGCACGTCGGCGGCCGGCGCGGTGCAGCGGACGATGCCGGCGATGAACGTGCCGTGCCCCACGTACGGCTTGATCAGGCCGTCGGCGTCGAGCTCGTCGCCGGGCGAGGTGACGTCGCCGTGGACCTCCGGGATGCCCGGCACGCCGTCGCTGGCGGCCAGCCACTGGTGGTCGAGGTAGTCGTGCACCAGGCCGGTGTCGATGACGGCCACCCGCACGCCCGCGCCCCGGTCGTCGCCCGCCCTGGCGGGCCGCAGCGGCTCGTCGCACGGCACCGGCTCGTCGCCCGGGCACAGGTTGACCCCCGCCACGGTGACGAAGTGGACCGGCGTCGAGCGCACCCGCCGGACGGAGAGCCGGTCGGCCACCAGCCGCGCGTCGCGGTCGCCCACGTACAGCCTGCGCACCGACACCCGCCCGGCGTCACGCTCCGGCGGCCAGGTGACCTGAAGATCGGCGTCGCCAGGCACCAGCTCCTGCACCAGGTCGGCGGTGCGGTCGAGCTCGGCCGCGGGCACCAGGACGTGGTCCGCCAGCCGCGCGAACGACGGCTGGACGGCCGAGCCCGGCGCCGCCCCGTCAGGACCGGCCACCGCCCGCAGGCCGTCCGGCAGCGCCTCGTTGAGCATGTCGAGCTGCGCCCAGAAACGGGAGTCGTCACGGCCGGGGCCGGGTGTGCTCATCGTCTGCCCTCCAGAGCGAAGAACGGGTCCTGTGCCTTTATGAGCGGCGAGCGCCGCCGTTGATACACCCGCGGAGCCGGTTCTACCATCGATGGGTGCCCCGAGCCGGTGTTCCCGACGATCCGCACGACGTGCTCGACATGGTGTTCGCGCGCCCGCAGGAGGCGCTCAAGGCCGCCAGGGCGATGCTCGAAACCGGACGAGGCCCCTACGACCACTCGATCGCCCGGCAGGCCATCGGCATCCTGCGCCGCGACTTCGGCGACCTGGAGGCGGCCATCGGCGAGCTGCGCCAGGCGGTGCGCCTGGCCCGGCGGGCCGGATCGCCCGACCGCGAGGCCGACGTGCTGGCCACGCTCGGGGTCGCGCTCGTCCAGCACGGCCGCACCCGGGCCGGGCTGGCCACCCTCGACCAGGCCGCCGCGCTGTCCGGCGGCACCACGCGGGCGCGGGTGCTCTTCAGGCGGGCGGGCGCCCGGTGGATCCTCGGCTGGCACCGGGAGGCGCTCGACGACCTGAGGTCCGCCGCGCCCGCGCTGCGCCGGGCCGGCGACACCGTGTGGGCCGCCCGCGCGCTCACCTTACGCGGGCACGCCCAGCTCGCCCTCGGTTCCGTCCAGGCCGCCGACGCCGACTTCCGCACCGCGCAGGGCATGTTCGCCACCACCCGGCAGGAGCACGACTCCGTCGTCGCCGTGCAGAACCGCGGCGTCGCCGCCTTCGTCGCCGGCGACCTGCCCACCGCCCTCGACCTGCTGGAGGAGGCCGACCAGGGCTTCCGCAAGCTCGGCACGCCGATGCTCGACCTGGTAGCCGACCGGTGCGCCGTGCTGCTGGCCGCCGGGCTGTCCCGCGAGGCGCTGGAACAGGCCGACGGCGGGCTGCGGCTGCTCGACCGGCTGCGCGGCCAGGCCACCCGGCGGGCCGAGCTGCTGCTGCTCGCCGCCCGGGCCGCGCTGCTGGCCGCCGACCCCGGCACCGCCGGCCGGCGCGCGGCCGAGGCCCGCGCGCTGTTCGCCGGGCAGCGCCGCGACTGGTGGGCCGAGCACGCGCGGCTCATCCTCGTCCAGGCCGAGCTGGCGCGCGGCCCGGCCACGCCGCGCCTGCTCGCCGACGCCCGCCGCCTCGCCGGGCGGCTGACCCGGCTCGGCTCGCCCGAGGTGTGGCAGGCGCACCTGCTCGCCGGGCGCACCGCGCTCGCCCTCGGCCAGGCCGCCGCCGCCGAACGCCACCTGTCGGCCGCCGCCCGCGTCCGGCACCGCGGCCCCGCCACCTCACGCGCCGGCGGCTGGCTGGCCGAGGCGCTGCGCGCCGACGCCGCCGGGCAGCCGCGCCGCCTCCTGCACGCCTGCCGGTCCGGGCTCGCGCTCATCGAGGAGCACCGGCTCACCTTCGGCTCGTCGGAGCTGCGCGCGCTCGTCACCGCGCAGGGCGTCGAGCTCGCCCGGCTCGCGCTGCGCCACCTGCACGCCGCCGGGCGCACCCGCGAACTGCTCGCCTGGACCGAACGCTGGCGCGCCACCGCGCTCGCCGTGCCGCCCGTCCGCCCGCCCGACGACCCGGAGCTGCAGGCCCAGCTCGCCGCGCTGCGCCGGCTCGACCAGCTCCTCGGCCGCGCCCGCTCCGACGGCGCCGCCTCCGCCGCCACGCTCGAACGCGACCGCGCCCGCCTGGAGGCCCGGGTGCGCGCCACCACCCTGCGCGTCCGCGGCACCGGTGCGGGCGAGGCGCGCGGGCCCGGCTGCGGCCAGATTCTCGACGCTCTCGGCCCCGGCGGCCGCCTCGCCGAGCTCGTCGTCATCGACGGCACCCTGCACGCGCTGCTGTGCGCGGGCGGGCGGGTGCGCACCTACGAGATCGGGCCCGCCGCCGCCGCGGTCGCCGAGATGGAGTACGCGCGCTCCCGGCTGCGCCGGCTCGCCTACGACCGCGACCCGCCGCGCGACGAGCTCGCCGCGCTGGGCGGGCGGCTGGAGGAGGCGCTGCTCGGGCCCGTCGCCCGGCTGCTCGGCGACGGGCCGTGCGTCGTCGTGCCGCCCAGCGTCCTGCACGCCACCCCGTGGGGGCTGCTGCCGTCGCTGCGGCGCACCGCCTTCAGCGTCGCGCCGTCGGCCGCCGCCTGGCTGCGCGCCCGCGCCGCCGCGCCCCCTTCCGGCGGCGTCGTCCTCGTACGCGGCCCCGAGGTCCCCAACGCCCGCGCCGAGCTCCACGCCATCGCCAACCTGTACGGCCATCCCGGAGAAGCGGCACCCGGCGGGCCACCCACGGGCGGCGGCGTCCCCGAGGGAATCGCGGCTTCGGCACCGGCGGGCGGCGGGCTTCCCGAGGGGACGTCTCCGTACTCGGGGGGCCTCGCGCCCGGCGGGCGGTTCCCCGGCGCGGCGGGCCGTCCGGGACCGGCCACGGACGGAGTCGGGCGGGACGGACCCGGGCAGGACGGACCCGGGGGAGGCCCGCCCGAAGGGAGCGTGCGGGTGCTGGGCGGGGGTGGGGCGACGGCGGGGGCCGTGCTGGAGGCCATCGACGGGTGCGCGCTCGCGCACGTGGCCGCGCACGGCACGTTCCGGGCCGACAGCCCGCTGTTCTCCTCGCTCTACCTGGACGACGGCCCCCTGACCGTCTACGACCTGGAGAGGCTGCGGCGCGCCCCGTACCGGCTGGTGCTGTCGAGCTGCGACTCCGGCCAGATGGCCCCCGTCGGCGCCGACGAGCTGATCGGCCCCGCCACGGCGCTGCTGCACCTGGGCACCGCCGGCATCGTGGCCAGCGTCGTCCCGGTCAACGACGAGACGGCCGTGCCCGTCATGGTCAGGCTGCACGCGGGCCTGCGCCGGGGCCTGTCGCTGGCCGAGGCGCTGCGTGACGCGCGGGGCGACGACGTCTCCTTCATCGCCATCGGAGCGGGCTGATCGGGCACGCCGCCATGCCTTGATCGGATACCAGTGATCATGTGACAATCCATCACAGAGGGTATTGGGGGGCACACCCATGATCCGACACGCCGATCGAGCGGCTTGAGGATGCCTGACGGGGACGAGGCGTTCGAGCTGGGCCGGACCTGCGCACTGGCCGCCGCGTGCGGCCGGGACCTGCGGCGGTGCGCCCAGATGTACGCGGGCCTGTTCCCCGCGGCGGCCTTCGACGCCGAGTTCTACACCACGCTGTCGCTGTCGGGCGCCTTCAGCGCGCCCTGGGCCACCGCCGACCGGCTGAAGATCGTCAACCGCACCGCCCTGTGGGTGCTGGCGCTGGACCGGCTGGTCGACCGCATCGCCACGAGCCGCGACCAGGTGGCCCGGCTGGCCCGCGACTGCCTGGCGGTCGCCGACGGCGCGGCCCCGCGCGCGGCCGTCACCCGGTTCCTGGCCGACTTGCGTGACGAGCTGGCCACGGTGGCGGAGTTCGGCGAGCTGCGGCAGGTATGGCGCGATCAGCTCGCCCGCACGCTGGCGGCGATGGAGCGGGCCTGGGTGTGGCGTGACACCGGCGCCCGCGTGATGTTCCCCCACTACCTGGACAACGCCGACAGCCGCGGCACCTGCCTCGTCGACCTGTCGCACTGGATCTACGCCGGCGACACGTGGGCCAGGGCGCATCTGGAGGAGCTGCGCGAGGCCAGCGGGTGCGTGCAGCGTTACCTGCACCTGCTCGGCGACCTGGCCTCCTACCGGCGCGACGTGAGCTGGGGCGGCCTGAACGTGCTCATGCTCGGCGTCACCTCCGGCGAGGTGACCGACGCGATGGCGGACCTGGCGGGCGAGGCGGGCGAGCTGATCGAGCGGCTGCGGGGGAGCAGCCCGCACGCGGCCGACTACTTATGGCGACAAATGGGCTTCAGTGCGGGTTTTCACAATATTTCGGGCTATGCCCGGCACGACTAACTGTCAGGTCAGATATCATGACAAGCCGCTTTACTGCCCTCCATTCCCCATGCCCCCAAAAGCCGCAATAAGCGACAAACGATGACATATTGATTTCTGGGGTCCTATGCGGCTTGAGTGGAATTTGTGGCATTGCTAGGGTGTCTCGATGCCAGGCAAGTGGATCAACCTTTCCCGACGCCTTGACAGGGGTCGCTGACCACGGCGCCGCAGGAGGGAATGCGGCCGTGTCGCGACCGCGGAGGGACGTACAGGCGGTGCTGGATGGATTTCGGTCGCTTTGATCACTGGCGGCTGCCGACCCCGATCAAGATCTTGATCGCGGGAGGCTTCGGCGCGGGCAAGACCACGATGGTGGGCGCCGTGTCGGAGACCCGCACGCTGCGCACCGAGGAGGCGCTCACCCACGTCGGCGTGCACGTCGACGACCTGTACGGCGTCGAGTTCAAGCCGACCACCACCGTGGCGATGGACTTCGGCCGCATCACGATCCGCGGCGACTACATGCTCTACCTGTTCGGCACGCCCGGCCAGGAGCGCTTCTTCTTCGTCTGGGACGACCTGGCGATGGGCGCGCTCGGCGCGGTCGTGCTCGCCGACACCCGCCGCCTGGCCGACTGCTTCCCGGCCATCGACTACTTCGAGAAGCGCCGCCAGCCGTTCGTCGTGGCGCTCAACTGCTTCGACGGGGCGCGCCCGTTCACCGTCGGCGAGGTGCGCCAGGCGCTCGGCCTGGAGCCGGGCGTGCCGATCGTGCGCTGTGACGCCCGCCGGCGCGACTCCAGCCGGGACGTGCTCGTCACGCTCGTCGAGCACGCGATGCGCATGGGCGCCTCGCCGGTCGGGACGTTGTCGTGACCATGACCGGATATTTTTGACCGATGGAGGAGATCGATCGCAGGATCGTCACGCTGCTGGCCGGCGACGGCCGGATGAGCTTCACCGACCTCGCCAGGGAGACCGGCCTGTCGGTGTCGGCCGTGCACCAGCGGGTGCGCCGCCTGGAGAAGCGCGGCGTGCTGCGCGGCTACGCCGCGATCGTCGACTACGACGCCGTCGGGCTGCCGATGACCGCGTTCGTGTCGATCAAGCCGATCGACCCGGCCGCGCCCGACGACGCGCCGGAGCGCCTGGCCCACCTGACCGCGATCGAGGCGTGCCACAGCGTCGCGGGTGACGAGAGCTACATCCTCAAGGTGCGCGTCGCCTCCCCGGTCGCGCTGGAGGAGCTGCTCCAGCAGATCCGCGCCGCCGCCAACGTCTCCACCCGCACCACGGTCGTCCTGAGCACCCCGTACGAGCACCGCGCCCCCGAGGCGCCCGCCGGATAGCCGGCCCGAAGAGTTCGGCGCCCCCACTGTTCGGCAATGCCGAACGCGATGTAGGGTGTGGGGCGTGGGAGACACCATCCAGTCCGTCGAGCGCGCCGCAGGCATCCTGCGCCTGCTGGCCTCCGGTCCGCGCGAGCTGGGGGTGGCCGAGCTCGCCCGCGCGATGGAGCTGCCCAAGGGCACCCTGCACGGCATCCTGCGCACGCTCGTGCACGTCGGGTTCGTCGAGCAGGACGCCACCACCGGCCGCTACCGGCTCGGCGGCACCCTGCTGCACCTCGGCAGCAGCTACCTCGACGTCAACGAGCTGCGCACCCGCTCGCTCAACTGGGCCGACGCGCTCGCCGGGCGCAGCCGCGAGAGCGTGTGGATCGGCACCCTGCACGAGGGCGGGGTCCTGGTCGTGCACCACGTGTTCCGGCCCGACGACAGCATGCAGGTCCTGCAGGTCGGCACCCTGCTGCCCGCGCACGCGACCGCCCTGGGCAAGGTGCTGCTCGCCTACGACCCGTACGGGGAGAGCGCGGGGGAGCCGCTGGCCGCGCACACGCCCGCCACCTTGGTCACCGCCGACGCGCTGGCCAAGGAGCTGGAGCTGGTGCGCGGCCGGGGCTGGGCCGCCGACCTGGAGGAGCTGGTCGAGGGGGAGGTGTCGATCGCCGCCCCGATCCGCGACCGCCGCGCCGTCACCGTGGGCGCGATCGGCGTGCGCGGAGCCGTCGAGCGGCTGGCCGAGGACGGCGAGCCGCGCCGTGACCTGGTGTCCTACGTGCGCGACGCCGCGCGGGCCATCACCCGGGACCTGAGCCGATGACCGGTTGACACCACCCGTCGGGCCCAGACTAGGATCTCAAGCCAGGCGTTCGGCAATGCCGAACATGCGAGAAGTGAGGAAGCCGTGGAGTACGTCGCCGCCATCGACCAGGGCACCACGTCCAGCCGGTGCATGGTGTTCGACGAGGGCGGCCGGATCGTGTCCGTGGCCCAGCGCGAGCACCGGCAGATCTTCCCCAGGCCCGGCTGGGTCGAGCACGACGCCGCCGAGATCTGGGAGGCCGTGCAGGGCGTGGTCGCCGACGCGGTCACCGGCAGCGGCATCGACCCGGGCAGCCTCGTCGCCCTCGGCATCACCAACCAGCGCGAGACCACGATCCTGTGGGACCGCCGCACCGGCGAGCCGGTGGCCAACGCCATCGTCTGGCAGGACACCCGCACCGACGCCCTGGTCACCGCGCTCGCCCCGCACGAGCAGCTGTTCCGGGAGCGGGCCGGGCTGCCGCTGGCCACCTACTTCGCCGGGCCGAAGATCCGCTGGCTGCTCGACGAGACCCCCGGCCTGCGCGAGCGGGCCGAGCGCGGCGACGTGCTGTTCGGCACCGTCGACAGCTGGCTCGTCTGGAAGCTCACCGGCCGGCACGTCACCGACGTCACCAACGCCAGCCGCACCATGCTGATGAACCTGCGCACGCTCGCCTGGGACCCCGAGCTGCTCGACGCGCTCGGCGTGCCCGCCGCGATGCTGCCGGAGATCCGGCCCAGCGCCGAGGTCTACGGCCGCACCGGCGACGGGGTCCCGGTCGCCGCCGCGCTCGGCGATCAGCAGGCCGCGCTGTTCGGCCAGACCTGCTTCTCCCCCGGGGAGACCAAGAGCACCTACGGCTCGGGCAGCTTCCTGCTGATGAACACCGGCGCCGAGCCCGTCACCTCCAAGCACGGCCTGCTCACCACCGTCGGCTACCAGATCGGCGACGCCCCGGCCACCTACGCGCTCGAAGGCTCGATCGCCGTCACCGGCTCCCTGGTGCAGTGGCTGCGCGACAACCTCGGCCTCATCTCCAGCGCCGCCGAGATCGAGACCCTGGCCCGCACCGTCGACGACAACGGCGGCTGCTACTTCGTGCCCGCCTTCTCCGGCCTGTTCGCGCCCCACTGGCGGGCCGACGCCCGCGGGATCATCGCCGGGCTGACCGGGTTCGTCACCAAGGGCCACATCGCCCGCGCCGTCCTGGAGGCCACCGCCTGGCAGACGCGCGAGGTCGTCGACGCGATGAACGCCGACGCCGGCCTCGCGCTCACCGCCCTGCGCGCCGACGGCGGCATGACCGCCAACAACCTGCTCATGCAGATCCTGGCCGACGTCCTCGGCGTGCCCGTCGTACGCCCGATGGTGGCCGAGACCACCTGCCTGGGCGCGGCGTACGCGGCCGGGCTGGCCACCGGCTACTGGCCCGGCACCGACGCGCTGCGCGCCAACTGGCACAAGGCCGCCGAATGGCGGCCGGAGATCGACCCCGACGTCAGGGACGCCGAGCACCGCAACTGGCGCAAGGCCATCGAACGCAGCCTCGACTGGAGCACCACATGACCGCCATCCGCACCACGTCCGGCGAACGGGCCGAGACCCGCGAGGAGCTGAGCAGCCGCCCCTACGACCTGCTGGTCATCGGCGGCGGCATCCTCGGCACCGCCGTCACCTGGATGGCCGCCCAGGCGGGGCTGCGCGTCGCCATGGTCGACGCGGGCGACTTCGCCGGAGCGACCTCCAGCGCCTCCTCCAAGCTCGTCCACGGCGGCCTGCGCTACCTGCAGACCGGCAACGTCAAGCTCGTCGCGGAGAACCACCGCGAGCGCCGCGCCCTGGCCGGTGAGATCGCCCCGCACCTGGTCAAGCCGCTGTCGTTCGTCGTGCCCGTCTACCGGGGCGGCCCGCACGGCGCCGCCAAGCTCGGCGCGGGCGTGTTCCTCTACTCGGCGCTGTCGGTGTTCGGCGACGGCCTCGGCCGCGTCATCACGCCGCAGCAGGCGCTGGCCCGGGTGCCCGCGCTCAAGCCCGCCGGGCTGCGCGCCGCCGCCGTCTACGGCGACCACCAGATGAACGACAGCCGCGTCGCCGTCATGACCGTCCGCGCCGCCGTCGACGCGGGCGCCGTCGTGCTCAACCACGCCGAGGTCGTCGGGCTGCGCAAGTCCGGCGGCACCGTCGTCGGCGCCGACCTGCGCGACCGGCTCGACGGCGCCGAGTTCGGCGTCTCGGCCAGGCTCGTCCTCAACGCCACCGGCCCGTGGGTCGACCACCTGCGCCGCATGGAGGACCCGGACGCCGCGCCCAGCATCCGCCTGTCGAAGGGCGCCCACCTGGTGCTGCGCCGCCACGAGCCGTGGAAGGCCGCGCTGACGATCCCCATCGACAAGTACCGGGTGTCGTTCGCCATCCCGTGGGAGGACCATCTGCTGCTCGGCACCACCGACGAGGCGTACGACGGCGACCCGGCCGACGTGCGCGCCACCGACGCCGACGTGGCCCAGATCCTCGACGAGGCCGGGCACGCGGTCGACGACGCGCAGGTGCGCCGAGAGGACATCACCTACGCCTTCGCCGGGCTGCGGGTGCTGCCCGGCGGTCCCGGCCGGGTCGCCGCCGCCAAGCGGGAGACGCTGCTCAGCCGGGGCAGGGGCGGCATGCTGTCGGTCGCCGGCGGCAAGTGGACCACCTACCGCCACATCGGCAGGGTCGTGCTCGACACGCTCGCCCGGCTGCCCGGCAGGCCGCTCGGCGACGACCTGGCCGCCATCCTGCCCACGGTGCCGCTGCCCGGCCTGGCCAGCCCCGATGCGGTCGCGATGCGGCTGTGGTCGGAGCACGACCCGGCCGCCCGCATGGATCCGCTCGTCGCCCGCCACCTGGCCTCCCACTACGGGACGCTGGCCTTCGACGTGGCCAGGCTCATCCGGGAGGACCCGGCGCTCGGCGAGCGCATGCACCCGGACGGCCCCGACATCTGGGCCCAGGCGGTCTACGCCCGCGACCACGAGTGGGCGGTCACCGTCGACGACGTCCTGCGCCGCCGCACCACGCTCACCGTGCGCGGCCTCGACACCGACGACGTGCGCGCCCGCGTCGCCGCCCTGCTCGCCCCGTGATCACCGGCGGGCGCGCAGGGCGTCCAGGCGCCGCATGACGGGGGTGGCGGTGACGCCGTGCAGCACGACGGAGGCCAGCACGGTGAACCCCGTCACCGCCCACAGCTCGTCCGCCGGCACGCCGAAGTCCGCCTGCCCCAGCGCGAACGCCAGGTAGAACAGCGACCCGACGCCCCGGATGCCGAAGAAGGAGATCACCAGGCGCTCCCGGGGCCCGGCCGCCCCGCCCGCCTGGGAGAGCCAGCCCGCCAGCGGCCGGATCACCAGCAGCAGCAGCGCGCCCACGGCGACGCCCCGCCAGGTGAGCGCCGCCAGGCCGCCGGTCGCGACGAACCCGCCCAGCAGGAGCAGCAGCCAGGCGGTGAACAGCCGCTCGATCTGCTCCACGAACCCGTGCAGGACCGAGTTGTAGCCGTGGCCGCGCTCGGCGTTCCTGATCGCGCACGCGGTGACGAACACCGCCACGAAGCCGTAGCCGTGAGCCAGCTCGGTCAGGCCGTAGGACAGGAAGGTGGCGGCCAGGGCGACGAACCCGTCGTGCCGTTCGGCCAGGCGCAGCCGCTTCTCCCGGGTGTGGAAGAACAGGCGGCCGAGCACCCGCCCGATCAGCAGGCCGCACACCACGCCCGCGGCCGTCCGGTAGAGCACGTCCACCAGGGCCCACTCGCCAGCCCAGCCCGCACCGCCCACGACGGCCAGCGCGACGGCCGCGTACACGATGGGGAAGGCCAGCCCGTCGTTGAGCCCCGCCTCGGAGGTGAGCGCGAACCTGACCTCGTCGTCGGCGTTCTCCACGTCGACCGGCTCGCCCACGTGCACGTCGGAGGCCAGGACCGGGTCGGTCGGCGCGAGCACCGCGCCGAGCAGCAGCGCCGCCGCGAGCGGCCACTCCAGCAGGACGAGCGCGGCGGCGGCCACCCCGGCGACCGTCACGGGCATCGCCCAGCCGAGCAGCCGCCACGTGCTGCCCCACGACCGCCACCCGGCCTTCCGGTTGAGCGCCAGGCCGGCGCCCATGAGCGAGACGACCACGCAGATTTCGGTGATGTGCTCCAGGGCCAGCCGGTGCGCGACCGGGTCGGGCTCGGGCAGGCCGAGCGGCAGCAGGAACAGCAGCACGCCCCCGGCCAGGTAGGCCAGCGGCAGCGAGAACGCCCGGTTGGCGAGGAGCTCCGGGAGGAGGGCGGCCAGCAGCGCCGCGGCGCCGCCCAGGGCGAACAGGAGATCAGGAGGAGACACACCGGGACCCTGCCCGGGAGATCGCCTGTCAGCCCTGGGCGTCTCGTTCGGTGAGCCTGGCCATGGCCTGGCCGTAGGGCGGGTCGAACCAGTAGTCGGAGTGCCAGCGCAGCTCGGCGAGGGGTTCGCCCGGCTCGGGCTGCGGCGGGTCCCAGCAGAACACGTCCACCGGGCCCGGTTGCGCGGCCCGGGGGCCGAACGGGTCGGCCGGGGCGAAGACGGGCCCGCCGATCGGGTCGCTCAGCCGGTACAGGTTGACCCACGGCACCGCCTCACGCACCGCGGGCAGGCTCGGGCCGCCGAAGTAGGCGGGGAAGAAGGCCGCGTACAGCCGGCGCAGCGGCGAGCCGTGGGTGAGCAGCCGCACCCGCCCGCGCGCGCCGGGCCCGAGCTGCAGCACCAGGGCGGCGGCGATGACGCTGCCCTGGCTGTGGCCCGACAGCACCACCCTGTCGCGTTCGTCCCGCGACAGCACGCCGACGCGGGCGACCAGCTCCGGCAGCACCCGCTCGGTGTAGCAGGGCGGCGCGAGCGGGTGGATGGCGCGCGGCCAGAAGGTCGCCACGTCCCACAGGATGCCGATCGTGCGGCGCAGCGCCGGGTCGCTGTAGGTGCGCCGGCCCAGCAGCACCAGCCCCACGAGGGTGGCGGTGATGGCCCAGCTGCCCATAGTGGCGAACAGCCCGGCGGTGCCGCCGACGGGGTGGACCAGCCCGAGCTGGTAGATCACCGTCACCGTGGCGAACCCGGCCAGCACCACGCCGACGAGCAGCCCCAGCACGAGCCCGGCCCGGTCGGTGAGCGAGGCGAGCGCCCACTTGCCGGCCACGTCGTCGCCGTCGTCGCCGTAGTAGGGCGTGAGCTTCGGCGTCAGCTCCTCCGCGACCGTGCCGCGGATCCGCCACAGCACGGCGGCCACGCAGATCACGCCCAGCACCAGGACCGGCACGAGCGCGGCCGTCCACCACACGGCGTCGCCCAGGAACAGCCTGCGGCCGACCGGCTGCGCCCTGGCGGGCGACTCCGGCACGCCGAAGAACGAGGCGGTCCAGAACATGACGCCGAGCGCGAGCGCGTTCGCGCTGCCGGCCGCCACCATGAGCGTGAACCAGCTCGCCATCCCGCGCATCGCCGGCCGCTCCTCAGGCGCCGACAGCCGCGCCAGCACCCACGTCGCCACCAGCAGGAACACCACCAGCGCCACCAGCAGCACGAACCGCACCCCGGCCACGCCCGGCAGCTGGAGCGGAGGCGTCCCGCCGAGCGGCAGCCCGGCCATCGCCGCGGCCAGCGTGACCGCCAGCACCGCGGGCGCGGCCACCTCCAGCACCCGGCAGGCCGCCGTGAGCGGCAGGCCGCCCGGGTCGTCGCCGCCCGGGTCCACCCGCCGCGCCAGCCCCGGCAGCAGCACCAGCACCGCCGCGACGACCTGCACGGCCCCGTTCGCCACCGTCAGCGCCAGCCCGGCCGCCGCACCCGCGAACGGCGCCGCCACGGCCAGCCCGATCGCGCCGAGCGCGTACGCCACGTGCACCGCGCGCAGCCGCCACACCGGCACGTCGCCGTGCCACAGCCGCCGCCGCGCCAGCGGCAGCGCCGCCTCCTGCGGGCCGTCGGGCGGCATCCCCGTACGCTCGTCGCGGTTCCACGTCCGCCGGGCGATCAGCCACAGCAGCGCCACCACGGCCAGCGGCACCAGCGCGGTGACCGCCAGCCGCCGCGACGGCTCCGACCCCCAAAGCTCGCCCATCCAGCGCACCCACACGGGCGCGGTGTCGTACGTGCACGCGCGGCCCGCGGCGGTGCACTGCCAGCCCACCAGGTCGACGCTCGACCCGATCACCGCGTGCACGAGCGTGCCGGTCAGCAGCAGCGCGAACAGCCGCTGCGCCGCCTCGACCACGTGGCGCAGCCGCCGCCCGCGCGCCGGCCTGGGCAGCATGAAGTAGGCCAGGTTCGCCAGCGAGAACGGCAGCAGCAGCAGCCACAGCGCGATCGTCCGGCCGCCGGAGGTCAGCCCGCCCCACGCGTACGCCTCGCGGTGGCGCACGCCGGGCACGTCGGCCTGCTCGCCGGCGGGCGGCCCGGCGGGCCACCAGCGGCGGTAGAAGCCGGTCGTCGAGTCACCCGACACCAGCCGCGGATGCGGGTGGTTGAGCATCTGGTCCGGCGGCGTGCCGGACACGCCGTGCACGCGCAGCTCGGTCAGGCCGCGGCTGGTGGTGTCGAGGAACCCGTCCATACACGCATGGTCGCCGCGCGGGCGGGGCCGCGCCATAGGCCGGAACCATCACGTGTCCATATGGTTACTCTCCGTCAGAAGCCGGGACTTGGCGGCCTCGGCGGCGCCCAGGCGTTCGAGCCCGCACAGGGCCGCGCCGACGATCGAGCGGACGCGGGACACCACCGGCTCGGCCTTCGGCGCCCTGGCGGCCAGCCCGGCGGTGACCAGGTCCATGAGCAGCGGGTGACCGGCGGTCAGCAGGCCGCCGCCCAGGACGACCTCGGCGGGCGTCTCCAGCAGGTCCAGGCGGCGCAGGCACACCTCGGCCAGCACGACGACCTCGTCGGCCTGCCGCCCGACGAGCGCCGCCGCCACCGTGTCGCCCGCGCCCGCCGCGGCGAGCACGCCCGGCGCCAGCTCGTGCAGCCGCCCCAGCCCCACCTCGCCGAAGTGCACGGCCAGCACCAGCTCCTGCACGGTGGCGACGCCGAAGTGCTCCTTGACCGTGTCCGCCAGCGCCGTGGCGGGGCCTCTGCCGTCCTCGGCGCGCACCGCGTGCCACAGCGCCTCCTCTCCGACGCCCTGGCCGCCGCCCCAGTCGCCGCTGATGCGCCCCAGCGCCGGGAACCTGGCCACCTCGCCGCCGGGGGAGACCCCGGCCGCGTTGATGCCCGCCCCGCACACCACCGCGACGCCCCACGGCTGCGACGCGCCCGCCCGCAGCAGCGCGAACACGTCGTTGCGCACCACGATGTCCGGCCCGAAGCCGCGCGCGGCGAACTCGGCCGCCAGCGCCTCCTCCTCCACCGGCAGGTCGGCCCCGGCCAGGTAGGCGGCCACGTGATCGAACCCGCCCGCCGGCGCCCAGCCCGCGTCGCGCACGGCCTCCTCGACGACGTCCACGGCGGCCCGGACGCCCGCGCTCTGCGGCGCGAACGCGCCCGCGCGGCCGGTCGCCAGGATCTCGCCGTCCTCGGCCACCACGGCCACGTCGGTCTTGCTGTTGCCGCCGTCGACGGCCAGCAGCACCCTGCGGCGCGTCATCGGCCCGCCGCCCACGCCAGGTGCGCCCGGTTGGCGTCGAGCAGCAGCCCGGTCAGCTCCTCGGCGATCGCGTCCTGGCCGATCAGCGGGTGGGCGAGCAGCGCGTCACGCACCCGGTCCGCGCCGCCGTGCAGCGCCGCGTCCAGGGCCAGTTCCTCGTACGCGGACACGTGCGCGACCAGTCCCGCGTACAGCGGCTCCAGCGAGGCGACGGGCAGCGGTTCCGCGCCCGAGGCGGTGATCCTGGCCGGGACCTCGATCACCGCGTCCGCGCCGAGGAACGGCAGGGTGCCGCCGTTGCGCACGTTGACGACCTGGGTGTCGCCCCGGTCGCCCAGCAGGGAGGCGATCAGCGCGACCGCCGCCTCGGAGTAGAACGCGCCGCCGCGCTTGCCGAGCAGCTCCGGCTTGGTGTTCACCGACGGGTCGGCGTACAGCTTGAGCAGTTCCTCCTCCATCGCCGCGACCTCGGCCGCCCGCGA
>NZ_JBEZZG010000009.1:0-274929 GCF_040639085.1 Nonomuraea sp. NPDC023979
CCTGGCTCGAGCACTACAACACCACCCGGCCACACACAGCCCTCGGCGGCCGACCACCGATCAGCCGACTGACACCAAGTTCATGACCAAGTACACCTAGAGCGTGACCGACTCGCCGGTCTTCAGCCGCCGCATGTCGGCCTTCTGCACGTCCGACTCCAGCCGCAGGTAGTTGTCGACCAGGCCCAGCCCGAAGTCGTTGAGCAGCCCGTCATGGGTGGAGAACGCCCGGGCGGGCCGCACCTCCCGCAGATAGCCGACCATCTCCGACAGCTTCATCCACGGCGCGTTGGTGGGCACCAGCAGCGTGGGCACCTCGACGCCCGGCACCGTCAGCGCGTCGCCGGGGTAGAACACCTCGTCGTCCACGAGAAACCCGACATTGCTGACGATCGGCACGTCCGGATGGTTCTTGGCGTGCCACTCGCCGAACACCCGGACCGAGAAACCGGCGGCCTGGAAGTCGTCGCCGTGCTCCACCACGTGGACCCGGACCGGCACGCCGGACAGCTCGGCGGCGACGGCGGCGCAGGTCCAGACCTCCAGGCCGGGCGAGGCGGCGGCCAGCCGGTCGATGTCGAGGTGGTCGGCGTGCTCGTGCGTGACCAGCACCGCGTCGGCGCCGTCGAGCACCGGATCGGCGGTGAACGTGCCCGGGTCGACCACCAGGACCTTGCCGTCCTTCTCCAGGCGTACGCAGGCGTGACCGTACTTCGTGAGCTTCATCTTCGAGAGCCTACGCTTGTCCCATGTTGACGTGGGGAGCCACCGGAGTCGGGTCGCATCCGGGCGAGGATCATCTTGAGGCGTTGCGCGTCGTGTTCGGGGAGGTGCCGGGCCTGCCCTACCTGCCGGAGCTGCCGGCGCGGGGGGTGGGGGCCGACCTGGTGGGCCGGACGGCGGCGCTGCTCGTGGACCTGCCCGTCGAGGTCCAGCCCTCCGGGTGGCGGATCGCCGGCCGGCCGGGCCGCGACCACCAGCGGGCGCTCGACCACCTCCGGCGTGACCTCGACGGCCTGGAGGAGGTCGGCCACGACTACGCCGGGCCGCTCAAGCTGCAGGTGTGCGGGCCGTGGACGCTGGCCGGGGCGATCGAGCTGCGCCACGGCGACAAGGTGCTGTCCGACCGGGGGGCCGTGCGCGACATGATCGCCTCGCTGGCCCAGGGCGTCGCCGACCACTGCGCGGACGTGCGGCGGCGGCTGCCCGGCGTGACCGGGATCGTGCTGCAGCTCGACGAGCCGGGGCTGCCCGGCGTGCTGGCGGGCACGGTGCCGACGGCGTCCGGGTTCGGGCGGCTGGCGGCGGTCGAGGAGTGGCGGGTGGAGGAGTCGCTGCGCTCCTTCACCGACCCGGTGGTGCACTGCTGCGCGCCGTCGGCGCCGTTCGCGCTGCTGCGCCGGGCCGGCGTGCGGGCGGTCTCGGTGGACGCGTCGCTGATCAGGCGGCGCGAAGAGGAGGCCGTCGGCGAGCTGGTCGAGGCCGGGATCGGGCTGCTGCTCGGGGTGGTGCCCGGCAGGGACGCGCGGCTGCCCGACGTGGGCGTGGTGGCCAAGCCGGCGCTGGAGCTGTGGCGGCGGCTCGGGTTCGCGCCGGAGCGGCTGGCCGGGCAGGTCGTGCTGACCCCGTCGTGCGGGCTCGCCGAGGCCTCGCCCGCCTACGCCAAGGCGGCGCTGGCGGCGTGCCGGAGGGCCGCCGACGTGCTGCGGGACGATCCTGGCAGCGAATAGGCTGGAGCGGCTACGGAGGGAGTGCACGGGGTGAGCGAGCAGGCAGGGGGCGTGCCCGTGACCGCGCTGGAGCGGCACGCCGAGCTGAGCGAGCTGGTCGAGGACGCACGCTACCGCTACTACGTCGAGGACCAGCCGACGGTCAGCGACGCCCAGTTCGACGCGTGGTTCAACGAGCTGCTGGAGCTGGAGCGGGAGCATCCGTCGCTGCAGACGCCCGACTCGCCCACGCAGAAGGTCGGCGCCCCGGCGGCCGGCGACTTCGCCAAAGTCGACCACCTGGCCCGGATGGAGAGCCTGGACAACGTCTTCAACGCCGAGGGCATGGCGGAGTGGACGGCCAGGGCCGAGCGGCTGGCCGAGCACGACCCGGGCCCCTACCTGTGCGAGCTGAAGATCGACGGGCTGGCCGTGGCGCTGGTCTACCGTGACGGCAGGCTGGAGCGGGCCGCCACCCGCGGCGACGGGCGCACCGGCGACGACGTCACGGCCAACGTGCGCACGATCAAGGGCATCCCGCACCGGCTCATCGGCGACGACGTGCCGAGCCTGGTCGAGGTGCGCGGAGAGGTCTACATCCCGGTCGAGGACTTCAAGATCCTGAACGAGCAGCTCGTCGAGCAGGGCGTCGCGCCGTTCGCCAACCCGCGCAACTCGGCCGCCGGGACCCTGCGCCAGAAGGACCCGCGCGTCACCGCGCAGCGGCCGCTGCGCATGCTGGTGCACGGCGTCGGCGTCTGGGAGGGCGCGGCAGAGCCGCAGGCCCAGTCGCAGGTCTACGACCGGCTGCGCGAGTTCGGGCTGCCGGTCAGCGACCTGTACAAGGTGGTCGACGACCTCGACGGCGTCAACGCCTACATCGAGCACTACCGCGAGCACCGCCACGACCCGGCGTACGAGATCGACGGCGTGGTGGTCAAGGTCGACAGGTTCCGCATCCAGCGCGAGCTGGGCTCCACCTCGCGGGCGCCGCGCTGGGCGATCGCGTACAAGTACCCGCCGCAGGAGGTCAACACCAAGCTGCTGGACATCCAGGTCGGCGTGGGGCGCACCGGGCGGATCACCCCGTTCGCGGTGATGGAGCCGGTCGTGGTGTCCGGCTCGACGGTCGAGCGGGCCACGCTGCACAACGCGGCCGTGGTGGTCAAGAAGGGCGTGCTCATCGGCGACACGGTCGTGCTGCGCAAGGCGGGCGACGTGATCCCGGAGATCATCGGCCCCGTCGCCGCGCTGCGCGACGGCACCGAGCGGCCCTTCGAGATGCCGACCCACTGTCCCGAGTGCGGCACCGAGCTGGCCTACGAGCGCGAGGGCGACGCCGACCTGCGCTGCCCCAACGCGCGCGGCTGCCCGGCGCAGATCCGCGAGCGGCTGTTCTTCGCCTCGCGGCGCTCGGCCCTCGACATCCGCGGCCTCGGCTACGTCGCGGCCACCGCGCTCACCCAGCCGATCCCCTCGCAGGAGCCGGTGGTGCGCACCGAGGCCGACCTGTTCGACCTCACGCTGGAGCAGCTCGTCCCCATCAGGTCCGTGGTGCGCGACAAGGACTCCGGCCTGCCCAAGCTCGACGAGAAGACCGGCGAGGAGAAGGTCGTCTCGTTCTTCTCCAACGTCGACGGCCGGCCCAGCCAGAACGCCCACCTGCTGATGGACGAGCTCGCCCGCGCCAAGGAGGCGCCGCTGTGGCGGGTCCTGGTCGCGCTGTCGATCCGGCACGTCGGCCCGCCCACCGCGCAGGCGCTGGCCAGTGCGATGGGGTCGATCGAGGCCGTCATGAACGCCTCGGAGGAGGAGCTGGCCGAGGTTCCCGACATCGGCCCGCGCGTGGCGGCGACGATCCGGGAGTGGTTCCAGGTCGACTGGCACCGCGAGATCGTCACCCGCTGGAAGGCGGCGGGGGTGCGCATGCGCGACGAGCCGCCCGCGGACGTCGAGGAGCTGCCGCAGACGCTCGACGGGCTCACGTTCGTGGTGACCGGCACGCTGCCCGACCACACCCGCGAGCAGGCGGGCGCGGCCATCGCCGCGCGGGGCGGCAAGGTGGCCGGCTCGGTGTCGAAGAAGACGTCGTTCCTGGTCGCGGGGGAGAACGCCGGGTCGAAGTATGACAAGGCGCTCTCGCTGAAGGTGCCGATCCTGGACGCCGAGGGCTTCCACGCCCTGCTCGAACAGGGCCCCGAAGCCGCCGCCGAGCTGGCCTTCAAGGAAGAAACCCCGCCTACGTAGCGTTGGGCTAATAACACGCTGGGTGGGTATATGCCGGGAAGGCGACGTGACGGAACGTACGCGCTTGGTTTCGCGAAGTGGAGTTAAGGTCGTACCCTCCCATAGTGACCTAATGGGGGTTCTGTTACCGATGACTGACCCAACCGACACCCGCGACACAGGACCGCGCGTCGGCACGCCCCTCTGGGCGTTCCTCGCGGGCGTCACCGTGATCGGCTTCACCGCGCTCGTCGTCGCCCTGCTCAGGCTCGACACCGCCGAGTTCGCCGAGCTCGTCCGCACGCCGCTGTTCTGGGTGCTCGCGGTCCTGGTCGTCCTCGGTGAGCTGCGGCCCGTCATGGTGTCGTCCGCCACCGCCGTGGGCGGCACCTACCCGTCGACGATGTTCACCTTCGCCGTGCTGCTCCACTTCGGGCTGCCGGTCGCCGCGCTCATGCAGGCCGTCGCCGTCGTCGTCAACGGCGTGGCCACGCGCAAGGCCTGGCACCGGGTGATGTTCAACATCGCCCAGTCGACGCTCGCGCTGACCACCGCCGCCGTGGTGCTCGGCGTGTTCCGCATCGTGCCCAGCGCCGCCCTGCCGTGGGTGCCCTCGGGTCCCGACCTGCTCGCCATCGCGCTGTCCGGCGTCGCCTACTTCGCCGCCCGCGCCATGCTCGTCAGCGGCGCGGTCGCCCTGCACGAGCGCCGCTCGATCGTGCGCGTCCTGCGGGTCACCGCCGGCCCGCAGAGCCTCGTGTACGCCGCGCTCCTCGGCCTGGCCCCGCTGGTCGTCGTCGTCATGAGCCATTCGCCGGGGCTGGTGCCGCTGTTCGTGGCGCCGCTCGCGGCCGTTTACTTCACCGCCACGCTCTCCATGCGCCGCGACCACCAGGCGCTGCACGACGAGCTGACCGGGCTGCCCAACCGCAAGATGCTCATCGTCTCCACCGAGGAGGCGCTCGCCGAGGCCCGCCAGGACGAGCGGGTCGGCCTCTTCCTCCTCGACCTCGACCGGTTCAAGGAGGTCAACGACACGATGGGGCACCCGGTCGGCGACCGGCTGCTGCAACTGGTCGCCCACCGCCTCACCCACTCCGTCCGGCCCGGCGACGTCGTGGCCCGGCTGGGCGGTGACGAGTTCGCGGTGCTGCTGCCGTCCATCCGCGACGCCCACGCGGCCCGCGAGGTCGCCGCCCGGCTGCGGGCCGCGCTGACCGAGCCCGTACGGCTCGAAGGCATGTCCTTCGACCTCGACGGCTCCGTCGGCATCGCCCTCTACCCCGACCACGCCCCCGACTTCGAGCTGCTGCTCCAGCGCGCCGACGTCGCCATGTACCTGGCCAAGGAAGGCCGCACCGGGGTGGAGCTCTACCAGCCGGACAAGGACCGCAACTCGCCCGAACGCCTGAACCTGCTCGGCGACCTGCGCCGCGCCATCGACAACGCCGACCTCAAGCTGCACTACCAGCCCAAGGTCGGCCTCACCGGCGGCGCCATCTACGGCGTCGAGGCGCTGCTGCGCTGGCACCACCCCGTGCACGGGCCGATCGCCCCGTCCGACTACATCCCGCTCGCCGAGCAGTCCTACCTCATGCGCCAGCTCACCGAGTACGTCGTCCACGAGGCGCTGGAGCAGGCCGCCCGCTGGTGGCACACCGGGCTGCAGATCCCGATCTCGGTCAACATCTCCGCCCGCGACCTGCTCGGCTCCGCGCTGCCCGAACAGCTCGAAGCCGGCCTGGCCAAGCTCCGGCTGCCGCCCGCCGCCATCCAGCTGGAGGTCACCGAGCGCATCCTGACCGGCGAGCAGGCCTACACCCACGAGACCATCAAGGCCCTGGCCACGCTCGGCGTCCCCCTGGCGCTCGACGACTTCGGCACCGGCTACTCCTCGCTCATCCGGCTCCAGCGGCTGGCGGTCTCCGAGGTGAAGATCGACGCCTCGTTCGTGCGCCGCATCGCCGAGTCCGAGGACGACGACCGCATCGTCCGCTCCATCGTCGACCTGGTCCGCTCCCTCGGCCTGCGCTCGGTCGCCGAGGGCGTCGAGTCCGACGAGGTCGCCCTGCGGCTGGCCGAGATGGGCTGCGACGTCGGCCAGGGATGGCTGTTCGGCCAGCCCATGCCCGCCGCCGACGCCACCGCCTGGCTGCTGCGCCGCGCCGACGCCTCCTACGACCTTCGCTCCGAGGTCACCCAGACCGCCTGACCAGCGGACCGGCGCACGGGTAATGGTTCGGAGGCGATCGGCCGACGCCCCTAGGATGTGAGTGTCCAAACTCCATCCACGAAACGGGTTCAACGACTCATGTCCGCCATAACCCGCGACGAGGTCGCGCATCTGGCCCGGTTGTCCAGGCTGGCGCTCACCGACGACGAGCTCGACCACTACGCCACGCAACTCGATGCCATCATCGAGTCGGTCGCGAAGGTGGCAGAGGTCGCCGCCGAGGACGTGCCGCCTTCGTCGCACGCTCTCCCGCTGACCAACGTTTTCCGTCCCGACGAGGTGCGACAGTCCCTGACGCCCGAGCAGGCCCTTTCGGGCGCTCCCGCCGTCGAGGACGACCGCTTCCGGGTGCCGCGCATCCTCGGGGAGGAGGCATGAGCCTGATCCGCAAGACGGCCGCCGAGCTGGGCGCGATGATCGCCGCCGGTGAGGTGTCGGCCGCCGAGGTGGCCGAGGCGCACCTCGACCGGATGGCCGAGGTCGAGCCCAAGGTCAAGGCGTTCCTGCACGTCGACCGCGAGACCACGCTGGAGCAGGCCAGGGCCGTCGACGCCCGGCTGAAGGCGGGGGAGAAGCTCGGGCCGCTGGCCGGGGTGCCGATCGCGCACAAGGACATCTTCACCACCCGCGACATGCCGACCACGGCCGCGTCCAAGATCCTGCAGGGCTGGCGCCCGCCTTACGACGCGACCGTGACGCGCCGGCTGCGCGAGGCCGGGCTGGTCATCCTGGGCAAGACCAACCTGGACGAGTTCGCCATGGGCTCCTCCACGGAGAACTCTGCCTACCAGCTCACGCACAACCCGTGGGACCTGACCAGGGTGCCCGGCGGCTCGTCGGGCGGCTCCAGCGCGGCCGTGGCCGCCTACGAGGCGCCGCTGTCGACGGGCACCGACACGGGCGGCTCGATCCGCCAGCCGGCCGCGGTGACCGGCATCGTGGGCATGAAGCCGACCTACGGCGGCTCGTCCCGCTACGGCCTGATCGCCTTCGCCAGCTCGCTCGACACGCCGGGCCCGTTCGCCCGCAACGTGCTCGACGCCGCGCTGCTGCAGGAGGCGTTCTCCGGGCACGACCCGATGGACTCGACCTCCATCGACGCCCCGGTCCCGTCCGTCGTCGAGGCCGCCCGCAACGGTGACGTGGCCGGGATGCGCATCGGCGTCGTGCGCGAGTTCGCCGGCGGCGACGGCGTCCAGCCGGGCGTGCTGGCCCGCTTCAACGAGGCCGTCCAGCTCCTGGAGTCGCTCGGCGCCAAGGTCGTCGAGGTCTCCTGCCCGTCGTTCGCGAGCGCGCTGCCGGCCTACTACCTGATCGCGCCGTCGGAGTGCAGCTCCAACCTGGCCCGCTTCGACGCCATGCGCTACGGCCTGCGCGTCGGCGACGACGGCACGCGCAGCGCCGAGGAGGTCATGGCGCTGACCCGGGCGGCCGGGTTCGGCCCCGAGGTCAAGCGGCGCATCATGCTCGGCACCTACGCGCTGTCGAGCGGCTACTACGACGCCTACTACGGCCAGGCGCAGAAGGTCCGCACCGTCATCGCCCGCGAGTTCGAGGCCGCCTACCAGCAGGTGGACGTGCTGATCTCGCCGACGACGCCGACGACGGCGTTCCCGATCGGCGAGCGCGCCGACGACCCCATGGCCATGTACCTGGCCGACCTCTACACCATCCCGTCCAACCTGACGGGCAACGCGGCCATCTCGGTGCCGTGCGGCCTGGCGGACGAGGACGGTCTGCCGGTCGGCCTGCAGATCATGGCCCCGGTCCTGGGCGACGACCGCTGCTACCGGGTCGGCGCCGCCGTCGAGAAGGCCCTGGAGAGCCGCTGGGGCGGCCCGTTGCTGAAGGAGGCCCCGTCGCTATGACCATGGTCTATGACGAAGCGCTCGAACGGTTCGAGCCGGTGCTCGGGCTGGAGACGCACGTCGAGCTGGGCACCAACTCCAAGATGTTCTGTGGCTGCCGCACCGCGTTCGGCGCGCCGGCCAACACGCAGGTGTGCCCGACGTGCCTGGCGCTGCCCGGCGCGCTGCCGGTGGCCAACGCCGCCGCGATCGAGTCGACGATCCGGATCGGGCTGGCGCTCAACTGCTCGATCGCCGAGTGGTGCCGCATGGCCAGGAAGAACTACTTCTACCCGGACATGCCGAAGAACTACCAGATCTCCCAGTACGACGAGCCGCTCTGCTTCGACGGCTACATCGACGTCGAGGTCTACGGCGAGACGGTGCGGATCGAGATCGAGCGCGTGCACCTGGAGGAGGACACCGGCAAGTCGACCCACGTGGGCGGCGCGACGGGCCGCATCCACGGGGCCGATTACTCGATCGTCGACTACAACCGGGCGGGCATCCCCCTGGTCGAGATCGTCACCAAGCCGATCCCGGGCACCGACCGGCTCGCGCCGGAGGTGGCCAGGGCGTACGTGACGGAGCTGCGCGAGATCATGCGCTCGCTGGGCGTCTCCGACGTGCGCATGGAGGAGGGCTCGCTGCGCTGCGACGTGAACGTCTCGCTCATGGAGCGCGGCGCCTCCGAGTGGGGCACCCGTACGGAGACCAAGAACGTCAACTCGCTGCGCAGCGTCGAGCGGGCGGTGCGCAGCGAGATCGAGCGGCAGGCGGGCGTGCTGGCCGGCGGCGGCCGGATCGTGCAGGAGACGCGCCACTTCCACGAGGACACCGGCACCACCACGCCCGGCAGGTCCAAGGAGGAGGCGCAGGACTACCGCTACTTCCCCGAGCCGGACCTGGTGCCGATCGCGCCGGACCCGGCGTGGGTGGCGGAGCTGAAGGCGGCGCTGCCGGAGCTGCCGTCGGTCAGGCGCAAGCGGCTGCAGGCCGAGTGGGGTCTGTCCGACCTCGACATGCAGGCGATGCACAACGCCGACGCGATCGAGCTGGTCGAGGCGACGGTCAAGGCGGGCGCGCCGGCCGCCGACGCGCGCAAGTGGTGGATGGGCGAGCTGGCCCGCCGCGCGAACGAGACGGCGACGCCGCTGGCCGACCTGCCGATCACGCCGGAGCAGATCGCCCGGGTGACCGAGCTGGTGGCGTCCGGGGCGCTCAACGACAAGCTGGCCCGCGAGGTGCTGGAGGGCGTGCTCGCCGGTGAGGGCACGCCGGACGACGTCGTGGAGAAGCGCGGGCTCAAGATCGTCAACGACGAGGGCGAGCTGTCGGCGATCATCGACGAGGTGCTGGCGGCCAACGCCGACGCGGCCGACAAGGTGCGGTCCGGCAAGATCGCGGCGGTCGGCGCGCTGGTGGGCGGCGTGATGAAGGCCAGCCGGGGCAAGGCCGACGCGGCTCGGGCGCGCGAGCTGATCCTGGAGAAGCTGGGCGTCTCCGCCTAGCGGTTCCGCACGTCCGTACGCGGCCTAGGTCCATCTGACCGGGTGGACCTAGGACCGCGGCGGGAGGTGCCCGCGCGAGCGACGGCCTAACGTCGGGTTCCATGAGACGAACTGCGTTGACAGCCGGCCTGGTGGCGATGGTGTCACTGGTGGCCTTCGAGTACGTCGCCGTCGCGGTGGCCATGCCCGTCGTGGCGGCGGATCTGGACGGTGTGGGACTTTACGGCCTGGCGTTCAGCGGGGCGATGGCCGCCGCCGTGGTGGGCACGGTGCTCGGCGGGCGGTGGGCCGACCTGCGCGGGCCGCTGGCGCCGTTGTGGACCGGGGTGGCCGGTTTCATCGGCGGCCTGTTGCTGGCGGGGCTGGCGCCCTCGATGGAGGCGCTGATCGCCGGGCGGCTGGTGCAGGGCTTCGGCGGCGCGCTGGTGAGCGTGGCCCTCTACGTGGTGGTGGCGCGGGCGTACCCGGAGGAGCTGCATCCGAAGATCTTCTCCTTGTTCGCCACGGCCTGGGTGGTGCCGTCGATGGTGGGGCCGGCGATCGTCGGCCTGGTGGTCGACACGCTGGGCTGGCGGTGGGTGTTCCTGCTGGTGCCGATCCTGACCGTGGTGAGCGGGCTGGTGCTGGCGCGCGGGGTCGCCGGGCAGCCGGTGCGCGGCGGCCAGGGCACGCCCGCGCCGGGGCTGGCGGCCAAGGTCGCCTGGGCGGCCGTGACGGCGGTGGCGGCCGGGCTCATGCAGTACGGGAGCGGCGGGTCGCCGGTCCTGCTGGTCGCCGGGCTGGTCATCCTGGCCGTGGCGCTGCCCAGGCTGCTGCCCGCCGGGACGCTGCGGGCCGCCCGCGGGCTTCCGGCGGTGGTCGGGCTGCGCGGGCTGGCGACCGGGGCGCTGTTCGCCGCCGAGGTGATCGTGCCGCTCATGCTGGTGCAGGAGCGCGGGCTGTCGCCGTTCCTGGCCGGGATCGCGATCACCGGCGGCGCGGTGACCTGGTCGTTCGCGTCGTGGCTGCAGGGGCGCGAGGTGTTCGGCCGGATGACGAACCTGGTGCTCGGCTCGGCCGCGCTGGCGGGCGGCATCCTGCTCATGGGCGCGGTGACGTTCGACGGGGTGCCGGTCGCGGTGGCCTACCCGTCGTGGATCCTGGCCGGGTTCGGCATGGGGCTGATCTATCCGACGCTGTCGGTGCTCACGCTGGAGCTGTCGGCTCCGGGCGAGGAGGGCGTCAACAGCTCGGCGCTGCAGGTGGGGGAGTCGGTGTTCTCGGTGGTGGCGGTCGCGATCACCAGCGCGCTGTTCACCGCCGTCGGCTCCGCCTACTGGGCGGTGTTCGCGGCCACGCTGGTGATGGCGCTGGCGGGCCTGGCGATCGCGCCCCGCGCGGTCCGCTCGGCCGCGCCCGCCGCCACCGCGTCGGCGTGACCCGCGGGCCCGGGTACGGTCCCGGGCCCGCGGGCGTCACGCGGCGCGCCGCGCCCAGAGCCTCCTGAACAGCGGCGTCAGCAGCGCCACGCCCGACAGGAGCAGCAGCACCACCGACACCCAGCTCTCCACCAGCACGCTCACGTCGCCCGCGCCGATGGCCAGGGCGCGGCGGAGCTGGATCTCCGCCATCGGCCCGAGGATCATCCCGATCACCGCGGGGGCGACCGGGAGCCCGAAGCGCCGCATCGCGAACCCGAGCAGCCCGAGCACGAACAGCACGACCAGGTCCACGACGCTGGCCTTCAGCGCGTAGACGCCGAGCGCCGCGAACACCACGATCCCGGCATACAGGTACGGGCGCGGGATCAGCAGCAGTCGCGCCCACAGCGGCGCCAGCGGCAGGTTGAGCACGAGCAGCATGGCGTTGCCGATGAACAGCGACGCGATCATGCCCCACACCAGGGCCGGGTTGTGGTCGAACAGCTGCGGCCCGGGCTGCAGCCCGTACTGCTGGAAGGCGGCGAGCATGATGGCGGCGGTCGCGGACGTGGGCAGGCCCAGCGTCAGCAGCGGGACGAGGGTGCCGGCGGCGGAGGCGTTGTTGGCCGCCTCCGGCCCGGCGACGCCCTCGATGGCGCCCTTGCCGTACTCCTCGCGGGCGACGCCGCGCGCCAGCCGCTTCTCGGCCGCGTACGACAGGAAGGTGGGGATCTCGGCGCCGCCGCCGGGCAGCGCGCCGAACGGGAAGCCGAGCGCGGTCCCGCGCAGCCACGGCCGCCACGAGCGGCCCCAGTCGGAGCGGCCCATCCAGGCCCGCCCGACGGGCACCACCTCGGGCGCGGCGTGCCGCAGCCGCGACGCCACGTACAGGGCCTCGCCGAGCGCGAACAGCCCGACGGCGACGATCACCACGTCCACGCCGTCGAGAAGCTGCCGCAGGCCCAGCGTGAGCCGCGCCTGCCCGGTCTGCTGGTCGATGCCGATCAGCCCGATCACCAGGCCGAACCCGAGCGAGGCCAGGCCGCGCACCACCGAGCGCGACAGCACCGACGACACGGCGGTGAACGCCAGGATCGCCAGCGCGAAGTAGTCGGCGGGGCCGAACGAGATCGCGAAGCTCACCACGGCCGGCGCGGCCACCACGAGCAGCGCGGTCGCGATGGTCCCGGCCACGAACGAGCCGATGGCGGCCGTGGCCAGCGCCTGCGCCGCCCGCCCGCGCCGGGCCATCTTGTTGCCCTCCAGCGCCGTGATCATCGACGACGACTCGCCCGGCGTGTTGAGCAGGATGGAGGTGGTCGAGCCGCCGTACATGCCGCCGTAGTAGATGCCGGCGAACATGATGAACGCGCTGGCCGGCGGCACCGTGAAGGTGATCGGCAGCAGCAGCGCCACGGTCATCGCCGGCCCGATCCCCGGCAGCACGCCGACCAGCGTGCCCAGGGTGACGCCGATGAGCGCGTACATGAGGTTGACCGGGGTGAGCGCGGCGGCGAACCCGTCGAGCAGGAGCTGCACCGACTCCACTCAGATCACCCCCCGCAGCACCCCGGCGGGCAGCGTGACGCCCAGCCCCTTGACGAACAGCAGGTACGTGGTGACGGCCAGGATCACGGCGATGCCCGCGGCGCGCAGCCGGTGGGCGGCGCCGAGCACCACCGACAGGCCGAAGAACAGCAGGCTCGCCGAGATGATCCAGCCGAGCAGGTCGAGCACCGCGGCGAAGCCCAGGAAGACGCCGCTGACCAGGCCGACGCTGCGCCAGTCGGCGGGCGCGTCGGGGTCCACGTCCTCGCTCTCCTCCGGGTCGCCGCGCCCGCCGCGCAGCACGTCGGCCACGTAGAACAGGCCGATGAGGACCATGGCGCCGCCCACGAGCATGGGGAAGAAGCGGGGGCCGAGGCCGAGCTGGGAGGCCGCCGCGGACACGTCCAGCGTGCCCACGACGACGAACACGCCCAGCCCCAGCACCACCAGCGCCAGCCCGAGCTCGGGCCGCCACCAGCGCGGGCGCTTGCCGGAATCAGCGGAGGGCATCAGGAGACGACGCCCAGCTCGGCGATGATCGCCTTGACCCGGGTCTGCTCGGCCGCCAGGTAGTCGGCGAACTCCTGGCCGGTCTGGAAGGAGTCGATCCAGCCGTTCTTGGCCACCGCGTCCTTCCACGCCTGGGAGTCGTGCATCTTGGTGACCAGGTCGGTCAGCGCCTTCTTGTCGGCGTCGCTGAGCCCGCCGGGCGCCACCATGCCGCGCCAGTTGGCCAGCTCCACGTCCAGGCCGCCCTCCTTCAGGGTGGGGGCGTCGAGGTCGGGCAGCCGCTCGCCGGAGGTCACGCCGAGCGCGCGCAGCTTGCCGGACTTCACGTGCTCGGCGAACTCGCCGACGCCCGAGATGCCGATCGTCACCTTGTTGCCGAGCAGCGCGTTGAGCGCCTCGCCGCCGCCGGAGTGCGCGATGTAGTTGACCTGCTTGGGGTCCACGCCCGCGGCCTTGGCCATGAGACCGGCCACGATGTGGTCGGTGCCGCCGGCCGAGCCGCCCGCGACCGAGACCTTGGCCGGGTCCGCCTTCCAGGCCGCGACCAGGTCGGCCAGCGTCTTCAGCGGCGACTCGGCCGGGACCACGACGATCTCGTACTCCTCGGTCAGCTTGGCGATCGGCGTGGTCTCGTCCAGCGTGACCTGGGACTTGTTCTGCTCGATGGCGCCGACCATGACCAGGCCCATCGTCATCAGCAGGTTGCCGTTGCCCTTCTCGCCGGCGAGCTGGGCCAGGCCGATGGTGCCGCCCGCGCCGGGCACGTTGAACACCTCGACCTTGCGGTCGGGCGCGGCGGCCTTGATCGCCTGCTCGGCCGTGCGGGAGGTCTGGTCCCAGCCGCCGCCGGGCGAGGCCGGCGCCATGATCCGCAGCGCGCTGGTGCCGCCGCCCGTGCCGGTGTCGCCGCAGCCGGTGAGCGCGGCGACCGAGAGCGCCGCGAGGGCGGCGAGTATGCGCAGACGCATTGATCACTCCAAGGGGGGATTTCACCTTCTTGGGAACCGCATGGTGAGCCCGTACCCCGCCGGAGTCGAGCCTTTGCCGGTAGGCGTCGTAATGGTCGTATTGGTCGCAACACCGCCGTGACCTCGGGGTGTTTGCATGTGGACCGTGAAGTGGGTCCGTGACGCCTCCCTCGGCACCCAGCTGTTCGTGCTCCAGATGGCGATCGTGCTGCTCGCCGTGGGGAGCACCGCCGGCGTGTGGGCGCAGCACACGCGCAGCCAGCTCGACGGCCGCTACCAGCAGCGGGCGCTGGCCATCGCGCAGTCCGTGGCCGGGCTGCCGCAGGTGCGCGAGGCGTTCGAGCTGCGCCGTCCGGAGTCCGTGCTCCAGCCGCTGGCGCTCAGCGTGCAGCAGACCACCGGCGCCGACTACGTGGTGATCGCCAACGACGACCAGATCCGCTACGCCCACCCCAACGCCTCGCTCATCCGCAAGCAGCTGTCGACCGACGGCACCTACGTGCTCACCACCGGCCGCGACTGGGTCGGCACCGAGAAGGGCACGATCGGCGTCACCGTGCGCGGCAAGACGCCGGTCCTGGACGAGTACGGCGACGTCATCGGCCTGGTCTCGGTCGGCGTGCTGGAGACGACCGTCACGGGTGAGGTCGCCGAGGCGCTGCCGCCGTTGCTGTGGACGGCGACGGCGGTGCTGCTGGCCGGGCTCGCGGCGGCCGCGCTGATCACCGCGCGGGTGCGCCGGCAGACGTTCGGCCTGGAGCCGGGTGAGATCGCCGCCCTGCTGGAGCAGCGCGAGGGCGTGCTGCACGGCGTCAAGGAGGGCGTGCTCGCGCTCGACCTCGAAGGCCGGGTGACGCTGGTCAACGACGCCGCCCGCGAGCTGCTCGGCGACGTCGGCGACGACCTGACCCGGATGCCGGTCTCCGACCGGATGCGCGACGTGCTGGGCGGCGCCGACCCGGGCGAGGACCGGATCGTCCTGCACGGCGACCGGGTGCTGGTGCTCAACCGCACCCCGGTGTCCGTACGCGGCCAGCACCGCGGCTGGGTGGTCACGCTGCGCGACCGCACCGAGCTCGTACGGCTGGCGCGCGAGCTGGACGACACCAGCAGCGCCACGGGAGCGCTGCGGGCCCAGGCGCACGAGTTCGCCAACCGCATGCACACCGTCGTCGGGCTGCTGGAGCTGGGCGAGCACGAGGCGGCGATCGCGTTCATCACCAGCGGCACCCCGGCCGCCTACCTCGGCGACCTGCGCGAGAAGGTCGAGGACCCGACGCTGGCCGCGCTGCTGCTGGCCAAGTCGGCCGAGGCCGCCGAGCGCGGCGCCCGCCTGGTGCTCTCCGGCGACTCCCGGGTGCCGGCGGACGTGCTCGGCGACCCGCAGGACGCGGTGCTGGTGGTCGGCAACCTGGTGGCCAACGCGATCGACGCGCTCGACGGCGCCGCCGGCACGATCGAGGTCTCGGTCGTGGCCGACGCGGCCGGGCTGCGCGTACGGGTCGGCGACTCCGGGCCCGGCATCATGCCCGACCTGGTCGAGGAGGTGTTCCGGGAGGGGTTCACCACGAAGGCGGCCCACTCCGGGCCGCGCGGTCTCGGCCTGGCGCTGACCCGGCAGGCGTGCCTGCGCCGGGGCGGCTGGGTCAAGGTGCGCAACTCGGGCGGCGCGGTGTTCACCGCCCACCTGCCCGCCGAGGAGGTGACGGTGTGAGCATCCGCGTGCTGGTGGTGGACGACGACTTCATGGTGGCGCGCGTGCACGGCGCCTACGTGGCGCGGGTGCCCGGCTTCGAGGTCGTCGCGACGGTCGGCAACGGCGCCGGGGCGCTCGCGGCGGTGACCGAGCACCGGCCGGACCTGGTGCTGCTCGACATCTACCTGCCCGACATGTCGGGCCTGGCGGTGTTGCAGGCGCTGAGCGGCGTCGACGTGCTCGTGATCAGCGCCGCCCGCGACGTGCCCACGGTCCGCGCGGCGATGCGCGGCGGCGCGATCAACTACCTGATCAAGCCGTTCACCGCCGACGCGCTGACCGAGCGGCTGCGCCACTACGCCGACACCCGGCGGCGGCTCCACGCCATCGGCCCCGAGGCCCGCCAGGACGACGTGGACCGCCTGTTCGGCACGCCGGCCGCCGCCGCGCCGCTGCCCAAGGGGCTGTCCCCCGCCACCTGCGCGCTGGTCGCCGACACCCTGCGCGACGCCGGCCGCGACCTGTCGGCGGCCGAGACGGCGCAGCTCGCGGGCCTGTCGCGGGTCAGCGCCCGCCGCTACCTCGAACACCTGTGCGCGGGAGGGCGGGCGGAGCTGCGGCCCCGCTACGGCACGGCCGGGCGTCCTGAGCACCGGTACCGCTGGCTCGGCTGACACAGTTCCGTAGTCTTTTCTCGTGACATATGCCGACCCTCGTGCCTTACTGTTGCCTGAGACTTGGCTGCGGAACGGGAGGAGATTGAGGCGTGCGTAACGCCGGACCGATCGAATCACCGACCGACCCGTTCGCCTCGGTGCCCCTGCCCTCGCGCGGCACCAGCAGGAAGCCGAAGATCGAGGGCCTGCCCCCGGGCGTCTCCCGCGACATCTTCGGCCCGCAGGAGCAGCCGGCGCAGGAGCCCCGCCCGCAGGAGCCGCCCAAGAGCGGCACCCTGCCCCCGGTGCCGACCGCGTCGCAGCCCTGGCCGGTCAACGGCAACGGGTCCGAGCCGCCGCCGTTCGGCATGCGCACGCCGCTGGAGCGGCCCCCGGCGCCCGACGCCGACCCGCCGCGCAAGCGCCGCCTGCTGCCCGGCATCGCCGTGCTCGTGCTGCTCGCCCTCGCCCTGGCCTACCTGGTCCCGGCCGTGCTCATGTCCGACGCCGTGCTGCGCGGGACCCGGGTGGGCGGCGTCGACATCGGCGGCATGACCGTCACCCAGGCGGCCGACAAGCTGCGCAGCGAGCTCGCCGTCAAGCTCAACAAGCCCGTCGTCGTCGACCTCGGCGGGCGCAAGGACACCATCCAGCCCGACGAGGCCGGGCTGGAGCTCGACGTGGTGGCCACGATCGGCCAGGCGCCCAGCGGCTTCCCCAGCCCGATCGAGGTGTGGCGGGCGCTCACCACCACGACCGACATCGAGCCGAAGGTCACCGTCGACCCCTCCCAGCTCACCAGGACCGTCGAGGCGCTGGCCGAGACCGTCGACCGGCGGCCGCACGAGGGCCGCGTCACGTACAAGGGGCTGCGCCCGGTGGCGACGCAGCCGCGCTCGGGCGCGCTGCTCGACCGCGGCGAGGCGGTCCGCGTGATCAGCGAGGCCTTCCTGAACGGCACCGGCACCGCGATCGTCAGCCTGGTGCCCGCCGAGCCCGCCACCAGCGCCCGCGCCGTCCAGAAGGCCACCGCGCAGGCCAGGCGGGCGGTGTCCGCGCCCATCACGCTGACCCTCGGCGGCAAGCAGGCGCAGCTCACCCCGGCCACGATCGCCGCCAACCTCACCTTCGTGCCCGACGGCGACGGGGGGCTGCGGCCCGACTTCGACGCCAAGGGGGCGCTGGCCACCGTCGAGAGCAGCCTGGTGGACGCGACCCAGGTGCCGCGCGACGCCACGTACGAGATCGTGAACGGCAAGCCCGTGCTCGTGCCCTCGCGCGAGGGCCGGGGCGTCAACGCCAAGGCGCTCGCCCGCGACGTGGTCAAGCTGGTGCGGAGCGGCGGGAACCGGGTCGTCCCCGTGGCGCTGGCCGACGCCCCGCCCGAGGTCACCACCGAGCAGGTGGCCGACCTCGGCATCAAGGAGACGGTGTCGTCGTTCACCACGACCTTCGACTGCTGCCTGCCGCGCGTGACCAACATCCGCCGGATGGCCGAGCAGGTCGACGGGGTCCTGGTCAAGCCCGGCGAGACGTTCTCGCTCAACGAGCTGGTGGGGGAGCGCACCGCCGAGGGCGGCTACGTGCCGGCCGACCAGATCGTCGGCGGCCGGACGCTCACGATCATGGGCGGCGGGGCCTCCCAGTTCGCCACCGCCCTCTACAACGCCGCCTACTACGGCGGCTTCGAGGACGTCGAGCACACGCCGATGGACTACTTCTCCGCCCGCTACCCGGCGGGCCGCGACGCCGCGCTGCTCTACCCCGACCTGGACCTGAAGTGGCGCAACGACTCCGACCACGGGGTGCTGATCAAGACCTCGTCCACGGCCACGTCGGTGTCCGTCGTGCTGTGGAGCACCAGGCGCTACGACGAGATCAAGGCTGTCGAGTCCGACCGGCGGGAGTTCACCCCGTTCCGCCGTGAAACCAGCGACGCCGCCGGCTGCAGGCCCACCACCGGCCAGCAGGGCTTCACCGTCGACGTCACCCGGGTCTTCATCCGCGACGGCGAAGAGATCAAGCGGGACAAGAAGGTCACCACGAAGTACCGCCCCCAGGCCCAGGTGGTGTGCACCGGCTAGGGCGTGACCGCGAGGATCCGGTCGTCGCCCACGCGCGGCTCGCCCCGGCCGTCCCTGTTGCTGGTGCCCACCCACAGCCCGCCGCCGGGGGCGGCGGTCACCGCGCGTAGCCTGCCGTACGTGCCGCCGTAGTGCGCGACCGGCGTGCCCGGCGAGCCGTCGGCGGCCAGCGGGATCTGCCACAGCCGTTCGCCGCGCAGCGCGCCCATCCACAGCGAGCCGCCGGCGAACGCCAGACCGGACGGTGACGCCTCGGAGGTGTCCCAGGTGACGACCGGATCGGTGAACTCCGGGGCGCCGCCCCGGCCCTCCACCTCCGGCCAGCCGTAGTTGCCGCCCGCCTCGATCAGGTTGAGCTCGTCGTGGGCGTCGGCGCCGAACTCGGAGGCGTACAGCCGGCCCGAGCCGTCCCAGGCCAGGCCCTGCACGTTGCGGTGGCCCAGGCTGTAGACGAGCGTGCCGAACGGGTTGCCGGGAGCCGGCCGCCCGTCGGCCGTCATGCGCAGGATCTTGCCCGCGAGCGAGTCGCGGTCCTGCGACAGGGACCGGTCGCCGGTCTCGCCGGTGGTGGCGTACAGGTGGCCGTCGGGGCCGAACGCCAGCCGCCCGCCGTTGTGGACGGTCCCCTTCGGGATGCCCTGGACGATCACCCGCGGCTCCGACAGCGTGTCGCCGGTCAGCCGGTAGCGGACGATCCGGTTGTCGGAGGCGGCCGTGCAGTACACGAACACCTGCTCACCCTTGACCGCCACGCCCATCAGCCCGCCCTCGCCGCCGGGCGTCACGCCCTCGATCACGGCCAGCTCCCGCGCCCGGCCCGCCGGGGTGACCCGCAGCAGCCTGGCCGAGTCGCGCTCGGTCACCAGCGCGTCGCCGCCCGGCAGGAACGCGATCGCCCACGGCACGGCCAGGTCGCGCGCCACCACGCGCGGCTCGCCGGGCGACGGCCCGCCGCGTGCCGAGGCGGCCGGCGGCCCCCCGCCCTGGTCAGAGGCGGCCGGCGGCACCCCGCCCGCGCCGGAACAGGCGGCGAGCGCCACCGCGAGCATGGTCAGCCAGAGTGCCCTCATGTCTCCCATACTTGCCCCCGAGCCATAAAGTTTCCCGCATGAAGATCTGGGTCCCGTACGAGCCGGTCGCCGAAGTCCTGTCCGATCTGCCGGGTGTGGCGTGCTCCGTGTACGACGGCACCGGGCCGGAGCCCGACGGGATCGAGGACGTCGAAGTGTGGATCCCGCCCCTGGTCACCGTGCCGGACGTGCCGGGCACGCTGGCGCGGATGCGGTCGCTGCGTCTGGTCCAGACCGTCACCGCGGGCGTGGACGCCTACCGGCCGCACCTGCCGGAGGGCGCGGTGCTGTGCAACGCGCGCGGCGTGCACGACGCGGGCACCGCCGAGTGGGCCGTCGGCGCGATGATCGCAGTGCTGCGCGAGTTCCCCGGCTTCACCGACGCCCAGCGCCGGGGCGAGTGGACCTACCGCCACACCGGCGTGCTGGCCGACTCCACCGTGCTGATCGTCGGCTACGGCTCCATCGGGCAGGCGCTCGAACGCCGCCTCGACGGCTTCGAGGTCGAGGTCGTCCGGGTCGCCAGGAGCGCCCGCGAGGGCGTCCACGGCATGGCCGAGCTGCCCGCCCTGCTGCCCGGGGCCGACGTCGTGGTGCTGCTCGTGCCCGCCACGCCCGACACCGCCGGCATGGCCGACGCCGCGTTCCTGTCGCGGATGAAGGACGGCGCGGTGCTGGTCAACGCGGCCAGGGGCGGCGTCGTCGACACCGACGCCCTGCTCGCCGAGCTCAAGAGCGGCAGGCTGCGGGCCGCGCTCGACGTGACCGCGCCCGAGCCGCTGCCGGCCGGTCACCCCCTGTGGAGCGCGCCGGGCGTCTTCATCACGCCGCACGTGGCGGGCAGCACGCCCGCCTCCGACCGCCGCATGCTCCGGCTCATGCGCGCGCAATTGACGCGCTATCTCGCGGGCGAGCCGCTCGACAACGTCATCACCGACGCGTATTGAGAGGAATCCGGACCGTGGCTGGTCCGTGACCTGCGGTGCGTACGGTGGCGTCTAACCAAGGTTTCCTGACTTCCTGTCAAGGAAATCCTGGCGGCAATCAGGTCCGTGTGGTTATCAGATCGGTGACGACATCGGCGTTGTCACCACCCGCGCACCACCGACCGCACACACTGGCGATGTGCACCGCCGACCGGCGGTTCACGGGAGCAGGGTTCGAGACGGGATGGGCGACGACTGTGATCCGCTGGCGTGATCCACGGGCACCGCTGACCGCCGCGGCGGCGATCGGTGCCGCGGGGTTCGCGGCTGCGCTCCTTGCGGGCGGCCCGGCCCTCGTCATCGGCGCGGTCGCCGGCTGCCTCGCCGCGCTGCTGGCCACCGTGTCACTGCTGGCCGCCTCGGTGCGGCCGGCCGAGCACCCCTCGGCGGCACTCGGCATCCGCTGGATGGCCGGTGGCGCCGCCATCTGGGCCGCCGGCGTGGCGCTGCGGCCGTTCACCGACAGCTCCACGTTCATGGTGAGCTTCGCCGAGCTGCTCGTGCTGCTCGGCACCGTGCTGACCGGAGGCGGCGCGCTCGTCGCGGCCGGGCGCAGGCCGCCTGCCGCCCTGGTGCTGAGACAGCTCATCGACGCCTACCTGTGCGCCGCCTCGCTGTTCCTGATCGGCTGGGTGGTGGCGCTGCGCCACGTCTACGAGGCGACCGCCGACCCCGCGCTGTTCGCCTTCGCCATGCTGCCGCCGATGCTCGCACTGGTGGCGACCTGCGCCGTGGCGCCGTCCGTGGCCGCGGTGCGCTCCGCCGCGTGGCCGCTCGGCCTGGCGAGCGTGGGCGTGCTCGCCACCACGACCGTGGCCGGCATGGCGACCGCCGTGGCCCGGCTCGACGGCGGCGCGCCGCCCGTGTGGAGCATGGTCATCACGCCGGTGGCCTTCCTGCTGCTGGCCGCCGTGCCCTGGCTGCGCCCGCGCCAGGTCACCGCCGCGCAGGCGCCTGACAACCTGGTGGACGCGCTGCCGCTGGCGCTGGTCGCCGTCGCCACCGTCACGATGCTCGCGCACCTGGCCGGCGGCATGCGCCAGCCCCCCGCCACCGGCGTCGTGGCGGTCGCCGCCTCCGTCGTGCTGCTCCTGCTGCTGCGCGTGTTCGTGCTGTCGGGGGCCAACGCGCGGCTGCGCACGCTCGTCTCGCTCGGCGACACGCAGCTGCGCGAGCTGGCCGAGAGCACCGGCGACGTGGTGCTCATCTGCGACTACGACGGCATGGTGCACGAGATCGGCGACGGCATCGAGGTCACCTACGGCTACCGCCCCGAGGACGTGATCGGCGGGTCGATCTTCGACTACATCCACCCCGAGGACGTGCCGCACATCCAGTCGGCGCTGCACGGCATGGGCCCCGACGGCGACGACGAGGAGGCCAGCCCCGGCGCCTGCCTCATCGCCTGCCGGGTACGGGCCGCCGACGGCACCTGGCGACCCACCGAGTCGGTCGCCACCCGCCACGCGGGCGGCGAGGACCAGGTCCTGGTCACCACCCGCGACATCAGCGACGAGGAAGCCCTGCGCAACCAGGTCGCCCACCTGACCTTCCACGACGGCATCACCGGGCTGCCCAACCGCTCCTACTTCGAGGAGCGCACCCGCGAGGTGCTGACCGGACGCAGCGTCGGCCAGGTCGCCGTCATCTTCCTCGACCTCGACGGGTTCACCTCGGTCAACGACTCGGTGGGCCACGCCAGCGGCGACTACCTGCTCGGCCAGGCCGCGCGCCGGCTGCGCGGCGCGGTGCGCCACGACGACACGCTGGCCCGGTGGGGCGGCGACGAGTTCGCCGTGCTGCTGGAGACCGGCGGGGAGGCGCAGCTCGCCGTCGACCTCGCCGAGCGGCTGGTGCGGGCGGTCTCGCAGGAGCCGTTCCGGGTGGCCGACCGTGACGTGGCGCTGACCGCCAGCGTCGGCGTGGCCTTCGCCGAGGACGACCTGCCCGCCGGCGACCTGATCCGCAACGCCGACGTGGCCATGGCGCGGGCCAAGGAGCTGGGCGGGCGCCGGGTCGAGGTGTTCGCCGCGCAGATGCACGCCGACGTGCTGCGCCGCCTGGAGCTGGCCGCCGACCTGCAGCGGGCGCTGATCGAGCAGCAGTTCGCGATCGAGTACCAGCCGGTGGTCGACCTGGCGACCTCGCGGGTGACCGCGGTCGAGGCGCTGGTGCGCTGGTGGCGCGGCTCGGTGTTCGTGCCGCCCGACCAGTTCCTCGGCCCGGCCGAGGACACCGGGCTGATCGTGCCGCTCGGCGAGTGGATCCTGCGCGAGGCGTGCCGTGAGGTGGCCGCCTGGCGGGCCTCGTCCTGGGACATCGGGCTGTCGCTCAACCTGTCGGCCCGGCAGATCACCGCGCCCCGCTTCGTCGAGACCGTGCGGGAGGCGCTGGAGGAGAGCGGGCTGCCCGCCTCCGCGCTGACCCTCGAAGTGATCGAGGAGATGCTCGTCGAGGACGCCGAGGAGACGGTCAAGCGGCTGTCGGAGCTGCGCGCTCTCGGCGTGCGGCTGGCGATCGACGACTTCGGCACCGGCTACGCCTCGCTGGCGTTCCTCAGGCAGCTCCCGGTCGACATGATCAAGATCGACCCGTCGTTCGTGTCCGGGCTGGGCCGCGACGACACGCTGACGCTGCTCACCCGCACGATCGTGCGGCTCGGCCACGACCTGGGCCTGACCGTGGTCGCCGAGGGCATCGAACGCCCGGAGCAGCTTGAGCTGCTGCGTGAGATGGGCTGCATGAAGGGCCAGGGCTTCCTGGTCGCGCGGCCCATGGCGGCCAGGGGCGTCGACTCGCTGATGAGGACGAGTCTCACCGTGTGAGACGTGTTTCTCACCAAGTTGACACCTGGTGCTTCCGACCAGCTATGGTGTTAGACATGCTTCGCAGTGGGATTCTCGTAGTACTTCGCCGGCGCGCAGGCCGTTAGCGAAGCACTCCGACCTGCGCGCCGCCCCAGCCCCGCCGTTCGTCCGGCGGGGAGGGGCATTTTTTATGTCCTGAACGTGTGACCACGCAAGGAACGAGCCGATGACCGAACGGATGACAGGTGCACAGGCCCTGGTCAGGGCGCTGGAGCACGTGGGAGTCGACACCGTGTTCGGGATCCCGGGCGGCGCCATCCTCCCGGCCTACGATCCCCTCTACGACTCGACCAAGGTCCGGCACGTGCTCGTACGGCACGAGCAGGGCGCCGGCCACGCGGCCGAGGGTTACGCGCAGGCCACCGGCAAGGTCGGCGTGTGCATGGCGACCAGCGGCCCGGGGGCGACCAACCTGGTGACGCCCATCGCCGACGCGTACATGGACTCGGTGCCGATCGTGGCGATCACCGGGCAGGTGGCGAGCAAGTCGATCGGCACGGACGCCTTCCAGGAAGCCGACATCTCCGGCATCACCATGCCGATCACCAAGCACAACTTCCTGGTCACCGACCCGGCTGACATCGCCCGCACGATCATGGAGGCGTTCCACATCGCCTCCACCGGCCGTCCCGGCCCGGTGCTGGTCGACATCGCCAAGGACGCCCTGCAGGCGGAGACCACGTTCAGCTGGCCGCCGACGATGCAGCTGCCCGGCTACCGGCCGGTGACCCGGCCGCACTCCAAGCAGATCCGCGAGGCGGCCAAGCTGATCGCCGAGGCCCGCCGCCCGGTGCTCTACGTGGGCGGCGGCGTGCACAAGGCCCGCGCCTCCGAGGAGCTGATCCGGCTGGCCGAGCTGACGCGCATCCCGGTCGTGACGACGCTGATGGCGCGCGGCACGTTCCCCGACAGTCACCCGCAGCACATGGGCATGCCGGGCATGCACGGCAGCGTCTCGGCCGTGGGCGCGCTCCAGCAGGCCGACCTGCTCATCGGGCTGGGCGTCCGCTTCGACGACCGCGTCACCGGGCAGCTGTCCACGTTCGCGCCCTACGCCAAGGTCGTCCACGCGGACATCGACCCGGCGGAGATCTCCAAGAACCGCCACGCCGACGTGCCGATCGTGGGCGACTGCAAGGAGGTCATCGGCGACCTGATCGCCGCCGTCGAGGCCGCCGGGGTCCAGGGCGACTACGACGAGTGGTGGACGATCCTCAACGGCTACAAGCAGACCTACCCGCTGGGCTACGAGGAGTTCGAGGACGGCTCGCTGGCCCCGCAGTACGTCATGGAGCGGCTGAGCGCCATCGTCGGTCCCGACGCCTACTACGTGGCGGGCGTCGGCCAGCACCAGATGTGGGCCTCGCAGTTCGTCCGCTACGAGAGGCCGGGCCGGTTCATCAACTCCGGCGGCGCCGGCACGATGGGCTTCGCGGTGCCGGCGGCGATGGGCGCCAAGATGGGCCGCCCGGACGACGTCGTGTGGGCCATCGACGGCGACGGCTGCTTCCAGATGACCAACCAGGAGCTCGCCACCTGCGCGCTGGAAGGCGTGCCCGTCAAGATCGCCGTCATCAACAACGGCAACCTGGGCATGGTCCGCCAGTGGCAGACCCTCTTCTACGACCAGCGCTACTCCAACACCGACCTGCAGGCGACCCGCCGCATCCCCGACTTCGTCAAGCTGGCGGAGGCCTATGGTTGTGTTGGCCTGCGGTGCGAGCGTCCCGAAGACGTCGACGCGACCATCAAGAAGGCCATGGAGATCAACGACGTGCCCGTGGTGGTCGACTTCGTCGTCCACCAGGACGCCATGGTCTGGCCCATGGTCGCGGCCGGCACGAGCAACGACGACATCAAGATCGCCCGTGACATGGCGCCGAAGTGGGAGAGCGACGATGAGTAGACACACGCTTTCTGTGCTCGTGGAGAACAAGCCGGGTGTGCTCGCCCGGGTGTCCGCGCTGTTCAGCAGGCGGGGCTTCAACATCGACTCGCTGGCCGTCGGGCCCACCGAGCACGACGACATCTCCCGTATGACGATCGTGGTCAGCGTCGAGGAGCTGCCGCTGGAGCAGGTCACCAAACAGCTCAACAAGCTGGTGAACGTGCTGAAGATAGTGGAGCTCGACACCTCGCAGTCCGTTCAGCGCGAGCTCATGCTGATCAAGGTCAAGGCCGACGCCGACAGCCGCTCGCACGTGCTGGAGCTCGTCCAGCTCTTCCGTGCGCGCTGCGTGGACGTGGCGGCCGACGCGGTGACCATCGAGGTCACCGGCACTCCCGACAAGCTCGAGGCCTTCGTCAAGGTCCTGGAGCCGTTCGGGATCAAAGAGCTCGTCCAGTCGGGCATGGTGGCCATCGGCCGCGGCGCCCGTTCCATCACTGACCGGTCCCTCAGGGCACTGGACCGTACCGCCTGAAAGGTTTTCAGCAAGTGACCGAGATTTTCTACGACGACCAGGCCGACCTGTCGATCATCCAGGGGCGCCGTGTGGCCGTGCTGGGGTACGGCAGCCAGGGCCACGCCCACGCGCTCTCCCTGCGTGACTCCGGTGTCGACGTGCGCGTCGGCCTGCCGGAGGGCTCCAAGAGCCGCGAGAAGGCCGAGAACGACGGCCTGCGCGTGCTCACGCCGGGCGAGGCGGTGAAGGAGGCCGACGTCACGATGATCCTGGCGCCGGACCACATCCAGCGCCACCTCTACGCCGAGCACGTCGCGCCCAACCTCAAGGAGGGCGACGCGCTCTTCTTCGGCCACGGCCTCAACATCCGCTACGGCCTCATCGAGGCGCCCGAGGGCGTCGACGTGTGCATGGTCGCCCCCAAGGGCCCCGGCCACCTCGTCCGCCGCCAGTTCGAGGCGGGGCGCGGCGTCCCGTGTCTCGTCGCGGTGGAGAAGGACGCCTCCGGCAAGGCCCTCGACCTGGCGCTCTCCTACGCCAAGGGCATCGGCGGCACCCGCGCCGGGGCGCTGAAGACCACGTTCACCGAGGAGACCGAGACCGACCTGTTCGGCGAGCAGGCCGTGCTGTGCGGCGGCGTCTCCGAGCTGATCAAGGCGGGCTTCGAGACGCTCATCGAGGCCGGCTACCAGCCGGAGGTGGCCTACTTCGAGTGCCTGCACGAGATGAAGCTCATCGTCGACCTCATGTACGAGGGCGGCATCTCGAAGATGTACTGGTCGGTGTCCGACACCGCCGAGTACGGCGGCTACACCCGCGGCCCGCGCGTCATCACCGACGAGACCCGTGAGGAGATGCGCCGCATCCTGGGTGAGATCAAGGACGGCACCTTCGCCCGGCAGCTCGTCGAGGAGTTCGACGGCGGCCAGAAGGAGTTCGCCCGTCACCGTGAGGAGCTGGCGGAGGACCCGATCGAGAAGACCGGCGCCAAGCTGCGCCCGATGATGAGCTGGCTGAAGGGCTGAGTTCGCGCGTTCGCGGCGGACGGGCGGGGGCGCTGATGCGCCCCCGCCCGTTGCTTTGGGCCTGGGGCCGCTTCGTGTCTCGTCAATGATCCGCAATGCGTGACCGCGTTAACCCCCGTCTTCGCAAAAGGACCGTTTCCGCACGTCAAAAGCAGATTAGCGGCGTTTGCCGCTGACGATCACCGGGAAGATCTCCTCCCGCTACCGACGGAGAGTAGTCGATAGGTAACAAAGGGGATTCGTATGTACAAGACGGGGCTCATCCTGGCCGGTCTGGTCGGCGGGATGGTCATGCTGGGCGGCGGTCCCGCGCTCGCCGAAGGTTACGCGATGAACACCGCCTCGGTGGTCGCGTGGCCCACGCATGGGGACGACGACAACAACGACAACGACATCCGCGCGTACGGCGAGCGGAACAACTTCGGCGAGGACAACGACGACGAAGTCGAGGGGCAGTGGAACAACAACGGGTCGGACGACGACGTCCTTGACCTGGACATTCTCAACCAGGTCCTCTCGGACATCCTGACCGCGAAGGACTAGTCGTCCCAAGCACCGTTACGGGGCCCGCCTCTCCGGAGGCGGGCCCCGTCGCTGTGTCAGCCCTCGTAGCTGAACGAGGCGGCGAACGAGTCGCGGGCGATGCGGTCGAGCTGCGCCTCCGTCAGGCCGAGCTCGTCGCGCAGGGCGCGGTAGTTGTCCTCGACGTAGCCGCCGAAGTAGGCCGGGTCGTCGGAGTTCACGGTCACGACCAGGCCCTCGTCGAGCATCGCGGGCAGGATGTGGTCACGCAGCGACGGCACCGCGCGCAGCCGCACGTTCGACAGCGGGCACACGGTCAGCGGGATGCGCTCGTCGCGCAGGCGCGCCACCAGCTCCGGGTCCTCCATGGCGCGGATGCCGTGGTCGATCCGCTCCACGCGCAGGATGTCCAGCGCCTCCCACACGTAGTCGGGCCCGCCCTCCTCGCCGGCGTGCGCCACCCGGCGCAGCCCCTCGGCGGCGGCCAGCTCGAAGACCCGGCGGAACAGCGACGGCGGATGGCCGACCTCGGCCGAGTCCAGCCCGACCCCGATGAACTGGTCCCGGAACGGCAGCGCCGCCCGCAGCACCCGCTCGGCCTCCTCCGGGCCCTGGTCGCGCAGGAAGCACAGGATCAGCGACGCGGAGAACGGCCCGTCCTTGATGGCGCCCGTCAGCCCGGCGAACACCGCCTCCAGCGGCACCCCGCGCGCCAGGTGGGCCTGCGGGTCGAAGAAGATCTCCGCGTGCCGCACGCCCTGCGCCTCGGCCCGCCGCAGGTAGGCGGCGGCCAGGTCGTAGAAGTCGCGGTCGGTGCGCAGGACCGCCATGTTCTCGTAGTAGACGTCCAGGAACGACTGCAGGTTCGTGAAGTCGTAGCGCGCCCGGATGGCGTCCACGTCGAAGGTCGGCAGCGCGACCCCGTTGCGCCGGGCCAGCTCGACGACGAGCTCCGGTTCGAGGGTGCCTTCGATGTGCAGGTGGAGTTCGGCTTTGGCGCGCATGGATCGAGTAAACCCGACCATGACCGGCCGAGGTATCGTGCGAACCTCCGAACCTTCGCCGTTTGACCTGGCATAACATGAGATTTCATGAGGTTGGCGGAGCTGTTGGCGCGTGACGACCTCCGGCTGACGCTCGTCACCGGCACCGGGACGCTCGACCGGGAGGTACGCCGCGCGTACCCGACGGACCTGCCCGATCCCCGCCGCTACCTGCGGCCCGGTGACCTGGTGCTGACCAGCGGGGTCTGGTACGGCGAGCCGGCCGACTGCGAGAGGTTCGCCGACGCGCTGTGGGCGAGCGACGTCGCCGGGCTGGTCGTGGGCCTGATCGTGCTGGGCGAGCTGCCGCAGGCGCTGGTGACGGCGTGCGAGCGGCGCAGGGTGCCGCTGATCCTGGCCGCGCCCGACCAGTCGTTCGGTGCGATCACCGAGGCGGTGGTCGCGGAGGCGTTCGCCGCCGAGCGTCGCCGGGCCGAGCGGGGCCGCGCGCAGACGCTGCTGGACGTGCTCGCCTCCCAGCAGATCGCGCCCGGCGAGGTGTCGGCGCACCTGCGGCTGCTCGGCGCCGATCCGGGCCTGCCGACGACCGCGATGGTGGTCAGCGGGCCGGGCGGGCACGACCTGCCCGCGATGCTGCACGAGGCGCTGGCCAGGAAGGGCCGCCACCTGATCGTCGGCGGCCGGGCCGACGAGGCGATCGTGCTGGTCAACGGCAGGGCGACACGCAAGGCGCTGAGCGAGGAGCTGCGTGCCCTGGCGGCCGACCGGCCGGGGCTGCGGCTCGCGGCCGGCATCAGCGACGCGACGGCCAGCGTGTCGCAGCTCGGCGAGGCGCTGGAGACCGCGCGCCGGGGCATGGAGTCGGCCCGCGACGGCGAGGGCCCGGTGTCGATCATGTCGGTGGCCGACATCGACAGCTACGACCTGCTGCTGGCCGCGCTGCCGATGGGCGTGCGCCGCTCCTTCCGCGACCACCTGCTGGGGCCGGTCGAGGAGTACGACGCGCGCCACGGCTCGGAGCTGCTGCGCACGCTGGACGTGTTCCTGGAGACGTGCGGCTCCTGGCAGCGCGCCGCCGACGAGCTGTACGTGCACGTCAACACGTTGCGCTACCGGATGCAGCGGGTCGAGGAGCTGACCGGCCGCCGCATGTCGTCGATGCGCGACCGGACGGACCTCTACCTGGCCCTCAGGGCAGGGCAGCTCGGGTCAGGACAGCACAGGTCAGGGGAGGCGGCCGGCGACGACGTGACCCCGTGACACCACGGCGACGATGTTGTCCACGGTCAGGTCCTCGATGCGCTCCCACGGCCGCCCGCGCATCACGAGCAGGTCGGCGCCGAGACCGGGGGCGATCCGGCCGACGGGCATGCGGATCGCGTCGGCGGCGTCGGAGGTGGCCGCGCGCAGCGCCGCGCCCGCGTCCATGCCGAACACCCGGGTCATGTGCACGATCTCGGCGAGCTGGTCGCCGAACTGCACGTGGTGGCCGTTGGCGTCGGTGCCCAGCACGAACCGGACGCCGAGCCTGGCCGCCTCCGCGAACAGCGCGTCACGCTGGACCACCAGCTCGCCGGCCTTGATCCGGGCGTCCTCGGGGACCGGGACGCGGCCCTCGGTGATGGCCTCGTTGATCAGCAGCGTGGGCGCGACCGGGGTGCGCTGGGCGGCCAGCTTCTCGGCCAGGTCGCGGCTCATCAGCGTGCCGTGCTCGATGGAGTCGACGCCCTCCTCGACGGCCACCCGGATGCCGTCCTCGGTGTGGGCGTGCGAGGCGACGAGCATGCCGAGCGCGTGCGCCTCGTCGACGACGGCCCGGATCTCCTCGCGGGTGTAGTTGCGCCAGACGCTCTTGTCGCCGATGGACAGCACGCCGCCGCTGGTCGTGAGCTTGATGCCGTCCATGCCGGCGCGGGCCCAGGCGCGCACCAGCTTGCGGCACTCGTCCGGGCCGTCGGCGGTGGGCTTGCGCAGCGGGAACGCGGGCGGCACGAACAGGTCGTTGTGCCCGGCGGTCATCCCGACCACGCCGTGGACCTGGATGCGCGGGCCGGGCAGGATGCCGGCGTCGAAGGCCCGGCGGATGGCCACCTGCGCCTCGTCTCCGGCCAGGTCGCGCAGGGTCGTGACGCCGTGGCGCATGGCCCGCTGGGCGTGCGCGACGCCGTGCAGCACCTGCTCGTCGCGGGTGGTGACCAGCGGCCAGGTGGTGAAGTCGGCCGAGCCGTCGCCCGCGTAGCCGATCAGGTGGACGTGCGTGTCCACCAGGCCGGGGATGACGCACAGGTCGTCGTCGCGCGGCGCCGCCGGGGTCACGCCGGTGATCCGGTCCGGCTCCCAGGTGAGGTCCACCGGGCCGCGTGGTTCAGTGCCGTCCCAAAGCGGGATTCCGTCCAGTCTCATTCCACCCGACGGTACCTGACCCGCTCCCGACCTGGAGGGATCTACGGACCTCGCGTGGCGCGCTCGTAGGGAGCTACAGAATCGGCCACGTGTTTTGCCTGCGTGCGCGGAAACCGGGGTGCGGGCGGACGAGGTGGCCGAAACTCTGTCACACGATGGTAATAATCGATGTATAGCTTCCTGACCTGCACGTTCATCGCTCAGCCCAAGGAGAATCATGGCTTCCCTCGACCGTCGTGCGTTCCTGCGGACGTCTGGTCTGGCCGGGCTGGCGCTCGGGCTGGCCGCCTGCGGTGGCGGCGGCACGTCCACCGGCGGCGGTGGCGAAGGCGGCGGGTTCGGCGCCGTGAAGCTGCAGCTGTCGTGGAAGAAGAACGTCGAGTTCGCCGGCGAGTACTTCGCCGACAGCAAGGGCTACTACAAGGCCGCCGGGTTCTCCCAGGTCGAGCTGCTGTCCGGCGGCGGCTCCGGCACCTCGGTCGAGTCGGGCCTGGCCACCGGCCGCTGCTGGATCGGCCTGTCGGCGCCCACGATCACCGCGCCCGCCGTCCTCCAGGGCGCCCAGCTCAAGATCGTCGGCGCGACGTTCCAGAAGAACCCGTTCGCCATCATCTCCCTCGGCAAGAACCCGATCGAGGACCCCAAGGCCCTGGTCGGCAAGCGCATCGGCGTCCAGGACTCCAACGAGCTGGTGTGGAACGCGCTGCTCAAGGCCAACGAGATCGACCCGGCGAGCGTGACGCGGGTGCCGTTCCAGTCGGACCCGTCCATGCTCACCTCCGGCCAGCTCGACGGCTACGTCGGCTTCGTCACCAGCGGCCCGGTCCGGCTGAAGATGCAGGGCGTGGACGCCACCTACCTGCTGTTCGCCGACCACGGCCTGCCGCTGGCCGCCGAGACGTTCACGGTCCGCCAGGAGACGATCGACAACGAGCGCGACAAGCTCAAGGCGTTCCTGACCGCCGAGATCAAGGGCTGGAAGGACGCCGTCGCCGATCCGGCCAAGTCCGCCGAGATGGCCGCCAACACCTACGGCAAGGACCTCAACCTCGACGTCAAGGAGCAGACCGAGGAGGCCAAGATGCAGAACGAGCTCGTCGTCACCCCGGACGCCAAGGCCAACGGGCTGTTCACGATGACGCCCGAGCTGATCGCGCAGAACGTCGAGTCGCTGGGCAAGGCCGGTCTCGCCGTCAAGGCCGAGCAGCTGTTCGACCTGTCGGTCCTGGACGAGGTCTACCAGGCCGACCCGAGCCTGAAGCTCGCATGAGCGGCATCTCGATCACCGGGCTGAGCAAGACCTTCGGCAAGGGCGTCACTGCCGTCGAGGGCGTCGACCTGGAGACCCCCAAGGGCTCGTTCCTGTCGCTGCTCGGCCCGTCGGGCTGCGGCAAGTCGACCGTGCTGCGCATCCTGGCCGGGCTGGAGGAGCCGACGTCCGGCGAGATCCGCGTCAACGGCGAGTCGCCCGAGGAGCTGCGCAGGAGCCACCACCTCGGCATCGCCTTCCAGGACTCGGCGCTGCTGCCCTGGCGCAGCGTGCACGCCAACATCCGGCTGCCGCTGGAGGTCGCCGGGCTGAAGCCGGAGCCCGGCGTGATCGAGGACCTGATCAAGCTCGTCGGCCTGGAGGGCTTCGAGAAGGCCCGGCCCGCCGAGCTGTCGGGCGGCATGCGCCAGCGCGTGTCCATCGCCCGCGCGCTCGTCGTCAAGCCCAGCGTGCTGCTGCTCGACGAGCCGTTCGGCGCGCTGGACGACATGACCAGGCAGCGGCTCAACCTGGAGCTGCTGCGCATCTGGACCGAGAAGCCCGCCACCACGCTCATGGTCACCCACGGCATCGGCGAGGCGGTGTTCCTGTCGGACGTGGTCGCCGTGATGAGCCCGCGCCCCGGCCGCGTCGTGGAGCTGGTCCCGATCGACCTGCCGCGCCCGCGCACGCCCGACATGATGCGCACCCCGGAGTTCCACGCCTACCACGACCACCTCAGCGACCTGCTGTTCGGGCACGGCTCATGAGGCGGCTGCACGGCCTGCTCGGCGTCGTCGCCCTGGTCGGGCTCTGGTGGCTGCTCGCCGCCACGGTGTTCGCCGGCGACGGCGCCGTGCCCACGCCGTGGGCGGTGCTCGCCGGGATGGCCGCCGACGGCTGGGGCTTCTACGGGCCGAACGTGTCGGCCACGCTGACGGCGGCGCTGCAGGGGTTCCTGTGGGGCAACGGGCTGGCGATCGGCGTCGCGGTGCTCGTCCTGCTCGTCCCCAGGCTGGAAGCCGTCGCCACCCAGCTCGCGGTGATCAGCTACTGCATCCCGCTGCTGGCCATCGGGCCGATCATCCTCGTCGTGTTCGGCGGCGAGGCGACGGTGGTGTTCCTGGCGGCGATCTCGGTGTTCTTCACCACGCTCATCGGCGCCCTGCTCGGGCTCCGCTCGGCCGACCGCGCCAGCCTCGACCTCATCACCGTCTACGGGGGCGGCAAGCTGGCCAAGCTGCGCCACGTGCAGATCATCTCGGCGCTGCCCAGCACGTTCGCCGGGCTGAAGATCTCCGCCCCGTCCGCGCTGCTCGGCGCCATCATCGGCGAATACCTCGGCAGCAACGACCAGGGGCTCGGCGTCTCGCTGATGATCTCCCAGCAGCAGTTCCAGGTGCCGCGCACGTGGGGGCTGGCCCTCGTCGCGGGGCTGATCGCCGGTCTCGGGTACGGGGTCGTCGCGCTCGTCGCCCGGCTGGTGACGCCCTGGTCGACGGGCAGAGCCGAAACGGGGTCCGCGCTGTGATCGGCCGTACCGTGCTGCGGGTCGTCGGCCCGCTGCTGCCCTCCGTGCTCATCGTGGTGGCCGCCTGGTGGCTGTTCCTGGAGGCGTTCGGCATCAGCCCGCTCGTCGGCAAGCGGCCTCACCAGGTGTGGGAGTACCTGTTCACCGCGCCGGAGGCCGCCGCGCACCGCGACGCCGTGTTCGGCGCGCTCGGCATCACGATCAGGGACGCGGCCATCGGGTTCACCACCGGCATGGTCGCGGCCGTGGTCGTCGCCATGACGTTCGTGCTGTTCCGTACGGTCGAGCAGACGTTCATGCCGGTCGCGATGCTGCTGCGGTCGGTGCCGCTGGTGGTCATGACGCCGCTGATCACGCTCGTGTTCGGGCGCGACCTGCTCGGCGTGGCCGTCATCGGCGGGATCGTGGTGTTCTTCCCGGCGCTGGTGAACATCGCCTTCGGGCTGCGCTCGGCGTCGCCGCAGGCCACCGACCTGGTCATGGCCTATGGCGGGACGCGGACGACGGTGCTGCGCAAGGTGGCGGTGCCCACGGCGATGCCCTCGGTGTTCGCCTCGGCGCGCATCTCGGTGCCGTCGTCGATCATCGGCGCGCTCATCGCCGAGTGGCTGGCCACCGGGCAGGGGATCGGGGCCGAGATCCTGCGCGCGATCGGCGGCTTCCGCTACGACGAGGTGTGGGCGGACATCGTGGTCGTCACCAGCGTGTCGATCGTGGCGTACGCGGCGGTGGGCGTCGTCGAGTCGCTCGTCCTGGCGCGTTTCTCCGACACCCGCTGACGTGCCGGCGTGTCTCTCCGGCGCCCGCTGGGCCGGGTGGTGCGGGCCCGGCCGCGGTCCGATGCGGGGGAGTGGCGGCCGGGCCCGCCGGAGGGGAGCGCGGCGGGCGTGCGGTGGGAGACCGGCGGGTGGGGCCGGTCGTGCCCGGCGCTCCCGGGCTTGACCCTGAATTCTGGCCGCCACCCGTCGGCTATGTCCTGAAAATCGGCGCTATACCTGGAGCTCCACCCGCTCCGGGGCTAGCACATCACCGGCTTCAGCCAGGAGCACTCCAGGTCCCCGGCCGTCTCGGCGGCGGTGCGGAGCTGGGCGGGCGTCCCGTCCACCGCCGCGCCGCGCTTGAACTGCGCCAGCCGGATCGCGATCTTGTCCTCGATGTCCTTCGGCGAGCCCGACAGGTACTGGTTGAGCATGATGGCGAACACCAGCGGCTCACCGTCGGCGCTGGTGACGTACCCGGACAGGGCGGTCACGCCGGTGAGCGAGCCGGTCTTGGCCCGCACGTTGTCGGCCGCGGGCGTGCCGCGCATCCGGCTGCGCAGCGTGCCGCCGACGAAGCGGTCCGGGTTGCCGGCGACCGGCAGCGACGCGTACCAGCTCTCGAACCACGGCTTGCCCCGCACCGCCGTCAGCAGCTGCACGATCGAGGCGGGCGTGAACCCGTCGCGCCGCGACAGCCCGGAGCCGTCCCGCATGTTCAGCACCTGCACGCCGTTGGCCTTGGCGAAGTCCGTGGCGACCTTGAGCCCCGCCGCCCAGGTGCCCTGGCCGGCGACCTTGCGGCCCATGGCCTTGACGAGGATCTCGGCGTGGATGTTGTTGCTCAGCTTCATGAACGGCACCAGCAGCTCGCTCAGCGGCATCGACTCGTGCCTGGCCAGCTCCCCGGCGCCCGACGGCGCGGCGCCGGACACGGTCTTGCCGAGCACCCGCACGCCGTGCTTGGCCAGCGCGTCGCGGAACAGGGAGGCGGTGTAGGCCGTGGGGTCGTCGACGGACACCCACTCCTGGTAGGACCCGGCCACCGTGCCGGTGATCTCCACGGTACGGGTGCCGTGCAGGCGCTGGATCAGCACGTCGGTCTCGGCGCCGACCGTGGCCTTGTTCACGATCTTCAGGTAGCCGGTCTCCGGGGTGGTCGTCACCTTGACCTGGCCGCCGTCCACCGCCACGCCCACGATCACCGAGCCGGCGTCGTAGTCGCGGTCCGGCGACGTGGTCAGGGCGGAGATCGGCGCCGCGTAGTAGGCCGTCTCGTCGTCCCACGCCCAGTCCGTGCCGAGCCGTACGTCGTCGAACCAGGTGTCGTCGGCCACCAGCTTGCCGGTGACGACCTTGACGCCCGCGTCGGCCACCTTCTTGGCCAGCGCGTCGTAGTCCTCGGCCAGCATCGTCGGGTCGCCGGTGCCGCGCAGCACCAGGTCGCCGCGGAGCACCGAGCCGTGCTTGCGGCCGCCGTTGAGCACGGTGGTGGGGAAGCGGTAGTCGAGGCCGAGCGTCTCCGCCGCCGCGGCCGAGGTGAACAGCTTGGTGTTGGACGCCGGGAGCAGCAGCTTGCCGGCGTCGGTCGCGTACAGCTCCTCGCCGGTGGTGGCGCTCTTGACGAGCACGCCCGCCTGGGCGATGGTCAGCCGCGAGTCGCCGAGGATCTGGTTGATGTCCTGGGCCAGGTCGGCCAGGCCGGGTGACGGTTCGAGGGCGATCGCGGGGGAGGAGGGGCCTGACGCCCACGCGAGGGCCGCGACGAGCGCGCCCGCGACGAGGGATGCAGAGGTGCGCCGCATGGGGGTCTCCAAAGGGGCTGCGACTTGGGGGTCTCGCCTTCGGATCATCGAGGAGCGCCTGCGGGCTGTAATCCGCAAATATCCGTATCTTTACCGGCGGCCGGCCGTTACGGGAGGGCGGAGCTCACCAGGAAGCCGCAGTCGCCGAACGAGATCTCGTCCCCCGAGCGCACCTTGGCCGGGCCCACCAGCCGCCAGCCGTTGAGCCGGGTGCCGTTGAGCGACCCGAGGTCGACCAGCATCCACCCGCCGTCGTCGTCGCGCCGCAGCTCGGCGTGGACGCGCGAAACCGTCAGGTCCGACAGCACCAGGTCGCACGCCGATCCGCGCCCGACCACGTAGCGGACCCGGTCGTCGTCGGGCAGCGCCAGGCGGGGCAGCCGGGGCCGCCGCCAGGCGGACTGCAGGCTGGTGGTGAAGTCGGAGGTCGCGCCGACCACCCTGGTCACCAGGTTGGTCACCCGCCCCCGGAACGTCGGCCGCCTGGGCAGATCGGCGACGAGCGCGTCGAGCTCCTCCTGGTTGCGCGCCCGCAGCGCCTGGTCGACGCGGCCCACGAAGGTGTCGTGGGAGATCCGCCCTTCGACCGCGCGGTCACGCAGCTCGCCGATCGCGCGGTCACGCTCACCGTCGGATGCGCGGAACGGCGGGTGCGTCGAGCTCATGCCCTGAGTATCGGCCTGAACCGCGTTCGCTGTCCAGAATACGCGGATCTGTTGCGGCGAGCTTACTCAGTATGCATACTGAGTATTCATGTCGATCAGGCACGGGCTGCTCGCGTTGCTGAGCAGCGGGCCGCGTTACGGCTACCAGCTCAGGGTGGAGTTCGAGGCGTCGACGGGGGCGACCTGGCCGCTGAACATCGGCCAGGTCTACACGACGCTCTCCCGCATGGAACGTGACGGCCTCGTCACGCCCGGCGGCACCGACGAGCAGGGGCGCGCGGTCTACGAGATAACCGAATCCGGCCGGCGGGAGCTGGCGGAGTGGTTCGCCACCCCCGTCGGCCAGACCGACCGGCCCCGCGACGAGCTGGTCATCAAGATCGCGATGGCCGTGGCCGCCGCCGACGTGGACGTGGCCGCGGTGATCCTGGCCCAGCGCATGGCCACCATGCGCATGCTCCAGGAGCTGACCAGAGCCAAGCACCGAGGGACGGGCGGACCGGCGCAACGGCTCGTGATCGACTCGATGATCTTCAAGGCCGAGGCGGAACAGCGCTGGCTGGACCACTGCGAGGCCGTACTCAAGGAGAAGAACGCATGACTGTGGTGAGCCTGCGTGAGGTGACCCGGACCCACGGGGACGTGCACGCGCTCAAGGGCGTGAGCCTCGACGTCGCGCGCGGCGAGCTGGTCGCGGTGATGGGCCCGTCGGGCTCCGGCAAGTCCACCCTGCTCAACGTGGCGGGCGGCCTCGACCGGCCCACCTCCGGCAGCGTCGTGATCGAGGGCGCCGACCTGGCCGCCGTCAAGGATCTGGCCGCCTTACGCCGCAGGAGCGTCGGGTACGTGTTCCAGGACCTCAACCTGATCCCGTCCCTGACGGCCGCCGAGAACGTGATGCTGCCCCGCGAGCTCGACGGCGTGGCCGCGGGCCGGGCCCGTGAGGAGGCGGAGGCCGCGCTGGAGGAGGTGGGTGCCGGCCAGGTCGCCGACCGCTTCCCCGAGGAGCTGTCGGGCGGTCAGCGCCAGCGGGTGGCCATCGCCAGGGCGCTGGCAGGGGAGCGGCGGCTGCTGCTGGCCGACGAGCCCACCGGCGCGCTCGACACCGCGACCGGCGACGGCATCCTGCGGCTGCTGCGCGAGCGCTGCGACGCGGGCGCCGCCGTGCTGCTCGTCACCCACGAGCCCCGCTACGCCGCCTGGGCCGACCGGGTCGTCTACCTGCGCGACGGCGCGATCGCGGACGCGGCGGCCGTGCGGCTGGAGAGCGCTCGATGAGCGCCTTCCGCGCGGCTCTACGCCTCTCCCGCAGGGACGCCCTGCGCGCGAAGGGCCGCAGCACGCTGATCACGGTGATGATCGGCCTCCCGGTGCTGGTGATCTCCACCCTGCTGACCGGGCTCGCCACCGGCGACGTCTCCAGGCGGGAGGGCCTGACCAGGGCCCTGGGCGCGGCCGACGCGCAGATCGCCACGACCGAGGTTCGCGGGCCGATCAGGCAGGACGTCTCCGGCGTCTTCAAGGAGGCGAAAGGAACGCCGAAGTCCACGCGGCCGTGGACGCAGGCCGAGGTCGGCGCGCTGCTCGACGCCCGGCTCATCCCCCTGAACCGCGGCTCGGTGATGGTGAACCTGCCGAACGGCGAGGACGTGGCCGGCGTCACGGAGGTGGATCTGCGCGATCCCATGACGCGCGGGATGCGCCCGCTGCTCCAGGGCCGCTTCCCGGCCGCGCCGGACGAGGTCGCGGTGACGCCCGCGATGCTCGGCCTCGACGTGCGCCTGGGGCGGCCGATGAGCGTGCTGGCCGAGCGCCGCCAGGTGCGGGTGGTCGGCGTCGTCGAGTACCCCTACCACGCGCTGCAGCGCGAGGTCGTGAGCCTGCCGGGCACGCTGCTGCGCGACAAGGAGGACGGGCACGGCACCGGCTGGCTCGCCGACGCGCCCGCTCCGGTTGGCTGGGACCAGGTGCGCCGGCTGAACGCCTCGGGGCTCCGCGTCGAGTCCCGCGCGGTCATCGAGGACCCGCCCGCGGTCCCGCGCCTGTACCCGGCGTACTCCCCGAGGGACACCGACGTGGTGATCGCCGCCGCCGTGGCCGGCGTGCTCGTCATCGTGGAGACCGTCCTGCTCGCCGGGCCGGCCTTCGCGGTCGGGCTGCGCCGGCGGCGCCGGGAGCTGGCCGTGATCGCCGCCCACGGCGGCTCCCCGGCCCACCTGAAGCTGATCGTGCTGGCGGACGGGCTGGTGCTCGGCGGGATCGCGACGCCGGCCGGGGCGGCGCTCGGCATCGCCGCCGCGATCGCCCCGGCGCCGCTGGTGCGCGAGATGATCGGCGGCTACGGCCCGCCCGACGTGCCCTGGCTCCAGATCCTCGGCGTCGTCCTGCTCGGCACGGCCACCGGGGTGATCGCCGCCCTCGTCCCGGCCGTGCAGGCCGCCCGGCAGAGCCCGGCGCGGGTCCTCGCCGGACGGGAGGCCCGGGTCATGGCCCGCGACCGCGCCGGCCACCCGGTCCTCGGCCTCCTCCTGATCGCGGCAGGGCTGGCCGGATGCGCGCTCGGGCTCATGAGCGAACGACGGCTGATCATGATCGGCGTGGTCCCGTTCGTGCTGGGGCTGGTCGCCGTCACGCCGTGGCTGGTGCGCGCCACCGGACGGCTCGCCGCGCGGCTGCCGCTCCCGCTCCGGCTGTCCGTGCGCGACGCCTCCCGGCACCGGGTCCGTACGGCCTCCGCCGTGGCGGCGGTCATGGCCGCCACCATGGGGGCGATCACGCTGGGCATCGGGGCCGAGAGCCAGTACACGGTCCGCAAGGAGAACACCTGGGCCGTCGAGCCGACGGGCACGCTCGTGATCAGGGGCAACGGCCTGGACGACCGGGAGTGGGCCCGGGTGCGCGCCGCCGCCGAGAAGGCGCTCCCGGGGGTGCCGCTGGTCAGCGGGCAGCGGGCCGTCACCGAGAAGGGCGAGGAGGCCTCGCTCCATTTGCGAGCCCCGTTCGAGGCGTGCAGGGATTTCTGCCACGGCGCGGTGTTCAACCTGCCCGTGGGGGACGCCCGGCTGCTCGCGCTCCTGCAGGGCCGGGTGGACCCGGTGGCCGCGGCGGCCCTGGCCGAGGGCAAGGCGATCGTGTTCCAGCCCGGAGCGGTGCGCGGCGGCAAGGTGCGCGTCGGACTGTCCCTCGACCGCCGCGACCTTGAGATCCCGGCGGTCGAGGCCCGCCCGGCGCAGCCGAAGCAGGCCGGCGCCCTGATCCCGGCCACCGCGTTGCGGGCGGCCGGCCTGAAGATCGGCGAGCGCACGCTGTACGCGGCGCACCGGCCGGCCGATCCGGCGACGCTGGCGGCGCAGATCGGGGCGGCCCACCGCGACGCGTACGTCAGGGTGGAGAACGGCTACGACGACTACCCCGCGGGGGTGCTCTGGCTGGCCCTGGGGCTGGCCGTGGTGCTGGTGCTCGGCGGCACGTTCGCGGCCACCGGGCTCGCGGTGGCCGACATGCGGCGCGACCTCGACACCGTGTCGGCCGTCGGCGCGCCGCCCCGGGTGCGCAGGCTCATCGTGGCGGCCCAGGCCGGCTACATCGCCGGGCTCGGCGCGCTGGTCGGCGCCGTCGCCGGGTCGGTCACGGGCATCACGCTGGCCTGGCTGTTGACGAGGTCGCGCGTCCCGCGGCCGGGCGCTCCGGGGGACTTCCAGTTCGAGCTCGGCATGCCCCTCATCGCGGTGCCCTGGGTGTTCTGCGCCGTGGTCGTGCTCGGCCTGCCACTGCTGGCCGCGGCGGTGGCCGGGCTCGTCACCCGGACCCGTCCGGCGCCGGCGCGGCGGCTCGCATAGGGTCCTTGATCCGGTAGCCGAACGTCATCGCCACCGACAGCAGGATGATCAGCGCGGGGACCGCGGTCTGCCCGACGAGCACCGCGGTCACCGCGCTGTCCGGCTGCTCGACCGGCCTGCTCGGCTCCGAGGACAGGAAGCCGCCCATCGACAGGATCACGCCGAAGATCAGCGCCCCGAACGCGCTCACGCCGCTCTCGACCGCCGTCCACAGCCCGGTGAACACGCCCGCCCGCCGCTTGCCCGTGTCCGCGGCGTCCTGCGCGATCACGTCGGCCAGCATCGAGAACTGCAGCAGCGTCACCCCCGCCACCCCGGTGCCCACCAGCAGGATCATCGCGTGCGCGTACCAGCCGCCGAAGAGCGGGGTGGCCAGGGCCAGCGCGGTGCCGGTCGCGAACGTCAGCGCGGCCAGGATCATCGCGCCCCGCTTGTCGAAGCGCCTGGACAGCCACGACCACAGCGGCATGGTCAGCATCATCGGCCCCACCAGCGCCGCGAACAGCGAGGTCGTGGCCTTCGGGTCGCCGATCGTGTACGCGGCGAAGTACGGCGCGGCGGCCAGCATGATGGCCACCGCGAGCTGCTGGGTGCAGCTCAGCACCGTCAGCCACAGGAACGACGCGTTGCCCCTGACCACGGCGAACTGCCTGATCAGGCTGCCGGTGTCGGCCTGCGGGGCGCCCGTCATGGGGGCGCGGGCCGTGCCGAGGAACGAGCCCAGCATGGCGGCGAGCAGCACGACGGCGATCACCACGCCCATCAGCCGGTAGCTGTCCAGCGTGCCGCTGTCGCCCTGGCTGTTGACGATGGCCGGGGCGGCGATGCCGGCGATCGCGGTGCCCGCGCCGACGAACACCATCCGCCACTGCAGCAGCGACGTCCGCTCGTGGTAGTCGTCGGTCATCTCGGCGGGCATCGCCTTGTACGGCACCTCGAACAGGGCGTAGGCCGTGGCCGCCGCCAGGAAGCAGGCGCCCACGTACAGGGCGGCGGGGACGCCGGTCAGCGGCGGGCCGGCGAATACCAGGAAGAACGCGACGGGCAGCGTGCACGCGCCCGCCAGCAGCCACGGGCGGCGCGGGCCGAGCCGTGAGGCGGTGCGGTCGGACCAGCGGCCCACCAGCGGGTTGATCAGCAGGTCCCACACCTTGGGCGCCGTCACCACGACCCCGGCCAGCCACGCGGGCACCGCCAGGAAGTTGGTCATGTAGTACAGCAGCAGCAGCCCGGGCACGGCGGTGAAGGTCGCGGTGCAGAACGACCCGACGCCGTAGCCCAGGCGCACGCCACTGGAGACCGTGGGGGCGGCCACGCCGGGTGCGATCATGGCCTCATTGAAGCCGAGCAGAGGCTTGTTCGGTAGGGCCCAGTTTCGCTATTCGTGGACGTTCGCGCAGACCACGTGCGCCCCGATCTCGATCATCCGGCGCTCGCTGCGCGAGTCCGCGACCCGAGCCATCAGGATCGGCGCCCCGCTGGCCGCGAACTGCGGCAGCCGGGCCCTGGCGCCCCGGTGCAGGTCGCGCACGACGTCCTCGGCGGCCGACATGTGCACCTTCACGTGCAGCATGATCCCGGTCGCGCCGGACGCCGTACGGGCCTCGGAGATCCACACGTGGTGCACCAGCGGGAAGTCCTGGAGGAGCTGGGCGATCGCCTGGCGCAGCGCGGGCAGGATCGGGTGCGTGCAACGCCGGTAGCCGGGGTCGACCTGCTGCATCGGGCCCGACAGGTGCGGGCGCGGCGCCGGGATCCACGGCATCGGGGGCGCTTCGGGCGAGGCGGGGGCCGCCTGCGCCATCACGGTCCCGCGCGACACCGTGGCCATCGCGCCCGTCGCGTAGGCGGCCGGCGCGGCTCCCGACAGGACCGGCGTCGGGCCCGTACGGGTGGAGGTGAGGAAGCGCGCCAGGTCGTCGATGGGGACGGCGGCGGCGGCGGGGCCTGCGGCGTCGATCACGATCTCCCGCACGCCGGTGACGCGCTGGATGTCGAGGATGGTGTCGGCGTCGCACGCCGACAGGGAATGGCCGCCGCGGTGCCGGGCATAGGTCACCGCGCTGGTGTAGCCGAGCAGGACCCGGTCACCGGCCTGGGTCGTCCCGAGGACGACGGATCGATCTGGTCGCACGGCCACCAGGACTCCACAGTCAGCGAGAGCCGCCAGCAGGCGGTGCGGACCACCATGCTGGGCGAGCACGTCGGCAAGCGCAGGATTCCCGATGCTCATATGACGAACCATAGGTAGTAGGCCACGGCTTATCAGGCTAATGGCCAATAAATCTCCCGATCAAGACAAAGATGGGTGCAGTGTGGATGAGTTTCCGGGTGCTGGGTACCGCGGGAGGCGTCTCGAATGCTGGGTCTCTCGTGAACGCGTTCACAAGCGGTGGATAGACTCTGAGGGCTCCGAGGGACCCAGGGACGTGTCCCTCCCGCCCGCCGCTCGCCTAAGGATCCAACACTCGTGAACAAGCCCGTCGTTCTGGTAGCAGAGGAGCTGTCCGAGGCCGGTCTCGCCGTCCTCGGCGCCGATTTCGAGGTCCGCCACACCGACGGCGCCGACCGTTCCCAGCTGCTGCCCGCCCTGGCCGACGTGGACGCGCTCATCGTCCGCTCCGCCACCCAGGTCGACGCTGAGGCCATCGCCGCCGCGCCCAAGCTGCGCGTGGTCGCGCGCGCCGGCGTCGGCCTCGACAACGTCGACGTCGAGGCGGCCACCAAGGCCGGCGTGATGGTGGTCAACGCGCCCACCTCCAACATCACCAGCGCCGCCGAGCAGACCGTGGCGCTCATCCTGGCCAGCGCCCGCAACACCGCGCAGGCCCACGCCGCGCTGAAGAACGGCGAGTGGAAGCGGTCCAAGTACACCGGCGTCGAGCTCGACGAGAAGGTCGTCGCCATCCTCGGCCTCGGCAAGATCGGCCAGCTCGTGGCCCAACGGCTGCAGCCGTTCGGCGTCGAGCTGATCGCCTACGACCCCTACCTGCCGCCGGCCCGCGCCGCGCAGATGGGCGTCAAGCTGCTCAGCCTCGACGAGGTGCTCAAGCAGGCCGACTTCATCACCGTCCACCTGCCCAAGTCCAAGGAGACCCTGGGTCTCATCGGCGACCGCGAGCTGCACGAGGTCAAGCCGTCGGTGCGGATCATCAACGTGGCCCGCGGCGGCATCGTCGACGAGGCCGCCCTCTACTCGGCGATCAAGGAAGGCCGCGTCGCCGGCGCCGGCCTCGACGTGTTCGCCAAGGAGCCGTGCACCGACAGCCCGCTGTTCGAGCTCGACCAGGTCGTCGTCACGCCGCACCTGGGCGCCTCCACGCACGAGGCCCAGGAGAAGGCCGGCACTCAGGTCGCGCGCAGCGTCAAGCTGGCCCTGGCCGGCGAGTTCGTGCCCGACGCGGTCAACGTCCAGGGCGGCGCCGTCGCCGAGGACGTCAAGCCGGGCCTGCCGCTCGCCGAGAAGCTGGGCCGGGTCTTCACCGCGCTGGCCGGCGAGGTGGCCACCAAGCTCGACATCGAGGTCCGCGGCGAGATCGCCGCCCAGGACGTGCGGGTCATCGAGCTCGCCGCCCTCAAGGGCGTCTTCGCCGACGTGATCGAGGAGCAGGTCACGTACGTCAACGCGCCGCTGCTGGCCAAGGACCGGGGCATCGCCGTCGAGCTGGTCACCAGCTCCGACAGCCCCGACTGGCGCAACGTGATCACCGTGCGCGGCGTGCTGGCCGACGGCCGCCACGTCTCGGTGTCCGGCACGCTCTCCGGCCCCCGGCAGATCACCAAGATCGTCGAGGTCAACGGCTACCAGATGGAGATCGAGCCGACCGAGCACCTGTCGTTCTTCACCTACACCGACCGGCCCGGCGTCGTCGGCGTCGTCGGCCGCATCCTCGGCGAGCAGGGCATCAACATCGCCTCGATGCAGGTGGCCCGTGACGTCAAGGGCGGCAAGGCGCTCATCGCGCTGACCGTCGACACCGCGATCCCGTCCGACGTGCTGGAGCAGATCGGCTCCGAGATCGGCGCGGAGAGCGGCCGCTCGGTCGACCTCTGACGCACTCCCGACGAGAGGGGCCGCCGCACCGGTGGCCCCTCTTCGTGTCTCACGATGCGAGATAGTAGGACATCCAACGAGACGCGCTGGTAGTCTGACGAGTAATGCGCCAGGTGCTCGTACTCATTACCTGCCGCGGCGGGGCCTGTTAGGGCAGGTCGACGACTCGCCGCGGTGAGTGGCGTTGCTGTCGGCCGGTAAGTCCCTCCTTCGCCGGTCCGTGATCCGGACCGCGAACACAGGCCCGGGCGGATTCGCGACCGGGATCCGACTTCACACATCCGACGCCCCGCGAAACGAGATGAGTCACCTCATGTACGAGATGTATGCCTGGAACAGCGCCGACGAGCACGAGAACGAGGCCGCCGAGGCCCTGCAGACAGCCCTGGACCGCCGCGACAACGGCGGCGCGCCGCATCCCAGCCACTGAGATCATGTGTTCGGCAGCCGAGACGAGCCGGTAAGGTACGCCCATGGAGTCGCGCAACATTCGTCTGGCCGTCATCCCTGGTGATGGCATCGGCACCGAGGTCGTGGCCGAAGGTCTGAAGGTCCTCGAAGCGGTCGGGACCAAGATCGAAGCCACCCATTACGACCTGGGCGCCGCCCGCTATCACCGCACCGGTGAGACCCTGCCCGACAGTGTGATGCAGGAGCTGCGCGGCTACGACGCGATCCTGCTCGGCGCCATCGGCGACCCCAGCGTGCCCCCCGGCATCCTGGAGCGCGAGCTGCTGCTGCGCCTGCGCTTCGAGTTCGACCACTACGTCAACCTGCGCCCGGTCAAGCTCTTCCCCGGCGTCGAGACGCCCCTGGCCGACACCCCGGCCGAGGACATCGACATGATCGTGGTCCGCGAGGGCACCGAAGGCCTCTACGCCGGCACCGGCGGCACCATGCGGCGCGGCACCCCGTACGAGATCGCCACCCAGGAGTCGCTCAACACCGCCCACGGCGTCGAGCGCGTCGTGCGCTACGCGTTCGAGAAGGCGCGCTCGCGCCCGCGCAAGAAGCTCACGCTCGTCCACAAGACCAACGTGCTCACCTTCGCCGGCGACCTCTGGCAGCGCACCGTCAACCGGGTGGCCGAGGAGTACCCCGACGTCACCACCGACTACAGCCACGTCGACGCGGCCTCGATGTTCTTCGTCACCCAGCCGGAGCGGTTCGACGTCATCGTCACCGACAACCTGTTCGGCGACATCATCACCGACCTCGGCGCGGCCGTCGCGGGCGGCATCGGCCTGGCCGCCAGCGGCAACATCAACCCCGAGGGCACCGCGCCCAGCATGTTCGAGCCGGTGCACGGCAGCGCGCCCGACATCGCCGGGCAGGGCAAGGCCGACCCGACCGCCACGATCCTGTCGGTCGCCATGCTCCTGGAGCACCTCGGCCTCAGCGCCGAGGCGGCCAGGGTCGAGCAGGCCGTCGCCGACGACATCGTCGAGCGCCTGACCGGCTGGGCCGGACGCACCACGCACGAGATCGGTGACGACATCACCGCGCGCGTATCGAGCTAGGGGCCGCCCCTGCTCAGCAGCGCCTGGCGGTCCCGAACGAGGACCCGCCAGGCGCTTTTTCATGTCCAAACGGGCGTCACCCCCTTGCCATCCCAAATAGCGAGACAATAGGAAGTACGGACTGCCGTTTCGCGGCAGCACCCGCAGGAATCGCAGAGAGAAGGACCCGCGTCATGACCATCGCTCAGAAGCTCAGCTTCGACGTGCAGCTATCCGACCACGCTCGCACCGCGGCCGAGCGCGAGCAGGTACTGGCGAACCCGGGATTCGGCCAGGTCTTCACCGACCACATGATCTCGATCGACTACACCGAGGGCCGCGGCTGGCACGACGCCCGCCTCCAGCCGTACGGGCCGCTCACCCTCGACCCGGCCACGTCCGTCTTCCACTACGCGCAGGAGCTGTTCGAGGGGCTCAAGGCCTACCGGCAGGTCAACGGGTCCGTGGTCACCTTCCGGCCCTACGCCAACGCGAGCCGGTTCAACCGGTCCGCCGCCCGCATGGCCATGCCCGAGCTGCCCGAGGAGACGTTCGTCGAGTCGCTGGAGCTCCTGGTCCAGACCGACCGCGACTGGGTGCCCACCACCGAGGGGCACAGCCTCTACCTGCGGCCGTTCATCATCGCCACCCAGGTCGGGCTCGGCGTGAACTACCCGTCCAAGACGTACAAGTACCTGGTGATCGCCTCGCCGGCGGCCTCGTACTTCACCGGGGGCATCAAGCCGGTCTCGGTGTGGCTGTCCACCGAGTACACCCGCGCCGCTCCCGGGGGCACCGGCTTCGCCAAGTGCGGCGGCAACTACGCGGCCGCGTTCGTGGCCCAGCGGGAGGCCGTCGCGCAGGGCTGCGACCAGGTCGTCTGGCTCGACGCCCACGAGCACCGCTACGTGGAGGAGATGGGAGGGATGAACCTGTTCTTCGTCTTCGGCGACAAGCTCGTCACCCCCGCCCTCACCGGCACCCTCCTGCCCGGGATCACCCGCGACTCCATCCTCGGCCTGGCCGACGAGCTCGGCCTGGAGGCCGAGGAGCGGCTGATCAGCACCGACGAGTGGCAGGCCGGGTGCGAGTCCGGCGAGCTCACCGAGGTGTTCGCCTGCGGCACGGCCGCCGTCGTCACGCCCGTCGGCTCCGTCAAGGGCGCCGACCGCGCCTGGACCGTCGGCGACGGGACCCCGGGGCCGGTGACGATGCGCATCCGCGAGGAGCTCGTGGGCATCCAGTACGGCTCCCGGCCCGACACGCACGACTGGGTCCACAAGATCCTCTAGCCGTGGCCGCCACCCCGATCTTCCAGGAGCACACCGCATGACCCTGCCCGACCCCCGCACGTTCGAGCAGCGCAAGCAGGACACGCTGCGCCGGCTGGAGTCCGACGTCGACACGTGGGTGGCGACGGCCGACCCGGAGAAGGGGGCGCCGTTCCTGGTGCCGCTGTCCTTCCTGTGGGACGGCTCCAGCCTGCTGCTGTCGACCCCGGCCGCCAGCCCCACCGGCCGTAACCTGGCGGCCACCGGGCTGGTCCGGCTGGGGCTGGGGCTGACGCGGGACGTCGTCCTGATCGACGGCACCGTGGAGATCACCGAGATCACGGCCGAGGTCGGTGACGCGTTCGCCGCCAAGACCGGCTTCGACCCGCGCGAGATCGGCGAGCCCTACCCCTTCTTCCGCGTCCGCCCGCAGCGGATCCAGGCGTGGCGCGAGGTGAACGAGCTGAAGGGCCGCGACCTGATGCGCGACGGCCGCTGGCTGGCCTGAGTCAGCCCCCCTTGGGGGAGGTCCACGCGGTGACGCCGAGGACGCCCGTCGAGCCGAGGTCCACCGGCGTGTCCACGGTGAGCCGGGCTCCGGCGGCGGTGACGACCACCGTCGCCCCGACCGTGGCCCCGACCTCGGACCGGCGGCTCGTGTCCGTGTACGTGTTGCGCCAGGCCAGGCTGAAGTGCGCCGATCGGCCGGGCCGCAACGTCACCGTCTCCGGCCCCGGGTCCGCGACGGCCGTGGTGATCTCCTGGGCGCCCCGGTCGAGGCGCACCTTCAGCGGGTCGCCGGCCGCGTCCAGCAGCCGCACCTTCGGGTAGCCGCTGACCTGGCGCACCCGCTTGCCGCAGTTGGTGAGGATCAGCGTCTGCGCCCGCAGGCCCATCGCCGCGTTCGCCGGCTCGGCGGTGAGCCGCAGCCCCGACCGGGGGCACCGGCTCCTGGCCGGCGCCGCGCGCTCGGAGTCCAGGGGCGGGATCGGCGTGACCTGGACGGTGTGCCGGGGCGGAGCCGGCGGGGCCCCCGCCTCGCCGGCCGTCCGCGTGCCGCACCCGGCCACCGCCAGCGCCGCCACGACCAGGACGTACGAGATTCTCACCCCACCATCCTGGTGCACCTCAGGGGCCGGGCCGCCCGCGCAGCGCCTCGACGAACGGGGTGAGAGCCGGGGCGAGCGGCTCCGGGGCCGGCCAGCCGTTGATCGCGGCGAGCAGGTCCAGGTAGAGCTCGCGGCGAGGATCGGCGGCGGCCTCCAGCCGGGAGAGGAGGCGGCGCCGCAGCGCGGCGTCGTCGGGGACGCCGAGCGCCCGCGCGTACTCGCCCGCCACCGCCGCCACGTCGGCCGCCGACGGAGGCGCCCCGGCGCGGGCGCGGGCCGCCTCGACCGGGCCGGGACGCAGGCCGAGGCCGTCGTCCCGGTGGTCCTCGGCCAGCCGGCGCATCGAGGCGCGGAAGTCCGGGTCCCGGGACAGCTCGGCCAGCCGCACCCAGGCCTCGACCTGCTCGGCCGTGGGGTCGTCGGGCAGTTCGGGCGTCATCGAGCGCCTGGGGCCGTCGAGCCCCAGCCCGTCGACCACCAGCCCGTCGAACACCGCGTCCAGGAAGCCGCCGATCAGCTCCCGGCGCTCCTCCTCGGACAGTCTGGCCAGCTTGTGCATGAGATCCATCTCCTCAGGGGTCGAGCCCCGCCTGGCCACCGCCGTGAGCACCGCCCGGCGCTGCCTGAGCGTGCGGATCTGCACGCTCAGCGCCTCGGCGTGGGCCGCGGCGACCTCGGCGAGCGTGACCTCCCGGTCCACGACCCTGCGGATGGTCGCCAGGCCCACACCCAGCTCGCGCAGCGTCCGTACGAGATCGAGGCGGGCGACGGCGGCGGCGTCGTAGCGGCGGTAGCCGGTGGGGCCGCGGTCGGCGGGCGGCACGATGCCCTGGTCGGAGTAGAACCTGATGGTCTTGACCGTCAGCCCGGTGCGCCGGGCCAGGTCGCCGATCGAGTAGAGCGTGCCGTCCATGCCCCCACCTTCGCGTCTCCCCTTGCTGGAGAGTCAATTGTCGGGTTCATGATGAGATCACGCCGGGCCGGGGTGCGCAGCGCGCTCGTGGCGGCCGCCGCAGGCGGGCGGGAGCGTGTCTCGTAGGCTGCGTGGGTGCAGAAGCGGGCAATGGTCATCGTCACCGTGGTGTTCGCGGGACTCACCAGCGTCTACGTGGTGGCCGGCTCGCCGCTGGCGCTGCTCGCCTTCCCCCTCCAGGTGGCGTTCGTCAGGCGCCGGACATGGTGGGTGCTCGCGGCGCAGACCGTGGTGACCTGCGGCTCGGTGCTGCTGTACGGCACGTCGGTCGGGATTCTCGGCTTCGTCGGCGGGTCGCTGCTCCTGACCAGGCTGTGGCCGCTCGCGCTGGGCGTCGTCGGGGTCGCGGCCCTCATCGGCCCCGCCGACCCGCTGATCAGCATGGTGCTGATCTGCCTGCTCGTCCGCGGCCTCACCACGATGGTCGACCGGATCGACGAGGTGAACGCCGCCCGCCTGTCCCTGGCCCTGACCGCCGCGGCCGAGGAACGGCTGCGCATCGCCGCCGAGCTCAGCCGCGGCCTGGGCGAGGCGCTGGCCGCGATCGCCCGCAGCGCCGCGGCCGGTGCCCCTGACGTGGAGACGGCCCGGCGCGCGCTGGCCGACGCGCGGGCCGCGGCGGCCGGCTACCGTGCGATGTCGCTGGCCCCGGAGGTGACCACGGCCAAGGCCATGCTCGCCGCCGCCGGCATCGTCCCCGAGGTGCGCATGAGCCACGCCGAACCGCTCGGCCCGGCGGGCGCGCTGCTCGCGGCCGTGCTGCGCGAGGCCGTGACCGACGTCGTACGCCGGCGTTCGGCCACGACCTGCCTGATCGAGACCGTCGCCGTCGCGGACTCGGTACGGCTGCGCGTCTGCGACGACGGCGCGCGCACCGCGGGCGACGACCGGCTGGGCGAGCTGCCCGCGCAGGTCGAGGCGGCCGGAGGCACGCTCACGGTCGGCCTCGCACCGGACTCCAAGCTGGTCGTCGAGGCCACGCTGCCCGCCACCCGCGCGCCCGCCCCGCCCGCCGCCGACGCGCCGGTGGCGACGGCGCTGCTGGCGACCGTCATGGTCGGCTTCTCGGCCAAGGCGCTGCTGCTCGCGGGCTCGTTCTGGCCCGCGCCGCTGCTGCTGGTCATCATCGTCATGCAGCTCCGCTCGATCGAGGGACGCCACAGGACGGCGCTGGCGATCATGGCGGTGCTGACGTTCGCGCCGATCCCGCTGTTCGGCCAGGCGTGGCTGGGCGTGGCCGGCTTCCTGGCCGGTCCGGTCCTGCTGGCGTTCCGGTGGGCGGTGGCGCTGCCGCTCACCGCCGTGATCGTCGCGGTCGTCACGGCCGCCGGCGTCCTGCTCCGCCTGCCGGTCCCGCTGACCGTGAACTACGCCATCAGCACGGTCGTGACCGGCCTGGTCATGTACGGGCTGCTCACGCTGGCCCGGCTGACCAGGGAGCTGCGCGAGTCCAGGGACGGCCTGGCCCGCGCCGCCGTGGTCGAGGAACGGCTGCGCGCCGCCCGCGACCTGCATGACCTGCTCGGCCACACGCTGGCCGCGATCCTGCTGAAGTGCGAGCTCGCCCACCGCCTCGACCCCGAACGCGCCCGTAAGGAACTCGCCGACGTGGCGGCGATGACCGAGCGGGCGACGGCGGACCTCGCGACCGTCTCGGGCGAGGACGGGCGGCTCTCGCTGGCCGCCGAGGCGGAGTCGGCGCGTTCGGTGCTGGCCGCCGCGGGGGTCGCCGCCACGCTCGACCTCCGCCATCCCGGCCTCGACCCGGAGGTGGAGCACGTGCTCGGCGCGGTGCTGCGGGAGGCCGTGACCAACGTGCTGCGCCACAGCGCGGCGAGCCGCTGCTCGATCACCACCGCGGCCGGCGACGGCGTCGTACGGCTGAGCGTCCGCAACGACGGTACGCGCGCCTCGGAGGGGCGGCGTGGTTCGGCCGGGATCGGCAACCTCACCACCCGCCTGTCCGAGCTGGACGGGCGCCTGGCCGTCTCCGGCGAGGGCGGCTGGTTCGAACTGACCGCCACCATCCCCGCTCCGGCACTGACCCCGGCCCCTGCTCGATAGAGCCGCCCACCGTCGGGCGCGCCTGCTAGATCCAGCCGGCTTCGGCGGCGATGCGGGCGGCGTCGGTGCGATTGCGGGCGTTGAGCTTGGTGACGATCGCCGTGAGGTAGTTGCGCACCGTCCCCGCGCTCAGGAACAGCTCGGCGGCGATCTCCGTGGCCTCGGCGCCGCCCGCGGCCAGCCGCAGCACGTCGGCCTCGCGCGGGGTGAGCGGGTTGTCGGCCAGATTCCAGGCGGTGACGGCGAGCGAGGGGTCCAGGACGCGCTCCCCCCGCGTCACCTTCCTGATCGCCGCGGTCAGCTCGTCCGGCGGCGCCGTCTTCAGCACGAACCCGTCCACCTGCGAGGCGAGCGCCCGGCGCAGGTGTCCCGGCTTGCCGTGCGCGGTGAGCATGAGCGTGCGGCAGCCGGGCGCCCGGGTGCGCAGTTCGGCGGCGGCGTCGAGGCCGTCCATCGCCCCTGGCATGTCGATGTCGAGCACGGCCACGTCCGGCCGGTGCTCGACGGCGGCGGCGACGGCCGCCTCGCCCGACTCGACCGCCGCGACGACGTCGATGTCGGCTTCCAGGCCCAGCAGCGTCACGAGCGCTTCCCGGATCACGTGCTGGTCCTCGGCCAGGAGTATGCGAATCACGAGGGTATGTCTACCAGTATGTCCGGATCATGATGAGGTCATGCCCGGGTGATGATCGGCTCTCTGGTCCGGGAAAGCCCAGATCAGCAGGCTGGTTCCCATGACAGAAGTCGTGCGGCTGAACGCCGTGAGCAAGGTGTACGGCAAGGGACACGGCGCGGTGGCCGCCCTGCGCGAGGTGTCGGTGGGAATCCCGGCGGGCACGTTCACCGCGATCATGGGCCCGTCCGGCTCGGGCAAGAGCACGTTCCTGCACTGTGCCGCCGGCCTGGACCTGCCCACCTCGGGGTCGGTCCGGCTCGGCGGCACCGAGCTGGCCGGCATGAACGAGACCCAGCTGACCGAGCTGCGCAGGAAGCGCGTGGGCTTCGTCTTCCAGGCGTTCAACCTGGTCGCCTCCCTCACCGTGACCGAGAACATCACGCTCCCGCTCACCCTAGCGGGCGTCAGGCCGGACCCCGCCTGGCTGGCGGAGATCGTGCGCCGGGTCGGGCTCGACGGGCGCGCCGGGCATCGTCCCGCCCAGCTCTCCGGCGGGCAGCAGCAGCGCGTGGCGATCGCCAGGGCGCTGGTCACCAGGCCCGAGGTGGTGTTCGGTGACGAGCCCACGGGGGCGCTCGACACCATGACCGCACGCGACGTGCTGGTCCTGCTGCGCGAGGTCGTCTCCGGGCTCGGCCAGACCGTGGTGATGGTCACCCACGACCCGGTGGCAGCCTCGTACGCCGACACCGTGCTGTTCCTGGCGGACGGCCGGATCGTGGACTCGATGAGCGCCCCGGCCGCCGACAAGGTCGCCGAGCGGATGACCAGGCTGGGGGCGTGGACGTGATGATCTCCTTCGCGTGGCGGACCATCGGGCACCGCAGGGCGGGGTTCGCGGGCGCGTTCGTGGCGCTGCTGTGCGCGGCGGCGCTGGTGACGGCCTGCGGCATGCTGCTGGAGACGGGCCTGCGGGGCGCGGTGGCGCCGGAGCGCTACGCGGGCGCCCCCCTCGTCCTGGCCGGCGACCAGTACGCCCGGCACACCAAGGCGAACGGCAAGACGAAGGCCAAGCCGCTCGCCGAGCGCCGCTGGATCCCCGAGAGGATCGCCGGCGAGGTCAGGCGGGCGCCGGGCGTGACGAAGGTCGTGACGGAGGTGACGTTCCCGTTCGCCGGGTTCACCGCGCACGGCTGGGAGTCGGCCGCGCTCACCCCGTTCACGCTGGCGAGCGGCCGGCCGCCGCGTGCCGCCGGCGAGGTCGTCGTGGACGCCCGGCACCGTACGGCGAAGATCCCCGGATACCGGGTCGTCGGCGTCACCGCGCAGGCGCTGCCCAGCCAGGACACGATCTTCTTCAGCACGGCCGAGGCCCGCCGCCTGGCCGGGCGCGACGGCCTCGTCACCGCGATCGGCGTCTTCCCCCGGGTGGACGTCAAGGTCGAGGGCGCGCTCGCCTACACCGGCGACGCGCGCGGCACCGTGGAGTTCCTCGACGCGGAGAACGCCAGGGTCAAGCTGATCAGCCTCGGCGGCGCGCTCGGCGGCACCTCGCTGCTCGTGGCGATCCTCGTGGTGGCCGGCACGTTCGCGCTCTCCATCCAGCAGCGCCGGCGCGAGCTGGCCATGCTGCGCGCCGTCGCGGCCACGCCCCGGCAGATCAGGAAGCTCATCGGCGGCGAGGCGCTGACGATCAGCGTGGTCGCCGGGACGATCGGCGCGGGTGGCGGGATCCTGCTGGGGCTCTGGCTGCGTGAGCGCTTCGTCGCGCTCGGCGCCGTGCCGGAGAACCTGGCGCTCGTCGTCAGCCCGTTCCCGGCGCTCGCCGCGCTGCTCGCCACCCTGGCCGCCGCATGGACCGCCGCCCGCGTGTCGGCCCGCCGCGTCGCCAGGATCAGGCCGGTGGAGGCGCTGAGCGAGGCCGCGCTGCCCGCCGCCGGGCTGCCCCGGGTGCGGACGGTCGCCGGCGTGCTCGTCTTCGCGGGCGCCGTGGCGCTGACGATCCTGCTGGCGAACCTGTCCGTCGAGGCGGCCTCCAGCCCGGTCTCCATGCTGACCGCACTGGTCTGGACGGTCGCGGTGATCCTGCTCGGCCCGGCGCTCGCCCGCGCGGTCACCGCGCTGCCGCTGCGCGTGCCCGGCGCCGGCGGCTACCTGGCGCACCGCAACCTGCGCGCCGGCACCGGGCGGCTCGCCGCGGTGATCGGGCCGCTCACCCTCATGACCGCGATGACGAGCACCATCCTGTTCTCTCCCGCCACGCTCGGGCATGCCGCGCAGCAGGAGCTGAACGCCGGCATCACCGCCGACCACGTGCTCGACCCCGGCGCGTCCGCCGAGGCCGCCCGCCAGGTGCCCGGCGTCCGCGCGGCCACGGAGGTGCTGCGCACCACCGCCCGGATCGAGCTGGAGAAGTACGGCGTGCAGGCGGTCACGCCCGACGGCCTGGACCGCACCATGGACCTGGGCGTGACGGCGGGCTCGCTGGACGGCTTCGGCGGCACGTCGGCGGCGGTCAGCCGCACCGCGGCCGACAGGCTCGGCGTCGGCGTCGGTGACCGGCTCGCCCTGACGCTCGGTGACGGCACCCCCGCCACGGTCACGATCGCGGCCGTCTACGCGCGCGGCCTCGGCTTCGCCGACCTGACGCTGCCCCACGAGCTGGTCGCCGACCACGTGGACGACCCCCGCGCCACCGTCCTGGTCTCCGGTGGCGAACGTGCCGCGCTGGAGCGCGCCCTGCCCGGCGTGACCGTACGCGACCGGGCCGAGGCGGCGGAGGCCGGCACCTCCAACGCGGCCGTCACGTACGTCGCGATGGGCCTGATCATCGGTTTCTGCGCCATCGCCGTGGTCAACACGCTGGCCATGTCCACCTCGGCCAGAAGCCGCGAGCTGGCGCTGCTCCGCATGGTCGGCACCACGCGGCGGCAGATCCTGCGGATGCTGCGCACGGAGACGGCGGTCGCCGCCGCGCTGGCCGTGACGCTCGGCACCGGGATCTCGCTGCTGACGCTGGCCGCGTTCGGCGCCGGGATGACGGGATCGGCCACGCCCTACCCGCAGCCGCTCGGCTACCTGGGCGTCGTCGCCGCCACCGTCGCGCTGGCGCTGGCCGCCACCGCGGTCCCGGCCAGGTTCGCGCTGCGGGCCCGTCCGGCCGAGGCGCTGGCCGCCCGGGAGTGAGACGTACTTCACCGTTTCCCGAGACTGTCCCAGCCTGGGAGCAATACGCTCTGCCAGGAAGCGATCACACTCAGGTGAGGGAAAAGGCATGATCAGGCCGGTCGAAGAGCGATACCGCACGGTGCGCGACCTGTTCCCCGAGCTGCGCATCGAGATGGTGGGCGGTCGCATCGTGGTCAACGAGCCCGGCACCTGGCAGCACAACACGATCATTGCCCAGGCGCTCTTCCAGCTGCTGCCGGCCGTGGCCGAGCGCGGCTGGGAGGTGTGGCCCAACATCAGCGTGTTCATCGGCCCCGAGGCCGACCGCTACGTGCCCGACCTGACGGTGGTGCCGCCGAACCCGGTGATGGAGACCGACGAGGCGGTCCACGGCCACAGCACGATGCTGCTCGTCGACGTGGTGGCCGCGGGCAACGCCTACGACGACCACGTCGTCAAGCCGATGAGCTACGCCCCGGCGGGGGTGCCGCTCTACCTGGTGGTCGACCCGTTCCAGCGGATGGTCAAGCTGCACAGCGCGCCCGAGGTGAGCGGCTACACGCAGGTGACGGTGGAGCCGGTGGGCGTGGCCCTGCGCCTGCCCGCGCCGTGGGACTGCACGCTCGACACCGGCAAGCTGCTCGACGTCTGAGCGGTCCCCGGCGCGGGGGAGGCGGCTCCCCGCGGTGGGGGAGTCGGCGGCGGGGCCCCGGCCCGCAGACTCGACGGCATGGCGAAGCGGCTCGCGGCGGCCTGGACCGCCGCCTACGGTGCGGTGCACGTGTGGTGGCTGGTGGCCGGAGCTCCCGAGTTCGGGAGGTTCGGCGAGTCGTTCGTCCCGGGGGAGTGGCCGCCGATCGTGCTGGCGGCGCTGGCCACGACGGCCTGCCTGCTTCCGGCGGGCCGGGCCGCCGTGGCGCTCGGCTGGGCGGCCGGGGCGGGGCTGGTCGGCTACTGCTTCCTGTTCGCGCTGGACCTGGTGGGCCTGCTGTTCGGCGAGCCGCTGGACGTGCCCGGCTTCCTCGTCCGGGGCGCGGGCGTGGCGGCCGGGGTGCTGACCATGCTGCGCGCGGTCGCCGCCCGGCGGCTCGTCGCCGGCGCCTGCCCGGCCTGCGGGCGCTCCCACGGCAGCAGCCCGGAGTCCCGTACGGACCCGTCCCCGCGCTGGGCGTACGTGGCGGCGTACGCGGCGGTGGCGGGGGCCGTCGCGCGGATCGCCGGGCAGCTCGCCGACTGGCCGTGGGCGACGGGCGACCCGGCGGGGCCGATCTTCCTGACGCTGTACGCGCTGGCCGGAACGCTGCTGCCGATGGCGCTGGTGCACCGGTGGGGGCGGATCTGGCCGGGCTGGGTGCCGGGGGTGGCCGGGCGGGAGGTGCCCCGGTGGGTGGTGCTGGTGCCCGCGTTCCTGGTCGGCGGCGGACTTACCGGATATTTCGGGATAGCGGGGTTCAGCATGATGCTGGCCGAGGGCACGGGGCAGCCGCTCTGGTGGACGCTGACCGTGATCCCCGGCTACACGGTGTGGGGGATCGGCCTGCTCGTCGCGGCCGCCTCGTACACGATCATGACGAAGCCGCCCTGCGTCAGAGCTTTCGCACCAGCGTGAGACCGTCGGCGACCGGCAGCATGAGCACGGTCACCCGAGGGTCCTCCCGGACCAGGTCGTTGAACTCGCGCATCAGCGCCGTCGGGGCGTCGTCGTGCGCCGGGTCGGCCACGTGCCCGCGCCGCAGCGTGTTGTCCACCATCAGCAGCCCGCCCGGCCGCAGCCGGTCGATCAGCAGCTCGTAGTAGCGGGGGTAGCTGGGCTTGTCGGCGTCGAGGAACGCCAGGTCGATCGGCTCGTCGAAGCCGGCCAGCGTCTCCACGGCCGGGCCCAGCGTGAGCGTCACCCGGTCGGCCACCCCGGCCCGCTTCCAGTAGCGGCGGGCGACGGAGGTCCACTCCTCGCTCACGTCGAAGCAGTGCAGCCGCCCGCCCGACAGGCCGCGCGCGATGCACACCGACGAGTAGCCGGTGAACGTCCCCACCTCCACCGCCACCCGGGGCGCGACGAGCTGGGTGATCATCGTCAGGAACGTGCCCTGGTCGGCGGAGATCTGCATCCCGGCGTCGTCGCCCGTCAGCTCCGCGGTCTCGGCCGCCAGCTCACGCAGCAGCGGGTCGGGCGGGGTGGAGTGGTCGAGGATGTACTGCGCGACCTGCGAGGTCAGGACGTATGCCTTCATGGATCTGGTTTACCACCCGGCAGGGCTGGCGGCCGGGTCAGGTAGGGTCGGGCGGATGATGAAGAGGGTGGCGGCAGTGGTGGTCGCCTGCGTGACGCTGGCCGTGATCGCGGTGGTGACGGTGTCGGGGCCCGGCCGGTCGTCGGCCTCCGGCGAGGTGCGGCTGATGCGCCAGCCCGACGGCTCCATGGTGCTGGCCGACAAGGGCGGCGACGCTCCCGTGCTCGACCTGTACGAGGACTTCGACTGCCCCGTCTGCAAGGAGCTGCACAGCCGGGTCGACGCCACCATCCAGCGGCTGGCCAGGGAGGGCCGGGTCAAGGTCGTCTTCCACCCGGTGACGATCTTCCAGCAGGAGCCGATGCGCTCCAACTCCATCCGGGCCGCCGCGGCCGCCCGCTGCGTGCCCGAGGCCAACTGGCTGGCCTTCCGCGACGCCCTCTACGCCATGCAGCCGGCGCCGCACGGCATCGCGTCCGGGTTCACCGTGGAGGAGCTGGCCAAGGCCGCGAGCACGGCCGGGGCGACGGCCGTCGGCGAGTGCGTGACCTCGCAGGCGTACGCGGACTCCCACGTGGCCGCGAGCGCCAAGATCCGCATCGAGGGCACGCCCACCGTGGTGCTGAACGGCCGGGTGCTGGGCAACGAGGCGTTCGACCCGGCCGCGCTGGAGCAGGCCATCACGGGCGGCACCGGCGTGACCGTCTGACGACACCGTCCCACAGGATGAGATCGATGTGCCAGATGGTGAGTGGGTGTGGCACACTCACAAGCACCATGTTCTACGGTCTGCTCATTATCGGCAGGCGCGCTGGCTGACACAGGGACAACGCCAGCGCGCAGACCTCTCACGTCCGTGAGGGGTCTTTTTGTTTTCCAGACCTCCATCAGAAAGAAGAACCATGGCCGACGACCGCTTCCACGTCTACGACACGACGCTGCGTGACGGCGCACAGCAGGAGGGGCTCAACCTCACCGTCGCCGACAAGATCAGCATCGCGCGGCACCTGGACGGCCTGGGCGTCGGCTTCATCGAAGGGGGCTGGCCGGGCGCCAACCCCAAGGACACAGAGTTCTTCAGGCGCGCTCAAACAGAGCTCGACCTGAAGCACGCGCAGCTCGCCGCGTTCGGTGCGACCCGCCGAGCCGGGGTGAAGGCAGCCGACGACCCGTTGGTGGCCGCTCTGCGCGAATCCGGCGCGCCGGTCGTGACCCTTGTCGCCAAGAGTCACGACCGGCACGTGGAGCTGGCCCTCCGCACGACTCTCCAGGAGAACCTCGCGATGATCCGCGACACGGTCTCTCACCTTCGTGCGGAGGGACAGCGAGTCTTCCTCGACGCCGAGCACTTCTTCGACGGCTACACGTCCAACCCAGCCTACGCGCTGGAGGTCATCCGCACCGCCGCCGAGGCGGGCGCCGACGTCATCGCCCTGTGCGACACCAACGGCGGCATGCTGCCCGACGAACTCGCCGAGGTCGTGCACGCCGCCGTGCAGACCAGCGCCCGGGTCGGCATCCACTGCCACGACGACACCGGCTGCGCCGTCGCCAACACGCTGGCCGCCGTCAGGGCCGGCGCCACCCACGTGCAGGGCTGCGCCAACGGCTACGGCGAGCGCTCCGGCAACGCCAACCTGTTCACCGTCGTGGCCAACCTCCAGCTCAAGCGCGGCTTCGACCTGGTGCCGCCGGAGGCGCTCGCCGACATGACCCGCATCGCCCACGCGATCACCGAGGTCACCAACGTCACGCCCAACTCCCACGCCCCCTACGTCGGGGCCTCCGCCTTCGCGCACAAGGCCGGGCTGCACGCCAGCGCCATCAAGGTCGACCCCAACCTCTACCAGCACATCGACCCCGCCCAGGTGGGCAACGACATGCGGATGCTGGTCTCCGACATGGCCGGGCGGGCCTCGGTCGAGCTCAAGGGCCGCGAGCTGGGCTACGAGCTCGGCGCGGCCGACACCAAGACGCTCGTCGAGCGGGTCAAGGACCTGGAGTCCAAGGGGTTCACGTTCGAGGCGGCCGACGCCTCCTTCGAGCTGCTGCTGCGCGACACCGTCCACGGCGAGCGCCGCCGCCACTTCGAGGTCGAGTCGTGGCGGGTGATCGTCGAGCGCACCAAGGGCGGCGAGCTGGTCAGCGAGGCCACGGTCAAGCTCCACGCCAAGGGCGAGCGGATCGTCGCCACCGGCGAGGGCAACGGCCCGGTCAACGCCCTGGACAAGGCGGTCCGCCAGGCCCTGGAGAAGCTCTACCCCGAGCTGGCCAGGCTGGAGCTGGTCGACTACAAGGTGCGGATCCTCGAAGGCACCCACGGCACGGGCGCCATCACCCGGGTGCTCATCACCTCGAGCGACGACACCGCCGAATGGGCGACCGTCGGCGTGGCCGAGAACATCATCGACGCCTCCTGGCAGGCCCTGGAGCAGGCGGTCACGTACGGCCTGCTCAGGGCCGGCCACGAGACCGCCTAGGACCGCACCGCGATCAGGTGCTGGCGGCGGCGTCCGAGCAGGTTGTCCAGGGCCCACGCTCCCGGGCCCAGGACGGCGATGAGCAGGAACGCCCAGCAGTACATCGCCGCCAGCTCGCCGCCGTTGCGCAACGGCAGCAGGTCGGCGGGCTGGTGGACCATGAAGTACGCGTAGGCCATCGTGCCCGAGGCGAGCGTGGCGGCGACGCGGCTGAACAGGCCGCTCATCACCAGCAGGCCGCAGACGAGCTCGATGAGCGCCGCCCACCAGCTCGGCCACGCCATGAAGGCGACGGCCTGGCCGGTTCCGCGATTGCCTCCCATCACGCCGAACAGCGATGTAACGCCGTGAATGCTGAAGAGGAATCCGGTGACGATGCGGAAGAGCGCGAGCACGGGCTGGGCGAACCGGTCTAGGGGGTGCATGGGATCACCTTCCGAATGCCGCTCCTGCGGGGTGAATGCAGGAAATAGGAAAACCGGTGAGTAAAGTTTTCGCGACCCCATTGGCGCAGTTCCCATTAGGGTGTAGTGCGGTCGTTGAAATGTCAATTCCCGGCGTCCGAAGAGCGCCGGGAACTGTGGGTGACCTGGATATTCGCGATGAAATCAATGACGAAACAATGTTCCGTCAGAAGAGGTCGGCGGCGAAGCTCACCCCGTCGACCGTGACCTTGCCCCCCGTGCACGACACCTTGGGCGAGCCGGTGCCCGGCACCACGATCGTCAGCAGCGACCTGGCCGCCGGCGACACCACCACGTTGGTCCGCTGCTTGGCCAGGTAGGTGGGCGACATCCAGCCCAGCTTGCCCCCGCGCTGCACCTTCTGCCCGCCGACCGGCTTGCACGAGGAGAGCTGGACCAGCGTCACCTTGAACTTGCCGTCACTCAGCACCACCCGGCCGCCCCGGTTGGACACGAGCTTGAACGCGTCGTCGAACCGCCACAGGCTCTGCACCTTCTTGCCGCCCGACGCCTCGTCCAGCACCGCCATCATGTCGTCGCCGTGGTTGACCAGGACCGAACGGGTGCGGGTCACGCCGTAGGCCTTGTCGGAAAGGCGGAACGACTGGCGGCCGGAGCCGTACTTCGTCTTGGTGAGTTTGCTGGCCGTACGCGGGCGGAAACGCTCGCCCGCCACGGTCGGGACGTTGTGCGCCTGCGGCGAGAGGGTCCAGTAACGGTAGGAGTTCTTCTCGTAGGAGTGGAATCCCGCGTCGACCAGGATGTCACGGCCGTGCGCGTAATAGGTGACGCCCAGATGGTCCTCGTGGCCGTGCCACTTCATGCCGGGGCCGAACCGGATCGAGTAGAAAGCCGACTCCGGCTTGCCCCAGGCCGTCCGGCCGAACACGTAACCCGCGTTGTAGGTCCTGACTTCCTGCTTGGGCGTGCCCGCGTCCATCTTCGGCTCGGTCTCGGCGCTGCCGTCGCCGATCGGCACCATGTAGCCGTTGGGCTGGGTGGAGTGGGCGATGAAGTCCTTCAGCGCGTGGGTCCGCTCGCTGATGTCGCCCGGCACCTTGCGGCCGCACGAGCGCATGCCCTCCATCGCGACCTGCAGCCGGTTGTGGACGTAGACGGCGTAACGCGGCGCCTGCTCCATGAGCGCGCCCTGCGAGTCGACGTCGAGCCTGACCGTGCCCCGCAGGCGCTTGACCGCCAGGTCGGCCCAGTCGCGCCGGTCGTAGCGGCAGCCGATCGCCAGCAGCGCGATGTCCTGGTCGATGCCGTGGTTGTGGCCCTTCTTGTAGAGCCGCGCGTCGGACAGCAGCTTGGCGTGGGTGGCCAGGCTCTCCTTCAGCCACCCGTCCTTGACGTGCATGCTCAGGCACACCAGCGGCTGCGTGCGCAGCGACACCGGGTGGTCCTTCCACACGTACGCCTTGGTGCCGCGTGCGCCGAGCTTGTTGTGGGCCACCCAGTCCTTGGTGATCTCCTCGGCGCGCCGCAGGTAGCGCTCCTCACCGGTCCGCTCGTACTCGACGACGAGCGTGCCCATCCAGCGCAGCGACTGGAACACGTACTCCCAGGACCGGTTCCTGTACGGGCTCGCCGCCCAGTTGATCTTCTTGCCGAGCTTGAACGCGGGCAGGCCCACCAGGGAGATCTCGCCGGCCATCACGTCGGCGGCGGTGGGGGTGCCCGGCAGCCAGTCGCCCTGGCACTGGGCGGTCCGCTTGACCGGGGCGTCGGCCCGCGCCGGGCTCACCGTCCCGCTGAGCAGGAGCGTGAGAGCAAGGGGGATCGCGAGGCGGCGCACGCCAGATTCCTTCCGGACCGAAAGACGGGGGCGCAACATGCTGTCCGACCGGCGAACTCAAGGTCAAGTTGGCCCCCGCGATCGTTAGCGGCTCGATGCGCCATGCTTCTGCCATGCGATACGACGACCTGGTGATCCCCGACACGTCCGTCTGCCGCGCCGCGCTGGAGGTGGCCACCCGCTACCACACGCCGTCGCTGCTCAACCATTCGATCCGGGCCTACCTGTGGGCCGCCGCGTACGCGCCGGAGCACGGCATCGCGTTCGACGCCGAGCTGCTGTGGGTGTCGGCGATGCTGCACGACATCGGGCTCGCCGCCGAGTTCGACAGCCACACCGTGCCGTACGAGGAGGCGGGCGGGCACGTGGCCTGGGCGTTCTGCGCCGGCGCCGGCTGGCCGGAGGAGCGCAGGCAGCGGGCGGCCGAGGTGATCGTCCGCCACATGTGGGCCGAGGTGCCGGTCGAGCAGGACCCGGAGGGGCACCTGCTGGAGCTGTCGACCGGCATGGACATCTCCGGCAGGCACACCGACCGGATCCCCGGCGGCGTGCGGCAGGAGGTGCTGCGGCGCTACCCGAGGCTGGAGATCGCCGGGGAGTTCGCCGCCTGCATCGCGGACCAGGGGGCGCGCAAGCCGGACAGCTTCGCGGGCGGGTTCGTGCGGGCGGGCATCGCCCAGCGCATCGCCGCGAACCCGCTCGACAGGTGAAATTTCAGGACTTGGGGGTGGCGCTCTGGACGACCTCGAACGACCACAGCTGCGACCCCGACGCGGCCGGCCCCTGACCGTGCCCGTGACCCTGCCCGTGACCCTGCCCCTGGCCGGGTTCCTGGCCCTGGCCGGGTCCCTGGGCCTCGGCCTCGGCCCTGGCCTGGGCATGGCCGCGCTGGAACGCCTGGCTCTCCTGCCAGCGCTGGAAGTCCTCCTCGCTGCGCCAGCGGGTGTAGACCAGATACTGGTCGGTGCCGTCGACCGGCCGCAGCAGCTCGAACCACTCGAACCCGTCGGCCGACTCGACCATCCCGGCCCGGTTGGCGAACCGCTGCTCCAGCTGCTCCCGCATCTCGGCGGGCACGGTCAACACGTTGATCTTCACGACGGAAGGCATGTCAGCTCCTCGGCAAAGTTGGTCCACCAAGCAAACCACGCCCCGCCCCGGTACCGGGCGGACCCGCACCGGTGGCGGCGATAGCCTTGTCAGGTGCGTATAGCGAGGTTCTCCACAGGTGAAGGCGTCTCGTTCGGCGTGGTCGAAGGCGGTCCGGGCGAGGAGTTCGTCTCCGCGATCTCCGGTCACCCGTTCGGCCAGGTCCAGTTCACCGGCGAACGCTTCCCGCTCTCCCAGGTGCGGCTGCTCGCCCCGATGCTGCCGAGCAAGGTCGTCGCCATCGGCCGCAACTACGCCGAGCACGCCCGGGAGATGGGCAACGAGGTGCCCGACGAGCCGCTCATCTTCATGAAGCCGTCCACCTCCGTGATCGGCCACGGCGAGGCGATCGCCTACCCGACCACGCTCTCGCACCGCGTCGACTTCGAAGGCGAGCTCGCCGTGGTCATCGGCCGGCTGTGCCGCGAGGTGCCCGCCGAGCGCGTCAAGGACGTCATCTTCGGCTACACCTGCGCCAACGACGTCACCGCGCGTGACCTGCAGAAGAAGGACGTGCAGTTCACCCGGGCCAAGGGGTTCGACACGTTCTGCCCGATCGGCCCGTGGATTCAGACCGACCTGGACCCCGCCGACCTGGCGCTGACCACGACGGTCAACGGCGAGATGCGGCAGAGCGGCCGCACCAGCCAGCTCATCCATGACATCCCCGCCCTCGTCGCCTACGTCAGCGCGGTCATGACGCTGATCCCCGGCGACGTGATCCTGACCGGCACTCCGGCCGGAGTCGGCCCGCTGGAGATCGGCGACGAGGTCAGCGTCGGGATCGAAGGCATCGGCACTCTGACGAACAAGGTGGTCTCTCGTGACTGATCTACGGGTGCGCTTCGCCCCGTCCCCGACCGGCATGTTCCACGTCGGCGGCGCCCGCACGGCGCTGTTCAACTGGGCGCTGGCCGAGCAGACGGGCGGCCGCTTCGTGCTGCGCATCGAGGACACCGACGCCACGAGGAACCGGCCGGAGTGGACCGAGGGCATCATCTCCGCCCTCGACTGGATCGGCATCAACGGCACCAACCCCGTCTTCGAGGGCCCGTACTTCCAGTCGGCATACGAGCCGCAGCACCGCGAGGCCGTCGCCAAGCTCCTGGCCGGCGGCGGCGCCTACCACTGCGACTGCACCCGCGAGCAGCTCGTCGCCCGCACCGGCTCCGAGCACAAGGGCTATGACGGCCACTGCCGCGAGCGCGGCCTCACCGAGGGCGCCGTCCGCTTCCGCACGCCCGACGAGGGCGTCACCGTCGTCGAGGACCTGGTCCGGGGCCGCGTCGAGTTCCCCAACGACGCCCAGGAAGACTTCGTCATCGCCCGCACCGACGGCTCGCCCCTCTACGTGCTCGCCAACGCCGTCGACGACATCACCCAGGGCATCACCCACGTCGTGCGCGGCGAGGAGCACCTGGGCAACGCCGCCAAGCAGCAGCTCCTGTGGCCGGCGCTCGGCGCGGTCCCGCCCGTGTGGGCCCACCTGCCGGTGATCGTCAACGAGCAGCGCAAGAAGCTGTCCAAGCGCCGCGACAAGGTCGCCCTGGAGGACTACCGCGCCGAGGGCTACCTGGCCGAAGCGATGGTCAACTACCTCATGCTGCTCGGCTGGGGGCCCGGCGACGACCGCGAGATCATGCCGTGGTCGGAGATGGTGCCGCTGTTCCGGCTGGAGGACGTCAACTCCTCCAGCGCCTTCTTCGACGAGAAGAAGCTGCGCGCCTTCAACGGCGAGTACATCCGGGCGCTGCCCATCGAGACGTTCGAGGAGCGGTGCCTGCCCTACCTCGACCCGTCCTGGGACCGCGAGCGGTTCAGCAAGGTCGCCGCGCTCGCCCAGACCCGCATCGGCGTGCTGTCGGAGATCCGGCAGAACGTCGACTTCCTCTTCCTGCCGGAGCCGGTCTTCGACCAGGCGTCCTGGGACAAGGCGATGAAGAACTCGCCGCGCGAGATCCTCTCCGGCTACCTGGAGCGGCTCGACACCGTGAGCTGGGACCCCGAGTCGCTCAAGGTCGCGCTGGAGGAGGTCGGCGCCGCCCACGGCCTCAAGCTCGGCAAGGCCCAGGCCCCGGTCCGCGTCGCCGTCACCGGCCGCACGGTGGGGCTGCCGCTGTTCGAGTCCATCGAGGTCCTCGGCCGCGAGCGCTCCCAGGACCGCCTCCGCGCCGCCCTCAGCCGCCTCGACGGCTGACCCGCCGCCGCCCCGGCCACCGGCCGGGGCCCTCGGGGCCGGTCACCGCGGTCCGCCCGCCCGCGTGGTGCGGGGGAGTACGGCGGCGGTGAGGCTGAGGGTCGCGCCGGCGGCCATCGACAGCCACACCCCGCTGACGCCCAGCCAGGCGCTCAGCGCGTACGCGAGGGGCAGCTGGACGGCGAAGCCCGCCAGGGTGGCGGCGAGCAGCCGGCCGCCTCTCCCGGTGGCCTGCAGCACGCCGCCCACGGCGATCAGCCCGCCGAACGGCACCAGATAGAGCGTCATCCAGCGCAGGAATCCCACGGCGGGCCCCGGGTCGGCGGCGAACAGCGCGGCGACCGGCTCGGCGGCCACGTTGAGCACCGCCGCCACCACGGCTCCCGTGGCCAGCCCGGCGAGCAGGGGCGACCCGGTGTGCTCGCCCCGGGCGGTGCGGATCATCGTGGCCTGGCGGAGCGCGTAGAACGCCATCACCCCGGCCAGCATCACCTTCTGCCCGACCCCGTACCCGGCCAGCTCGGCGGTGCCGAAGCCGGCGACGAGGTCGACGAGCACCATGCCCACGAGCGCCCGTGCCAGGAAGTCCCCTGACATGGGAAGCCCGGTGCGCACCACCGCTCCCACAAGCAACCCCGCCCGCGCCCCCGCCACCGGCCCCGTCCTTGGCCCCGCCCCGGGCTCCGTGCTCGCTTCCGGGCTGCGCAGGGCGGGGAAGGAGGCCGCCAGGGTGATGGCGCGGGCGAGCACGGTGGCCAGGGCGGCGCCCTCGACGCCGAGGCCGAGCCCGTGGATGAACAGCGGGTCCAGCGCGACGACCAGCGCGTTGCACAGCAGCGCGTGGCGCATCGGCCGCCTGGTGTCGCCCCGGCCCTTGAGCACCCCGTCCACGACCGTCTGGGCGAAGTACACGGGCCAGCCGGCGAAGGCGATGAGGAAGTACGCCTCCCCGCCCGACAGCCACAGCCCGGCTGCCGTGATGGGCACGGAGAGCCCCGCCCACAGCATCCACCCGGTCCTGACGACGGGCGCCAGCGGGGCGTGCCCGTCGCGCCGCCCGACGAGCACGGTCACGCCCGTCGGCACGGCCAGGAAGATCCCGTAGGCCAGGGTCTCGGCGGTCGTGGCGATGGTCACCGTGGCGATGGCGTCCTCGCCGAGCCCGGACACCCAGAGCAGGTCGATGAGCCCCACCGCCACGACGGCCGTGAGCAGTTCCACATAGATGGGCGTCGCCAGCCTGAACACGCATACCTCGAATCGTAGTATCTCGATTAGAGGTATAGCGTTACGATGCATCCCATGGCAAGCGGCGGTGACCTGACCCTCTCCATCCTGGGGTTCCTCGGCGAGCGCCCCATGCACGGCTACGAGCTCAAGGCCAGGATCGCGTCGCTGACCGGCCACCTGCGCCCGGTCAGCGACGGCGCCCTCTATCCGGCGATCGCCCGGCTGGAGTCCAAGGGCCTTGTCGAGCGGCACGAGGAGGCCGGCACGCACGCCGCCCGCCGCCAGGTCCTCACGCTCACCCCGGCGGGCCGCGAGGAGCTGCTGAGGCGCCTGCGCGAGCCCAGCGACCTCGACATCAGCGACCAGACCCGGTTCTTCGGCCTGCTGACGTTCCTGTCAGCCCTGCGCGACCGGGCCGAGCGGGCCGGGGTGCTGCGGCGCAGGCTGGCGTTCCTGGAGGCCCCGGCGAGCTTCTTCCACGAGGGGGGCGCGCCGGTGCGGATCAAGGACGAGCGCGACCCGTACCGGCGCGGCATGCTGATCGTCGCCCGAGCCTCCAGCGAGGCCGAGCGGACATGGCTGCGCGAGGCCATCGCGGAGCTCGAAGCCCCCCGCGACGACCCCGCGCGATGACCCTGGTGACCCTGGTGGTCCCGGGCCGGGTCACACCAGGCCGCGGCGCTCCAGCAGCGGGCGGATGCCCGGCTCGCGGCCCCGGAAGTTGCGGAACGCGGTCAGCGCGTCGACGCTGCCGCCCTTCGACAGCAGCTCCCGCCGGAAGTGGTCGCCGTTGGCCCGCTTGAGCCCGCCGTTCTCCTTGAACCACTCCACGCTCTCGGCGTCGAGCACCTCGCTCCAGATGTAGGAGTAGTAGCCCGCGCTGTAGCCGCCCGAGAAGACGTGCGCGAAGTAGTTGGTCCGGTAACGCGGCCGCACCAGCGGGAACGCGATGCCGGCCGCCTCCAGGGCCGCCGCCTCGAACGCCTCGGCGTCGGTCACCTCCTCGCCCGGGGCCAGCTTGTGCCAGGCCCAGTCGAGCAGCGTCGCGGCCAGATACTCCACGGTCTTGAAGCCCTGGTTGAACCGCTCGGCCGCCTTCAGCTTGGCCACCAGCTCGGCCGGCATCGGCTCGCCGGTCTCGTGGTGGCGGGCGTAGCTTTCGAGGATCTCCGGCCAGGTCACCCACATCTCGTTGACCTGCGACGGATACTCGACGAAGTCACGCGGCACGTTGGTGCCCGACACCCTCGGGTAGCGCACCTCGGAGAACAGCCCGTGCAGCGCGTGCCCGAACTCGTGGAAGGCCGTGTTGACCTCCTCGTACGTCAGCAGCGTCGGCCCTTCGGCGGGCTTGGTGACGTTCAGGTTGTTCATCACGACCGGCTTCTCGCCGAACAGGAACGACTGGTCGACCAGGTTGTTCATCCACGCGCCGCCGCGCTTGTTGGCCCTGGCGTACGGGTCCAGCAGGAACAGGCCGAGAGCCTCGCCGCCCTCGTCGGACACCTCGAAGACGCGCACGTCCTCGTGGTAGCCGTGCAGGTCGGGCCGGTCGGCGAAGCTCAGCCCGTACAGCAGCTCGGCGGCCCGGAAGATGCCGTCGCGGAAGACGCGGTCCAGCTCGAAGTAGGGGCGCATGGCGTCGGCGTCGAGGTCGTAGCGGGCCCGGCGCACCTTCTCGGCGTAGTAGGACCAGTCCCACGGCTCGATCGCGAACCCGGCCTGCTCCGCCAGCGCCTCGGCCTCCTCGCGGGCGTTGCGCACGGCCGGGCCGACGAGCTGGGAGAGCATCTCCTCGACGGCCTCCACGGTCTTGGCCGTCTCGTCGGCGACCACGTACGCGGCGTGGCTGGGGAAGCCGAGCAGCGCGGCGCGCTCGGCGCGCAGGCTCGCCATCCGGATCGCGAGCGCGCGGTTGCCAGGCGCCCGCTCGACGCTCAGCTCGTACAGGCGGCGGCGCACGTCGCGGTCGGTGAGCTGGGCCAGCGCCGGCTGGTTGGTGAAGTTGAGCAGCGGCAGCACGTAACGGCCGTCCTGGCGCAGCGACCTGATCGTGGCCTCGTCGAGCCCGTCGAGCTCCTTGGCGTCGTCGACGACCAGCGCCGACTCGGTGGAGGCCTTGAGCAGGTTCTGCGAGAACTCCGTCGACAGCGTCGACAGCTCCTCGTTGAGCGCCCGCAGCCGCTCCTGCTCCGGCTCCGACAGGTCGGCGCCGGCGCGGACGAAGTCGTCGCGGTACTTCTCCAGCAGCCACGCCTCCTCCGGGTCGTCGGTCGTGACCCGCTTGAGCCGGTCCCACAGCGCCCGGTCGAGGCGGATCGCGTCGCTGTGCCTGGCCAGCTCCGGCGAGATCCGCTTCTCGATCTCCATCAGCGCGTCGGAGGTGTTGGAGGACGCCATCGAGTAGAAGACCGTCGCCACCCGGTTCAGGACGCGCCCGGATCTCTCCAGCGCGGCGACCGTGTTGTCGAACGTGGGCGGCTCCTCGGCGGACGCGATGGCCGCCACCTCGGCCAGCTGCTCGGCCATCCCGCGCTCGAACGCGGGCAGGTAGTGCTCCTCCCGGATCTCCGCGAAGGGCGGCAGCTGATAGGGCAGGGTGCTAGGGGCGAAGAACGGGTTCTCGGCCAACGCTGAGGCTCCTCCACGTGGTGATTTGTCCCCATCAGCTTGGCACGTCACGGCCGGTGCCGGACCCCGCCGCGTATTCGTTTTGGTCTTACCCCCCGAGCTGGGCTATTCTTTCGGACATCGCCGAGCGCGCCCCGCAGGGGGTCCGCCGCGGTGGGGTATGGTGTAATTGGCAGCACGACTGATTCTGGTTCAGTTAGTCTAGGTTCGAGTCCTGGTACCCCAGCACAGTGCAGTGACAGTGCGGATGTTTCGATCAGAAACATCCGCTTTCTTGTTTTCATGACCGAGTTCCGGATGCGTCGCGGTTCCTTCTACGCGTTCGCCGCCCCCTTCCTGATGCCGCTCGCGCTCTTCTTCCCGGTCTGCCTGGCGCTGGGCGCGATCCTCACCCGGAGCACGCTCCTCGGCGTCCTCGTCGCCGCCGCGGCCACGGCCGCGCTCGTCGGCGTGCTCGCGGTCAAATACCGGCGGATGGTCGACGGCACCGTGGTGCGCTTCTCGCCGCAGGGCGTCGAGCTGTCCGACTCGTACGGCTTCCGCCTGCGGCTGGCGTGGGCCGACATCGAGCGCGTCGACGTGGTGGAGAGCCCGATGGCCGGCCGCAGGGTCATCGGTCGCCCCGGCGGCGTCCGGGTGCGCGCCGGGGAGATGCGCACGATCGGCCTCGTCGGCTGGGGCTCGCGGGTGCTGCCGGGCCGCGTCCCCGGCTGGATGCGCGACCACCTGGCCCGGGTGCCCGTCCACCCCGAGTCCGGCCTGCAGTGGCTCGGCATCCCGCTCGGCGCGATCGACCCGCTGTGGGAGCGCGGGCCGATGGGTGAGCTGGTACGACAGCGCAGGCCCGATCTGATGGTCCGATAGCGGTTTGGTTGTGCTCCTCGCCGTGCGGTAGAGTTACGTCCGTTGCCGGGGAGGCCCGGCACCAGCTTGTGGACAGGGTCCCGTCGTCTAGTGGCCCAGGACGCCGCCCTCTCAAGGCGGTAGCGCCGGTTCGAATCCGGTCGGGACTACCACTGTCACAAGCTCATGAAGGTCCCGTCGTCTAGTGGCCCAGGACGCCGCCCTCTCAAGGCGGTAGCGCCGGTTCGAATCCGGTCGGGACTACTCCTTCACCTGTGAGACCCGGCCCATCTGGCGCCGGGTCTTTTTCTTTCCCGAAGCTGAGACGCGAAAGCGCGCCCCCCGTTGAGGGAGGCGCGCTCGGTCGTGCGTCCTACTGCGCGGCAGACCGTGCCTTGAACAGCGCCCGCCGGGCCGCCTTGGCGATCTGCTTGTCCGGATGCACCTGGGAGATCAGGTCCAGCAGCTCCTCCACGTGCGCGTGCGGGATCTTCCACACCACGTCCAGCAGGTTGTTGAGCAGCTCCGGCCCGATGTCGCGCAGGCTGCCCACGAACTCCTGCCGCCCCAGCCCGGCCGAGATGGTCCACATGTCGAGGATCAGCCAGTTGGTGTCGTCAGGGGTGGGCTCGGGCGCGCCCTCCACGCCGAGCTGGCTCAGGTGCGTGGCCGCGTAGGGGCGCAGCGACACCTCGTCGAGCGCGGCCTGCCAGGCGGGCACGGCGGCCTCGCCGAGCGTGCCGACGACGCTGGCCGCCTGCACCCGGATGAGCGCGTCGTCGCCGTCCTTGGCGGCGGCCTCCAGCAGCTCCTCGGCGGCCTTGGCGGGCTCGCGCAGCCGCATCCAGGCGGCGAACTCCGCGTCGGCCTCCTCCTCGGGCAGCTCGGCGCTGAGGACCAGCAGCTCGTGCGCGCTCATCGACTCGATGGCGGGCCGGGCGTCGATCTCGATGTCGGAGTCGTCGAGCAGGTGGACGACGCCCTCGGTGCCGAGCGGCGTGAGGCTGACGGTGTCGCCGGAGACCTCCGTCATGCCATAGCCGGCCAGCCAGGTGAGCGCGGGGGCGAGCGGGTCGCCCGCCTCGTGCCACGCCTGGGCGCCCAGCTCGTCGATCTCGGCGGCGGCCTCGGCCAGCTCGCGCCGCAGCCCGGCCAGATCGCGTGAGCCGCCCGCGAGCAGCAGCCTGACCAGCAGGCCCCGGGTGAGGCCGGCCAGGGCCATGGTGAGGTCCTCGTCGGCCAGCTCGGGGTCGCCGTAGTCGACGGAGTGGAGGCCGAGCATCCAGGCGTCGAGCACGTCCTCGTCGTCGTCGAACGGCCACTCGGCGGTGTCGTCCTGCACGGCCACCGTGTTGCCCTCGCCCGGCTCCAGGAACTCCAGGTCGACGGCGAGGTTCCACAGGTTCCACAGGTCGGGCACGGCCTCGGCGAGCGCCCCCTCGGTCTCCGGCCTGGGCAGGCCGACGGCGGCCAGCGCCTCCTCGACCTCGGCGTCGGACAGCAGCGTGTCCTCGCCCACGCGGCGGCCGGAGCCGACCCACAGGGCCAGGTCGCGGGCCTTGGCGATGAGCGGCACCGCGCGCGCGGCGGCGGCCAGCTCGGCGTCGGGCCGCAGCCTGATCGTGGGCAGGTCGGCCAGATCGTCGGCGAAGGGCTCGAAGTCGCCGAGGTCGCCCGTCTCGTCCTCGTCCTCGACGTCCTCGATCAGGTCTTCCATCAGCTCGACGAAGTCGTCCTCCACGTCGTCGAGCTCGGCCTGCAGATCGGCGAGGCTGTCGGAGCCCTTGGCCAGCCTGCCGGTGCTCGACAGGAAGGTCAGGTAGGCGTCGACGGCGGGGAGCATGCCGTCGGCGGCCGCGTCGGGGTCGTCGACGACCTTCGGCATGCGATCGAGCAGCAGGTTACGCAGGTCGGCGCGCTTCCACGTGCCGAGGTCCTGCGAGAAGGCGAGACGGTGCCACAGTGCGGCGGGCCCCACGAGCTCGGGGTCGCTGTCGGGCGCGTTGGTCCGTGCCCACAAGATGAACTCTTCGAGCAGGGGTCGCAGCTCAGTGGCGGCTACCTCGATGCGATCTGTCACGCACTCAGGCTAGTGCGCCAGCGACGCACTCGGCTCCCTAAATACCGGCTTTGGCGGATCATGACGTGCGTCGCATGGCCTCCGTGATGCGCTCGGCCGCGGCCATCACCGGCACCGCGTGCAGCCGCCCCGGGGCGCGGGTCAGGCGCTCGATGGGACCCGACACGCTGACCGCCGCGATCACCTTGCCGCCGCTGCCCCTTATGGCGGCTGAGACGCTCGCCACACCCTGCTCGCGCTCTCCCACGCTGTGGGCCCACCCCCGGCGCCGCACGGAGGCGAGGGTGGCGGCGGTGAACTTGGCGCCGCGCAGCCCCCGGTGCAGCCGGTCGGGCTCCTCCCAGGCCAGCAGGATCTGGGCCGCCGACCCGGCGGTCATCGGCAGCGCCGAGCCGACGGGCACGGTGTCGCGCAGGCCGCTGGAGCGCTCGGCGGCGGCCACGCACACCCGCTCGTCGCCCTGCCGCCGGTAGAGTTGCGCGCTCTCGCCGGTCAGGTCCCTCAGCTGCATGAGCACGGGCGCGGCGACCGCGAGCAGGCGGTCCTCGCCGGCGGCCGTGGACAACTCCGAAAGCCTGGGGCCGAGCACGAACCTGCCCTGCGTGTCACGGGTCACGATGCGGTGGTGCTCAAGGGCGACGGCCAGCCGGTGGGCCGTGGGGCGGGCCAGGCCGGTGGCCTGGACGAGCTGCGCCAGTGACGCCGGTCCGGCTTCGAGGGCGTTGAGCACCAGAACGGCCTTGTCCAGTACTCCGACTCCGCTAGAGTTGTCCATACACCGATACTGCCGTCTCGACATATGAGAAGGCAAGTCGGAGGTCTGTCTCAAGGAGGAGATCCCATGGGCCGCACACTGGCCGAGAAGGTCTGGGAGCAGCACGTCGTGCGCCGCGCCGACGGCGAGCCCGACCTGCTCTACATCGACCTGCACCTCATCCACGAGGTGACCAGCCCGCAGGCGTTCGACGGTCTCCGTCTCGCCGGCCGGACCGTGCGAAGGCCCGATCTCACCATCGCCACCGAGGACCACAACGTGCCGACCGTCCTCGGCCCGATCTCCGACCCGGTGTCCAAGACGCAGGTCGAGACCCTGCGCAAGAACGCCGCCGAGTTCGGCCTGCGGCTCCACCCGATGGGCGACGCCGGCCAGGGCGTGGTCCACATCATCGGCCCGCAGTTCGGCCTGACGCAGCCCGGCATGACGATCGTGTGCGGCGACTCCCACACCTCCACCCACGGCGCGTTCGGCGGCATCGCGTTCGGCATCGGCACCTCCGAGGTCGAGCACGTGCTGGCCACCCAGACGCTGCCCGCCTACCGGCCTAAGACGATGGCCATCGAGGTCTCCGGCGAGCTGCCCGTCGGCGTCACCGCCAAGGACCTGATCCTGGCCATCATCGCCAAGATCGGCACCGGCGGCGGCCAGGGCTACATCGTCGAGTACCGCGGCGAGGCCGTGCGCAAGCTCTCCATGGAGGGCCGCATGACGGTGTGCAACATGTCCATCGAGGCGGGCGCCAGGGCCGGCCTGATCGCGCCCGACGAGACCACGTTCGCCTACCTCAAGGGCCGCCCGCACGCGCCGTCGGGCGAGGCGTGGGACCAGGCCGTCGCCTACTGGAAGACGCTCAGGAGCGACGACGACGCCGTCTTCGACAAGGTCGTCGAGATCGACGCCTCGACGCTGACGCCGTACGTCACCTGGGGCACGAACCCCGGCCAGGGCCTGCCGCTGAGCGACAGCGTCCCCGCCCCGGAGAGTTTCGCCGACCCGGTCGCCCGCTCGGCCGCCGAGCGCGCCCTCGAATACATGGGCCTGACCGCCGGCACCCCGCTGCGCGACATCGAGGTCGACACCGTCTTCGTCGGCTCGTGCACCAACGGCCGCATCGAGGACCTGCGCTCGGCCGCCGAGATCCTGCGCGGCCGCCAGGTCCGGACGCGCACGCTCATCGTCCCCGGCTCGATGCTGGTCAAGCGCCAGGCCGAGGAGGAGGGCCTGCACGAGGTGTTCAAGGCCGCCGGCGCCGAGTGGCGCGAGGCCGGCTGCTCCATGTGCCTCGGCATGAACCCCGACACCCTCCAGCCGGGCGAGCGCAGCGCCTCCACCTCCAACCGCAACTTCGAGGGCCGCCAGGGCAAGGGTGGCCGCACCCATCTGGTGTCGCCGCAGGTCGCCGCCGCGACCGCCGTCACCGGCCGCCTGACCGCCCCCGCCGACCTCTAGGAGACCCACCGATGGAAGCCTTCACCACCCACACCGGTACGGCGGTGCCGCTGCGCCGCAGCAACGTCGACACCGACCAGATCATCCCGGCCGTCTGGCTCAAGCAGGTCAGCCGCACCGGGTTCGAGAAGGGCCTGTTCGCCGCCTGGCGCGAGGACCCGTCCTTCGTCCTCAACGACCCCGCCTACTCGGGCGCGTCCGTCCTGGTCTCCGGCCCCGACTTCGGCACCGGCTCCTCGCGTGAGCACGCCGTGTGGGCGCTCCAGCAGTACGGGTTCCGCGTCGTGATCGCCGCCCGGTTCGGCGACATCTTCCGCAACAACTCCACCAAGATGGGGCTGCTGCCGGTCGTGCTGCCGGGCGACAAGGTCGAGGCGCTGCAGGACGCCGTCGAGGCCGACCCGGGCCTCCAGGTGACCGTCGACCTGGCCGAGCGCCAGGTCCGCTGGGCCGGCGAGACCGTCGCCTTCGAGATCGACGACTACACCCGCTGGCGGCTCATGGAGGGCCTGCCCCACATGGGGCTCCCCTGGCGACACGCCCACTAAACCCCAAGTTCCGCTTTTGGCGGCCCCCATTGGGCCCCCACCACCGTCTAGACGACGACGAGCTGGCGCGGCGGTTGCGCGAAGCGCACCGCCGCGTCCGCATGCTGCCCCTGACCGACCGCGCCGACCGCGAGCGGCTGGCGCGCCACTACCTGTCCATCTGCGACCAGGCCAAGCTCGATCCCGGCCGCGCGGCCGCCCGCCTGGACAACTTCCTGGCCGTTCTCGACGAGGCCGCCGACACGCCACGCGAGGACGAAAACACGCCGGGTGATTGAGTTCCCCCCCGATCCCGCCTACTTTCGAGCGCGTAAGGGGTTTCTACGTCAGACTCGTGAGCTGGAACCCCGAGCCGTAACTGGGGGAGCAGAAACTTTCATGAACAAGCGGGAACTCGTCGACGCCATCGCGGATCGCGTCGGCGACAGGAAGACGGCGACAGAGGCCGTCAACGCGGTCATCGACGCCGTCCAGAAGGCAGTGGCCAACGGCGACAAGGTCTCGATCACGGGCTTCGGCGCCTTCGAGATGGTGCACAAGCCGGCCAGGACGGCCAGGAACCCTTCGACCGGGGCCGAGATCAAGGTGGCGGAGAGCTGGGCGCCCAAGTTCCGCCCCGGTTCGGACTTCAAGGATCTGGTGAACGAGGGCGGCAAGAAGGCCGCGAAGAAGAAGTAGGCACCGCAGCGGCGAAAAGCCCGGGCTCCCTTTACGGGGGTCCGGGCCTTTTCACGGCAGCGGGAAGGTCGACAGCGTGATGTAGCTGATCTCGCCGCCGGACACCGTGAAGTTGACCCGCTGGCCGGTGCGCAACAGCAGCAGCGGCCCGGCGTCGAAGGCATGGGCGGGGAAGGTCAGCACGGTCCCGTCGTCGAGGAAGACCGAGCCGGACCGGGTGGCCTCGTCGAAGCTGCGCACCGTCCCCTGCATGCTTCCCAGCCTAGACCTGATCACCGCCGTTGGGCCACAGCTCGGCGACCACCGCCGCCGTGTGGGCGCCCAGGCCGAGCGTGATGGCGGCGCGCAGGTCGTCCGGTGTGTCGACGTCGCGCCGCAGCGAGTCGATGCCCTCCGGGGTCAGCTCCTTGGCCCCGCCCGCCAGGTGCTTGGCCCGTGACTCGCCGCCGAACCGGGGCCGGAAGGGCCTGCCGGGCCGTACGCCGTAGAAGGTGGTGCCGACGTCGAGCGCGTCGGGCACGAACGCCTGGTCGAACTCGGCGGCGGCCCCCAGCGCGATCGCCAGCTCCGCCGGGCGCAGCGCCGGCAGGTCGGCCTGGAGCGCTCCGACGGGGTCGCCGGGCGCCAGCCGCACCGCGTGCGCCGCGCCGGTGCGCAGCGCCGTGTTGAGCCCCCGGTCCGGGTCGTGCACCACGTCGGCGCCGAGCCCGGCCAGCGGCCCCGCGGCGGCCGGGTCGGCCGTCACCACGATTACCCTGGCGACCGCCGGGCAGGCGAGGGCGGCAGTGACGGTGTCGCAGGCGACCGCGACGGCGAGCCGCGTGCGGTGCGGGCCCGTGGCGGCGGCCAGCCGGGTCTTCGCCGCTACCAGGGTCTTCACCGGAATGACCAGCGACCAGCGGATGCTCATAGGCTTAAGCATCGCGCCTCGACATCCCTGGCGGCCAACCGGGAGACTTGGGCGCATACCAGAGGTGTTGGAGGAGACCATGAGCCGCGTCACGCGACCGTCGCGTTTCTGGGAAACCCTGGCCGTCGTGATCGTGAAACCGCTCTCGTGGCTCCTGGTCAAGAAAGACTGGCGCCGCGGCGACCGCCTCCCGCGCACGGGAGGCGTGATCATCGTGGCCAATCACCTGTCGTGGGCCGACCCGGTGCTGCTGTCGCACTTCCTCTACAACAACGGCCGCTGGCCGATCATCCTGGCGAAGGCGGCGCTGTTCAAGGTGCCGCTGCTGGGTCACGCGGTGCGCTCGCTGCGCGCCATCCCCGTCTATCGGGGCAGCGCGGACGCCGCCAGGTCGCTGCGGGAGTCGGAGCAGCGGCTCAAGGACGGCGGCGCGATCCTGTTCTACCCCGAGGGCACCTGCACCCGCGATCCCCGCCTGTGGCCGATGGTGGGCAAGACCGGCGCCGCCAGGCTGGCCCTGGAGAGCGGCGTCCAGGTGATCCCCATCGCCCACTGGGGCGCCCACGAGCTGCTGCCCTACGGCCAGAAGCGGCCCAGGATCTTCCCCCGCAAGACGTTCCGCGTGCTGGTCGGCCCCCCGGTCGACCTGTCGCGCTACGCCGGCCGGCCGCCGCACGCCGACGTGCTGCGCGAGGCCACGGCCGACATCATGGCCGCGCTCACCGCCCAGCTCGCCGAGCTGCGCGGCGAGAAGGCTCCCGAGACTCCCTACGATCCCGCCGGACGGTGACGAGATGACCAAGGCCGCCGTGTTCGGCACCGGCTCCTGGGGGACCACGTTCGCGATGATCCTCGCCGAGGCCGGCAACAAGACCGTCCTGTACGGGCGCCGCCCCGAGGTGGTCGAGGCGATCGACCGCACCCACATGAACGCCGACTACCTGCCCGGCGTCGCGCTGCCCACCTCGCTGCGCGCCACCACCGACGTCGCCGAGGCGCTCGACGGGGCCGACTTCGTGGTGCTGGCCGTGCCCTCGCAGACGCTGCGGGCCAACCTGACCGCCTGGCGCGAGCACATCCCGCGTGACGCGGTGCTGGTCAGCCTCATGAAGGGCATCGAGCTCGGCACCACCAAGCGGATGAGCGAGGTGATCCGCGAGGTCGCCGGGGTGCCGCCGGAGCGGGTGGCGGTCGTCTCCGGGCCCAACCTGGCCAAGGAGATCGCCCAGCGCCAGCCCGCCGCCGCCGTGGTCGCCTGCGCCGACGAGGGCGTCGCCGACCGGCTGCAGAAGGCGTGCCACCTGCCGCCGTGGTTCCGCCCCTACACCAACACCGACGTGGTGGGCGTGGAGCTCGGCGGCGCCGTCAAGAACGTGATCGCGCTGGCCGTCGGCGTGGCCGCCGGCATGGGCATGGGCGACAACGTGGGCGCGCTGCTGATGACCCGGGGCCTGGCCGAGATCTCCCGCCTGGGCGCCGCGCTCGGCGCCGACCCGCACACGTTCGCCGGGCTGGCCGGCATGGGCGACCTGGTCGCCACCTGCACCTCGCCGCTGTCACGCAACCGCACCTTCGGCGAGAACCTGGGGCGCGGCATGACGCTGGAGGAGGTCGTCGCCGCCACCCGGCAGACCGCCGAGGGCGTCAAGTCCTGCGAGTCGGTGCTGGAGCTGGCCAGGAAACACGACGTGGAAATGCCGATCACCGAAGTCGTCGTCGGCGTCGTCCACGACGGCATGTCGCCTGCGGAGGCGGGGATGCTGCTCATGTCGCGCTCACCCAAACCCGAGCGTTACGGCGTCTGATGTCCCGAAACACGCGTGCTTGACTCGCTGTGGGCGGAGCGCGCCGGTAGATTCGGACCTCATGAGCAAGCCACGCGTCGCCGTCGTTTTCGGAGGTCGCAATTCCGAGCATGCCGTGTCCCTGATGGGGGCGGGCAGCGTGCTGGAGGCGATCGACAGGAGCAAGTACGAGGTGATCCCCATCGGGATCGCCCAGGACGGCAGGTGGGTGCTGGCCTCGGCCGATCAGCGCTTCCAGATCGAGGAAGGCGAGCTGCCCGCCGTCGAGACCACCGGCGCGGCGCTCGCCCTGCCTTCGGGCGGCAGCTCCCTCGTGGCCTACGACCCGGGCAGCATCCCGGTCGAGCTGGGCTCGGTCGACGTGGTGTTTCCGGTCATGCACGGGCCGTTCGCCGAGGACGGCACCATCCAGGGGCTGCTGGAGATGGCCGGGGTCCGCTACGTCGGCTCCGGCGTGCTGGCCAGCGCGGTCGGCATGGACAAGGGCTACATGAAGACGGTCCTGGCCGCCGCCGGGCTGCCGATCGGCCGCTACGTGGTGGTCCGCGACCGTGACTGGCGGCTCGACCGCGACCGGGTGGTGAAGGAGGCCGAGGAGCAGCTCGGCTGGCCGGTGTTCGTCAAGCCGGCCAGGGCCGGGTCCTCGCAGGGCATCTCCAAAGCCCACGACCGGGCCGAGCTGGAGCGGGCCGTGGAGTTCGCCAGGCAGCACGACCCCAAGGTCCTCATCGAGGAGGCCATGACCGGGCGCGAGGTCGAGTGCGCGGTGCTGGAGTCGCTCGGCGACGACCCGCCCGCAGCGTCGGCGCCCGGCGAGGTCAGGGTCGAGGGCGGCCAGGAGTTCTTCGACTTCGAGGCCAAGTACTACCCCGACCAGATGTCGCTCACCGTGCCCGCCGACATCCCGGCCGAGGCGGCCGAGGAGCTGCGCGCGATGGCGGTGCGCGCGTTCGAGGCGCTGGAGTGCGAGGGGCTGGCGCGGGTCGACTTCTTCTACACGCCCGACGGGCGGCTGGTGCTCAACGAGATCAACACCATGCCGGGCTTCACCGCGCTGTCGGTGGCGCCGCAGCTCTGGGCCGCCTCCGGGCTGCCCTACCCGGCGCTGGTCGACCGGCTCGTGCAGCTCGCGCTCAACCGGTCACCGGGGCTGCGCTGACACCTGGCCGATCGGGCCCGACAGCTCGGCGAGCACCTCGGGGGCCACGTGCGAGCCGCCGACCGTGACCTCCACGTAGAGCGGGGCGGCGACGGCGGTGAACAGGGTGGGCCGTTCGGGATCGGCGAACCAGCCCACCCCGTTGATCTCCTGGAGCTGGTCGGTGGGCGCCATCCTGGCCGGCCTGGGCACGCCGCAGCGCAACGCGACCGTGCCCGGCCCCCACACCGCGACGTACGGGGAGGCGGGCGTGGACTCCGTGCGCCCGTCGGCCCCGATCTTGGCGGGCAGCAGGCCGGCCAGCCGGTCGCAGGCCGCCACCGCCTCACCCTCGGGCTTGGGCGGTTCGACCTGGACGGCGCCACCGCATCCGGCCAGTGCGAGCAGGACAAGCAGGACGGGGGCCGTACGCATGGAAAGATCTACCTCAGATATGGACGATCGGACACGTAAGGGTACGCGTGATGCCCTCCACGGCCTGAATCTGGGCCACGACGAGCTTGCCCAGCTCGTCGACGTTGCGAGCCTCGGCGCGCACGATCACGTCGTAGGGGCCCGTCACGTCTTCCGCCTGAGTCACCCCGGTGATGCCGGAGATCTCGTGGGCCACCGCCGCCGCCTTGCCGACCTCGGTCTGAATAAGGATGTAGGCCTGCACCATTACGTCCTCCCAGGCGATTGGATCACGCCGAAGGGCCACCGTACCCTGTGAGCGTCAGGAGGTGCGTCATCACAGTCGGTGAACTCGGCGAGTTCGGAGTTGTGGCCCGCATCGCCGCGCGCCTGCCTCAGGGCGCCGCGGTGCTGCTGGGGCCGGGCGACGACGCCGCGATGGTCAGCGCGCCGGACGGGCGCGTCGTGGTATCTACAGATCTCCTGATCGAGGGTAGGCACTTCCGCCGCCATTGGTCCAGCGGCTACGACGTCGGCCGCAAGGCCGCGGCCCAGAACCTGGCCGACGTGGCCGCCATGGGCGCGGTGCCCACCTCCATCGTGGTCGGGCTCGGGATGCCCGCCGACCTGCCCCTCACCTGGCTCGACGGCCTCACCGACGGCTTCCGCGAGGAGTGCGCCCTGGTAGGGGCCAGTGTGGCCGGGGGCGACGTCACCCGCTGCGACCTGGTCGTCATCGGGGTGACGGCGCTGGGCGACCTCCAGGGTCGCGCGCCGGTGACCCGTGCCGCCGCCCGGCCTGGGCACGTGGTGGCCGTGGCGGGCCGCCTGGGCTATTCGGCGGCCGGGCTGGCCCTGCTGGAGGCGGGCCGCGCCACCGGCGGCGAGCAGGCCGAACGGGAGCCGCGCTGGGGTGACGTGGTGGCCGGCCACCGGCGGCCCAGCCCGCCCTACGCGTGCGGGCCGGAGGCGGCTCGGCTGGGCGCGAGCGCCATGCTGGACGTGAGCGACGGGCTGCTGCAGGACCTGGGCCACGTGGCCGCGGCCAGCGGGGTGCGCGTCGAGCTGGACCCGGGGGCGCTCCCGGTGGCGGAGCCGGTGGCCGCGGCGGCCAAGGAGCTGGGCGCCGATCCGCTCGACTGGGTGCTCACCGGCGGCGAGGACCACGCCCTGGCCGCCACGTTCCCTCCTGACGTGCGGCTTCCCGCCTCCTGGCAAGTCGTGGGGCGCGTGGTCGAGGGGGAGGGCGTCGGGGTCACGGGGCGTGAGACCGGGCCCGGCGGATGGGATCACTTTAGGTGACCAACTAGCCCGATTTGCGTAGTATTTTCCGGATTTCCGGCGTGACTGCGGGGAATGTTGGGACAAAGGCGTAGTAAAGGTGTTATGAAGATTGGCGGCCAACTGTAACCGGCAGAGAGGGCTGTCATGGGCCGCCACGGCACCGGTGGATCCGAAGATGGGGACGAACGGGGGGAAACCAGCGCCTTCTGGGGTTCGCACGACGAGCAGCCCGAGTCCTTCTGGGGCTCGGAGGGCAAGCCGTCCGAGCCAGGCTGGCCGTCACTGCCCGACCAGGTCGAGGTGACGGGCCAGTGGTCGCCCATGCCCCAGCGGGACGACGCCCCGTCCTCAGCCGTGCCGCAGTCCGACCCGTTCGAGGTCACCGGCGCCTTCGCCGCGTCGCCCCGGCCGGAGCCCGGACGGCCGGTCCCGCCGGCTGACCAGCCCTTCGAGGTCACGGGCGCCTTCACCCGCCCGGCCTCCTGGGACGACGTCCCCGAGGCCGCCGCCCAGCCGCCGTCCCGGCCCAGCGTCTTCGACCCGGCCCCGCACGACAGCACGGCCGTCTTCGGCCCGCCGTCGGACCCCTTCGGCCAGGCCAAGCAGCCGAACCCGTTCGAGCCGGACCCCCCGCTGAACCCGCAGGTCCCGGTCCCCAATCCGTTCGACCAGGGGCCGCAGACGGGGTCGTTCGAGCCCGTGGGCGGCGATCACCCGAACCCGTACGCCCGGCCCGGCGGGTTCGCCGGCGGGGAGGCGTTCGACGAGGGCCCGGCGGAGCGGACCGGCGCGTTCAACCCCTTCCCGGACGACCGCACGGCGAGGTTCGACCCGCCCGTCACCGCAGGCCCGCCCGAGCCGGGCGACGTCAAGGTGGCAGGCGAGCCGACGATGGCCGCGCCCACCCCCGCGTGGGCCGAGGCCGAGAGCGGCTTCCTCGGCTCCGGCTGGTCGTCGGACGGCGAGCAGCCCGCCGAGCCGGAGCCCAGCTCGCGCCGTGGCCGCCGCAAGCCGCCCAAGGACCCGTACGACGCCCCGTCCGGCGGCAGGGGCAAGCTGGCGCTGCTCTCCGTGGCGGCCGTCGCCATCGTGCTCGGCGGCACCGTGGCGGGCGTCAAGATGATGAGCTCCGGCGGCGCGGCCGACTGCCCCGGCGGCGCCTGCGCCGCCGTCCAGGCGAGCAACCAGCCCGGCCCGGCCGTGTCCGAGCCTCCGGCCGAGGACCCCGAGCCCGTGGCGGACCCCGCTGAGGAACCGGTGGAGGACGAGCCGGCGGAGAAGGAGAGCGAGGCGGCCGACCCGCCGGCGCCGAAGGCCACCGACGCCCCGGTCCAGCCGCGCCGCACCCCGTCGCCGACCCCCAAGCCGACCAAGACCAAGTCCAAGCAGGCCCAGGAGCCTGTGGAGGAGCCGGTCGACGAGATCATCGAGGAGATCCCGACCGAGACGCCCAGCGAGGAGACGTCCCCGCTGGGTGACGCCGACGGCCGGCCCAGGCAGGACAGCACCACCCAGCCGGCCCCGACGGCCACCACCCAGCTCGCGGCCGGCGGCTCCTCCGTGCGGGTCGACTTCGACGTGGTCAAGCAGGGCCTCACCGGCTACACCGCCGCCGTGAACGTCCGCAACTCCTCCGCCGGCCCGCTGACCGCCCTCACGCTGTCGCTGCCCGTACGGGGCCGCGTCACGGACGTCGACGGCGCCACCTGGACGCAGGACGGGAACCTGCTGATCGTGGACCTGCCGGCGACGATCGCGTCCGGCGACTCCAGCGAGATCACCGTCAAGGCCCTGGGCAAGGCGGGCCAGCCGCGTAGCTGCGGCATGGTCGGCGGGGAGTGTTCCGTCAGCTAAGTGGTTGGATGGGGGATATGACGGTTTCGACTCCCCCACGCGTGCTGACCGTCGCCGGATCCGACTCCGGCGGCGGTGCGGGCATTCAGGCCGATCTGAAGACCATGCTGGCCCAGGGCGTGCACGGCATGAGCGTGATCGCCGCGGTCACCGCGCAGAACTCCATCGGCGTCCAGGGCTACTGGGAGCTGCCGCCCGAGGCGGTGCGGGCGCAGCTCGACTCGGTGCTCGGCGACATCGGCGCCCAGGCCGTCAAGACCGGCATGCTGGCCTCGCCCGCCCTGGTCGAGCTGGTCGCGGAGAAGCTGGCCGGCTACCCCGCGCCGCTCGTCGTCGACCCGGTCGGCGTGTCCAAGCACGGCGACTCGCTGCTCGCGCCCGAGGCCGTCGAGACGCTCAGGACGCGCCTGCTGCCCGTCGCCACCGTCGTCACCCCCAACCTGTGGGAGGTGGAACAGCTCACCAGCGTCAAGGTCGAGGACGAGGACGACCTGCGCCGGGCCGCCGACGCCATCCTGGAACTCGGGCCCACCTGGGTGCTGGTCAAGGGCGGCCACCTGCCCGGCAGGCCCGTCGACCTCCTCACCGACGGCGCCGCCGAGCACCGCTTCACCGCCGAACGCCACGACAACCGCCACACCCACGGCACCGGCTGCACGCTCGCCTCCGCCATCGCCTCCCACCTGGCCCTGGGCGAGGACGTGCCGGGCGCCGTCGCCAAGGCCAAGGCGTACGTGACGGGCGCCATCGCCCACGGCTTCCCCCTGGGCGCGGGCATCGGCCCGGTCGACCACGCCTGGCAGCAGCGCACCCAGCGGTGACCCTAGCCCGTACGGCGGGCCTGCGGCGTCCTGCGGGCCTTTGCCGCTCGGCGGGCACGACGAAGGCCCGCCGCTCAGGTGAGCGGCGGGCCTTCGACAGAGCGTGGGTTAGCGGGTGACCTTGCCCGCCTTGATGCACGAGGTGCACACGTTCATCTTCTTCGGCGTGCCGCCGACGACCGCGCGAACCGTCTGGATGTTGGGGTTCCAACGACGGCGGGTGCGGCGGTGAGAGTGGGACACGTTGTTGCCGAAGGTCGGCCCCTTGCGGCAGACATCGCAGACGGAAGCCACGGTATCGCTCCTTAAAACAGTCGATGTAGCCCGGTCCGCTGATGTTCGTCGGGCGGAGGGCATGCCGGGACAACCGGCCAGCCAGACGAGAATATCCGATCCGCACCACCACGGCGAACTCGATCACCACTGGACGACGCCGGACACGGCGATATTCTCCTCGATTAACGGTAGCGCACGCGGGGAGGCCGGAGCGCGCACATGGAGGATCTCGACCCGCCCGCGGTGCGACGCTGGGCCCGGCTGGCCGCCGACGCGCTCGGCAGGGCCAGGGGCGAGCTCGACGCGCTCAACGTGTTCCCGGTGGCCGACGGCGACACCGGCACGAACCTGCACCTGACGATGCTGTCGGCGGCCGAGGCGGTCGAGTCGCTGCCCGACGACGTGGGCGCCGAGGTCGTGTGGCAGACGCTCTCCTACGGGGCGCTGGTCGGGGCGCGCGGCAATTCCGGGGTCATCGTCAGCCAGGCGCTGCGCGGGCTGGCCGAGGTGCTGAAGGACGGCTCCGACCTGCGTGCCGGGCTGGCCAGGGCAGCCGCGCTCGCCAGGCAGAGCGTCGCCAGGCCCGTCGACGGCACGGTGCTGAGCGTGCTGGCCGCCGCCGCGCAGGCCGTACAGGACCTGCGGAGCGGGCCCGGCGAGGTCGCGCGCCGCGCCGCCGAGGCCGCCCGCGCGGCGCTGCGCCGTACCCCCGACCAGCTCGACGTGCTGGCCCGCAGCGGCGTCGTCGACGCGGGCGGCGCCGGGCTGGCGATCGTGCTGGAGACGCTCGCCGCGGTGATCACCGGCGTCCACCGGGAGCGCTACGAGGTGCCCGGACCGACCGCCCGGGTGTCGCCGATGACCGAGGTGGGCGCGGGCTACGAGGTCATGTACCTGCTCGACGCCGACGACGCGGCCGTCGCCCGGCTGCGTACGGAGCTCGACGCCATGGGCGAGTCGCTCGTCGTGGTCGGCGGCGAGGGACTGTGGAACGTCCACGTGCATGTCGGCGAGGCGGGCCCGGCCGTCGAGGCCGGGCTGCGGGCCGGCCGCCCCCACCGCATCAGGATCACCTACCTGGCCGAGCGCACCCACCGCGCCGGACCCGGCCGGGGCGTGGTGGCCGTCGCCGCGGGCGACGGGATCGCGGCGCTGTTCGAGGAGTGCGGCGCGGTCGTCGTCCGGCGCGAGCCCGGCGGCAGGCCGGCCCTGCCCGCCATGCTCGCCGCCATCCGGCAGGCCGGGGACGAGGTCGTCGTGCTCCCGAACGACGAGGCCGCCGGAGCCGTCGCCTCCGCCGCCGCCGAGATCGCCCGCGAGGACGGCGTCGCGGTGAGCGTGCTGCCGACCAGGGCGACCGTGCAGGGCCTGGCCGCGCTCGCCGTGCACGACCCGCTGCGGCGCTTCGACGACGACGTGGTCGCCATGACCGACGCCGCCGGCCACACCCGCCACGGCCACCTCGCGCTGGCCGACCAGGAGGCCGTCACCAGCGCCGGCCTGTGCCGCCCCGGCGACGTGCTCGGGCTGATCGACGGCGACGTGGCCGTGATCGGCGACACGCTCGACGGCGTCGCCACGCTCGTCGTGGACCGGATGGTGGCGGGCGGCGGCGAGCTGGTGACCCTCGTCACGGGCGCCCGCGCCCCGGCCCTGCTCGCCGACCACGTGGCCGGGCATCTCTCGCGCGTACGGCCCGACGTCGACCTCGTCGTCTACCAGGGGGAGCAGGACGGCTACCCGCTGCTCATCGGCGTCGAGTGATTCCTGTCGGCCGCAAGCGGTAGAACTAGGTGGCGTGAGCCGTTTCGACGAGCCTCTGACGAAGGCGCTCGACCCGAAGACCGCCAAGCTGCTGCACACCGTGCTCGGCCTGGAGACGGTCGGCGACCTGCTGCGCCACTACCCCCGGCGCTATGCCGAGCGCGGCGAGCTGACCTCGCTCGACGCCCTGGAGGTCGACGAGCACGTGACCGTGGTGGGCGAGGTCACCCGGCTGATGCGCAAGCCGATGCGCAACCGCGGCGGCACCTGGCTGGAGGTCGAGGTCGTCGACGGCAGCGGCAGCAAGATCTACCTGTCGTTCTTCGGCAAGGGCTCCCACGTGGCCGAGTCGCGGCTCAAACCGGGCAGGCGCGGCATGTTCGCCGGCAAGGTGGGGCTGTTCGGGGCGCGGGGCAAGCCGCGCTGGCAGCTCGCCCACCCCGAGTTCGAGCTGTTCGAGGAGGGCGAGGCGAGCGCCGAGGACTTCGCGGCGGCGCCGGTGCCCATCTACCCGGCGGGCAAGGACCTCACCCCGTGGGCGATCCGGCGGGCCATCGGCATGATGCTGGACACGCTCGGCCCGCTCGACGACCCGCTGCCCGCCGACCTGCGCGCCCGCCACGCGCTGCCGGGGCTCGACGACGCGCTGACGGCGATCCACCGGCCGAAGGACTTCGGTGACGTGCAGCGGGCCCGCAAACGGCTGAAGTTCGACGAGGCGTTCCTGCTCCAGGCCGTGCTGCTGCAGCGCAGGCAGGCGGCCACCGCGTGGCCGGCCAAGCCACGCCCGCGCCGCGACGGCGGCCTGCTGGCCGACTTCGACGCGCGGCTGCCGTTCTCGCTCACCGAGGGGCAGGCGGCCGTCGGCGAGGAAATCGCCGCCGACCTGGCGCTGGAGCACCCCATGCACCGGCTGCTCCAGGGCGAGGTCGGCGCCGGCAAGACCGTCGTCGCGCTGCGCGCCATGCTCCAGGTCGTCGACGCGGGCGGCCAGGCCGTGCTGCTCGCCCCGACCGAGGTGCTCGCCCAGCAGCACCACCGCTCGATCAGCGGCATGCTGGGCGACCTGGCGCAGGGCGGCATGTTCGGCGGCACCGCCGTCACCCTGCTCACCGGCTCGATGGGAGCCGCCGCCCGGCGCGCGGCCCTGCTCGACGCCGCCTCCGGCACCGCCGGGATCGTCGTCGGCACCCACGCCCTGCTCCAGGAGCACGTCCAGTTCGCCGACCTCGGCCTCGTGGTCGTCGACGAACAGCACCGCTTCGGCGTCGAGCAGCGCGACGCGCTCCGCGAGAAGGCCGGCGACGCCCGGCCCCACGTCCTCGTCATGACCGCCACCCCCATCCCGCGCACGGTCGCCATGACCGTCTTCGGCGACCTGGAAGTCTCCACGCTCTCCCAGCTCCCCTCCGGGCGGGCGCCCATCACCACCCACGTCGTCCCCGCCGCCGAGAAGCCCCACTACCTCGAACGCACCTGGGCCCGGGTCCGCGAAGAGGTCGCCCTCGGCCGGCAGGCGTACATCGTCTGCCCCCGCATCGGCGACCTGGAAGGCGACGAGGGCGACCTGGCCCCCTCCGACTCCAACTCCGGCTCCGCCTCCGCCGACGAGGAGCGCCGGCCGCCGCTGGCCGTCCTGGAGGTGGCCGAGATGCTGTCCGAAGGGCCCTTCCACGACCTGCGCGTGGCCGTCCTCCACGGCAAGCTGCCGCCCGAGGAGAAGGACGCCATCATGCGGTCGTTCAGCCGGGGCGAGATCGACATCCTGGTGGCGACCACGGTGATCGAGGTCGGCGTCGACGTGCCCAACTCGTCGGTGATGATCATCATGGACGCCGACCGGTTCGGCGTCTCCCAGCTCCACCAGCTCCGCGGGCGCGTCGGGCGGGGCGGGCTGCCCGGGCTGTGCCTGCTGGTGTCCGACTTCCCGGAGAACACCCCCGCCCGCGCCCGCCTCGACGCCGTCGCCGCGACCCTCGACGGGTTCGAGCTCTCGCGCGTCGACCTGGAACAGCGCCGCGAGGGTGACGTCCTCGGCGCCGCCCAGTCGGGCAAACGGTCGTCGCTCAAGATGCTGCAACTGCTGCGCGACGAGGACGTCATCGCCACGGCCCGCGACGAGGCCGCCGCCCTCCTCGCCGCCGACCCCGCCCTCACCACCCACCCCGGCCTCCGCGCCGAGATCGACCGCCTCCTGGCCGACGAACGCGCCGAATACCTGGAGAAGACCTAACCCCACCGAGGGGGGTACGGCGCGGACGGGGGCTGGGGTCTGCCTGGAAGGGGCGTGCGCGTCGGGAGGGGGCGGGGGAACGGCCCCCTGCGGAGGTCACCCACCCAGCGCCGATGCGGCGAGGGGGCGTACGGCGAAGGTCGGCGCAACGTGTACGGCGCGGATGGCCTGCCGGGCGGGGGCGTGCGCATTGGGAGGGGTGGGGGGACGGCCCCGTGCGGTGGTCACCCTCCCGGCGCCGGTGCGGCGAGGGGGCGTACGGCGGAGGTCGGCGCAAGGCGTACGGCGCGGAAGGGGCCGGGGAGGCGGGGCAGCCGGAGAGCCGGCGCGTACGGCGCAAAGGGCCGGGGGCTGGGGCCGTGGAAGGGCCAAGGGTTGAGGCACAGGCGGACGGCGCCGTCAGGTGTGTGGGGAGGGGGGTGCCCCAGGGCCCAGCCGCGGGGACGGCCTCCCCCCGAATGCCGTCCCCGGCTGGGCCCACCCTCGGGTCAGGTGCCGAGGGAACCGGCGTGCGGAAGGGCTCACGATCACGCCGGTCGGCCTTCATGTGGGTCACCTCGAAGGCCGCAGGACTCATCTTGCTCACTGGGCCCCCCGATGTGAATCACCCTTGCGCAGTCGAGGCAGACACTTGTCCACTCTTGACCTGGGCGGACATGCGGAACAATGGGGCGCATGACTCGGATCATCGCGGGGAGCGCGGGTGGGCGCCGGTTGGAGACGCCGCCGGGGCGCGGGACGAGGCCGACCAGTGACAGGGCCAGGGAAGGCGTCTTCTTGACGCTCGACTCGCTGTACGGGCTCGACGGGGCGCGGGTGATGGATCTGTACGCCGGGTCGGGGGCGGTGGGGCTGGAGGCGCTGTCGCGGGGGGCGGCGGAGGCGGTGCTGGTGGAGTCGGACCCGAAGGCGGTGCGGGTCATCAGGTCGAACGTGGCGTCGCTGGGTCTGGCCGGGGCGCGGGTGGTGGCCGATCGGGTGGAGCGGGTGCTGGCCAGGGCGGGGGAGGAGCCGTTCGACATCGTGTTCGCGGATCCGCCGTACGCGGTGTCGGATGACGAGGTGGGGCGGGTGCTGGTGGCGTTGCGGGACAACGGGTGGCTGGTCTCGGGGGCTTTGGTGGCTTTCGAGAGGGAAAGCAGGGGGAAGGCCCTGATGTGGCCTGACGGGTACGTTGAGGAGAGGGTCCGTCGATATGGTGAAGCGTCCGTTTGGTACGGTCGCGCCGCCGGGGAAACCGTAGACCACCCGTAGACCTGGGAGGCGTGTTGCGCCGCGTTGTCTGCCCGGGGTCGTTCGACCCCATCACCAACGGTCATCTCGACATCATCGGCCGGGCCGCCCGGCTGTACGACGAGGTGACGGTGGCCGTACTGATCAATGTCGAGAAGAGCAGCCTGTTCACGGTCGACGAGCGGATCGACATCCTGCAGACCGTGACCAAGGAGTACGCGAACGTCAAGGTCAGGAAGTTCCACGGCCTGCTCGTCGACTTCTGCAAGCAGAACGACATCCCGGCGATCGTCAAGGGCATCCGGGTGGTCAGCGACTTCGACTACGAGTTGCAGATGGCCCAGCTCAACTACCGGCTGTCGGGCGTGGAGACGCTGTTCATGCCGACGAACCCCGAATACTCGTTCCTGTCGTCGAGCCGGGTGAAGGAGATCGCCCGTTATGGCGGAGACGTGTCCGGCCTGGTGCCGGACCTGGTGCACAAGCTGCTCGTCGAGCGGCTCAGAGGCTGACGGCGACCTGGTATCCTTTCATTTCGGCCTTGTACGACGGCGTTATCGCCATGCCTAGCGAGAGCAGGATGACTCAGCACCTCAACCCCCGCTCCCCTTGGGTGATCTCCACTCACGACCTGGGAAAGCGGCCGGGCACGATGCGAGAGATCACCCTGACCCTTCCGGCTCCGGCGGATCTCGGCGTCGACATGATCGGCGTTCCCAAGGACGCCGAAGTCGAGCTGGACCTCCGGCTCGAAGCAGTGATGGAAGGCGTGCTCGTCTCGGGCACGGCGCAGGCCCCGCTCGCCGGGGAGTGCGCGCGGTGCCTTGACCCGTTGACCTCGGAGATCGAGGTCGACCTGCAGGAGCTGTTCTTCTACTCCGACGAGGACGCCTCGGAGGACGACTCGCTGCTCGACGGAGAGCTGCTCGACCTCGAGCCGACGTTCCGTGACGCGGTGGTGCTCGCACTGCCGTTGAGCCCCGTCTGCCGCGAGGACTGCCCGGGGCTCTGCACGGAGTGCGGGATCAAGCTGGCCGAGGCCGGCGACGATCACCGGCACGAGAAGATCGACGCCCGCTGGGCGTCGTTGCAAGGTCTGGTTACCGAGAACGATAACGATCAGGAGAAGTGACGTGGCCGTCCCGAAGCGAAAGATGTCGCGGAGCAACACCCGCGCCCGTCGCTCCCAGTGGAAGACGACTGCTGTCGCCCTGGTGAGCTGCCCGCAGTGCCGTTCGCCGAAGCAGCCGCACATCGCGTGCCCCACCTGCGGCACCTACAACCGCCGTCAGGTCATCGAGCCGTCTGCCTGATCTCGCTGAGTTGACGTGATGCCGACCGGGTGCCATTGTGCCCCGGTCGGCGTTACCGTCTCAGATGCGTGCGGTTACGGTTTCGCCCGCGGTCGTGGTGGACGCCGGGGCCTGTTCCCCCCGACGCCCACCACGTTTTCGGGCATCTTCCGCAGCCGTCGCGCCTGGTGAAGATGTTCCGAGGAGGAAAGCACGTGGGCGCAGGTCCTAAGCCGGTGGCCGTGGAGGTCGCCAGAGAAGAGCTGGAGCGGGTCCTGGCGGTCGCCCTGGACTCCGACATCCTGGAGCGGGCGCTGACGCACCGCTCCTACGCGTACGAGAACGGCGGCCTGCCCACCAACGAGCGCCTGGAGTTCCTCGGCGACTCGGTGCTGGGCCTGGTGGTCACCGACACGCTCTACCGCAACCACCCCGATCTGCCCGAGGGCCAGCTGGCCAAGCTGCGGGCGGCGGTGGTCAACATGCGCGCGCTCGCCGACGTGGCGCGCGGCCTGGGCCTGGGCCGGTTCCTGCGGCTGGGCCGGGGCGAGGAGGGCACCGGGGGCCGTGACAAGTCCTCGATCCTGGCCGACACGCTGGAGGCGCTGATCGGCGCCGTCTACGTCGACAAGGGGCTGGACGAGGCGTTCCGGGTCGTGCACGTGCTGTTCGACCCGCTGATCGTGCGGTCGGCGTCGCTGGGCGCCGGGCTCGACTGGAAGACCTCGCTGCAGGAGCTGACCGCCTCCGAGGCGCTGGGCGTGCCCGAATACCACGTCGAGGAGAGCGGCCCCGACCACGCCAAGTCGTTCACCGCCGTGGTGAGGGTGGGCGGCGAGCCCTACGGCGAGGGCAGCGGGCGCAGCAAGAAGGAGGCCGAGCAGCAGGCGGCCGAGGCGGCGTGGACCCGGATCCGGGCCCGCCGCGAGCAGCGCGAGAGCCAGCCGGCGGGCTAGGTTGCCCGAGCTTCCCGAGGTCGAGGTCGTCCGCCGCGGTCTGGCGGAGTGGGTGACCGGCCGTGAGATCGCCTCCGCCGAGGTGCTGCACCCGCGCGCGATCCGGCGTCATCTGCCGGGCGCCGACGAGTTCGCGGCGCGGCTGCGCGGGCGGCTGGTCAAGTCGGCCGAGCGGCGCGGCAAGTACCTGTGGCTGCCGCTGTCGGGGCCGGAGGAGGCGCTGCTGGCGCATCTGGGCATGAGCGGCCAGTTGCTGGTGGTCGATCCGGACGCGCCGCCGGAGAAGCATCTGCGGGTGCGGCTCAGGTTCGCCGACGGCGGCTCCGACCTGCGCTTCGTCGACCAGCGGACGTTCGGGCACGTGATGCTCACCACGCTGGTGGGCGGGGTGCCCGAGCCGATCGCGCACATCGCGCCCGACCCGTTCGAGGAGTCGTTCGACGAGGCCGCCTTCACCGCGGCGTTGCGCGCGAAGAAGACGGAGATCAAGCGGGCGCTGCTCGACCAGTCGCTGATCAGCGGCGTCGGCAACATCTACGCCGACGAGGCGCTGTGGCTGGCCCGGCTGCACTGGGCGCGGCCCGCGCAGACGCTCACCCGGCCCAAGGTCGCCGAGCTGGTGGCCGCGGTGCGCGAGGTGATGGGAGCCGCGCTCCAGCAGGGCGGCACGTCCTTCGACAGCCTGTACGTGAACGTCAACGGCGAGAGCGGCTACTTCGACCGCTCGCTGGAGGTGTACGGCAGGCAGGACCAGCCCTGCTCGCGCTGCGGCGCCCCGATCAGGCGTGAGCCGTTCATGAACCGGTCGTCCTACTCCTGCCCGAAGTGCCAGCGGCGGCCGCGCTGATCCGGTGGCGTCGCCTCGATCATCGTCGCAGCGGACCAACCTCGGGCCCGGTGTTGGGCCGCTGACACCAAGCGCGAGGCGGCCTTGACGGTGTTGGGTGGGTCTCATGGTGGATCTGCTGTTGCGCGGTGGTTCGGTGTACGACGGGCTGGGCTCCGCGGCCGTGACGGCGGACGTCGCCGTCGAGGGCGGCAGGGTGGTGGCCGTCGGCCGTGACCTGGGCGCCGCCCGCAGGGTGCTGGACGTGACGGGGCTGGCGGTCGCGCCCGGGTTCGTCGATCCGCACGCGCACTCCGACCTGGTGCCGCTCATGCCGCGGGCGCAGCCGTTCAAGCTGCTCCAGGGCGTGACGACGGAGATCAACGGCAACTGCGGCTTCTCCTACGCGCCCGACGCCTCCCGGCTGGAGGAGCTGACCGGGGACGGGGTGCCCGACTGGACGTTCGCCGGCTACCTGGCGGCCGTGGCGGACGCCGGGCCGACCAACCACGTGGCCACGCTGGTCGGACACTCGACGCTGCGCGGCGCGGTGGCCGGGTTCGAGCCGGAGCTGCGGCCCGGCGACCTGGAGCGGATGTGCGAGCTGGCCGCCGAGGCGTTCGAGGCGGGCGCGTGCGGGCTGTCGAGCGGCCTCATCTACCCGCCGGGCAGCTACGGCGACACCGACGAGCTGGTGGCGCTGGCCAAGGTCGCGCACCGCTACGGCGTCCCGTATACGACTCACCTGCGCGACGAGGGGTCGGCGCTGGGGCAGGCGCTGGACGAGGCCGTCGAGATCGCCCGGCGGGCGCGGGTGAGCCTTCAGGTGTCGCACTGCAAGGTCGCCGGCCGCGCCAACCACGGCGGGGCCGGGATGCTGCTCGGCAAGCTGCGTGAGGCCCGCCTGGCGGGCGTGGACGTGCGCGGCGACCAGTACCCCTACACGGCGGGCTCCACCGTCCTGGCGGCGCTGCTGCCGCCGGCCGCGCTGGCCGGCGGCGGCGTGCGCGACACGCTCGCCTCGCCCGGCGAGCGGGCCCGGCTGCGGGCCCGCGCCGAGGCGGGCGGCTCGGGCTCCGGGCTCTGGCGCGACGCCGTCCCCGAGGGCGTGCTGATCACCTCGCACGCCGAGCCGGGGTACGCCGGCCGCACGCTCGCGGACGTGGCCGCCTCCGGCGACGCCTGGGAGACGCTGTGCGACCTGGTGTCGGCCGATCCGGCCGCCGAGATGGTCGTCGAGATGATGGCCGAGGCCGACGTGACCGAGATCATGGCCGACCCGCTGATCGGCATCGGCTCCGACAACGGCGCCCCGGCCGGGCTGGAGCATCCCCGCACGTGGGGGTGCTTCCCCCGGTTCCTCGGGGTGTACGTGCGCGAGCGCGGGGTGGTCGGCTGGGCGGAGGCGGTGCGCAAGATGACCTCGGCCAACGCCGCCCAGTTCGGGCTGCGCGGGCGGGGCTGCCTGGTGCCGGGGGCGTACGCGGACGTGTGCGTGTTCGACCCGGAGAGCGTGGGCCACGCCGGGACGTACGCCGAGCCGTCCGCCCGGCCGACGGGCATCGTGCACGTCCTGCTGGAGGGCCGGGTGGTGGTCGAGTCAGGCGTGTTCACCGGCGGGCGTCACGGCCGGCTGCTGCGCCCGTGAGCCCCGTACGGCGATGAGGACGGCCGCCAGCGCGGTCAGCGCCGCGCCCAGCCACATCACGGCGGTCACCGAGACGCCGTCGGCCACCCGGCCGCCGGCGAGCGCGCCGAGCGCGATGGAGACGTTGAACGCGCCGACGAACAGCGCCGTGCCCAGCTCGCCGCCGCCCGCCCGCATGATCCACAGCTGCAGGGTGACGCCCACGCCGCCGTAGCCGAGACCCCAGACGACGAGCACGGCCAGCGGCAGGCCGATCAGCGGCAGCGCCGCCATGCCCGCGACCATGAGCGCGACCAGCGTGATCAGGACCGCCGCCGGGTTCCTGGCGGCCCGCGCGCCGGCGGCGAAGTTGCCCGCCACGCCCGCCGCGCCGTACAGCAGGAGCGCGACGCCGACCAGCACCGGGCCGGCGTGCGTGACCTGCTCCATGAACGGCCGCACGTAGGTGTAGGCGGCGAAGTGGCCGGCCACGATCAGGACGGTCAGCACGAGGACGAGCCTGAGCGGCCCCGAGAACGCGCCGGACAGCGCGCCGCGGCTGTCGGTCCCCGGCAGCGGCGGCAGCGTGGCGGCCAGCAGCGCGAGCAGGACGAGCGCGCCGGCGCCCATGGCGGCGAACGCCGTGCGCCACCCCGCGAACGATGACACGAACGTCGCCGCGGGCACCCCCAGCACCGAGGCCACCGCCACGCCGGACAGGATGACGGAGGTGGCCCGGCCGACCGCCGGTTCCGGCACCAGGCGCGGGCCCAGCCCGGCCGCGATGGCCCAGAACCCGCCGATGCTCACCCCGGTCAGCACCCGGGCCGCCAGCATCACCGGGTAGTTCGGCGCGAGCGCGCCCATCAGGTTGCCCGCCGCCAGCAACGCCATCAACGCCAGCAGCATGATCCGACGGTCCAGCCGCCGGGTGGTGAACGCCAGCACGGGCGCCGAGGCGGCGGCCACCAGCCCGGGGGCCGTCATCATCAGCCCGGCCGTGCCGTCCGACACGCCGAGCGACGCGGCGATCTCGGTCAGCAGGCCGACGGGCAGCATCTCGCTGGTCACGAGGGTGAAGGTGCCCGCCGCGACCGAGGTCACGGCGAGCCAGCGCGCCGGAGCGGCGGCGGGTGCGTCAGTCGTCGTCATGCCGCTCAGCCTCGCGGCGGCGCGCGTGGGGAACAATGACGAACGGCGAAGCCTTGGTTGAGGCAGGCTAAGCGATGCTGGAGGCGGGGATGGAGTTCAGGGAGCTGGAGTGCTTCGTCGTGCTGAGCGAGGAGCTGCACTTCGCGCGCACGGCCGAGCGCCTCTACCTGTCGCCGGGGCGGGTGAGCCAGCTCATGCGCGCCCTGGAGACCAGGATCGGCGGCAGGCTCTTCGAGCGCACCAGCAGGCGGGTGCGGCTCACGCCGCTCGGCGAGCGGTTCCTGGCCGACCTGAGGCCCGCCTACGCCGGGCTGGCGAGCGCCGTGAGCCGGGCCAAGGCCGCGGCGCGGGAGGTCACGGGCGTGCTCAGGGTGGGGTTCCTGGCCACGCCGACGGACGTGGTCACGGGCAGCGTGCTGGCGTTCGAGAGCCGTCATCCCGGCTCGTCGGTCGAGCTGGTGGAGATCCCGCTGTCCGACCCGTTCGGCAGGCTGCGGGCCGGGCAGGTCGACGTCGCGTTCACGCTGCTGCCGGTGGACGAGCCCGACCTGGCGACCGGCGAGGCCCTGAACCGCGTCCCCTACCACCTCGGGCTGCCCGCCGGCCATCCGCTGGCCGGACGGGTGAGCATCGGCGCGGAGGAGCTGGCCGGCGTGCCGCTGATCGGGCTGGACGGGCCCGCGCCGCGCGGGTGGCGCGAGCGGGCGGCACCCAGCGTGACCCCTTCCGGACAGCCGATTCCCCAGGCAGGTACGGTGGCCACCAGCCAGGAGGGCCTGACCCAGGTGGCGCTCGGCCGGGGCGGCATGCTGTTCTGCACCCCGACGGCGGCCCACCACAGGCGGCCCGACGTGAGCTTCGTGCCGGTCACCGGGCTGCCGCCGTCGGTGCTCGGCCTGGCCTGGGTCAAGGCGGCGGAGACCGCGGCGATCAGGGCGTTCGCGCGGGCGGCGGCCGGGCACGCGCTGAGGCTCGTGGCCGCATGACGTCAGCAGGGAGGAATCATGGACGACGCGCGTATGACCGCCTGGGTGCGGGGCAGGGTGCAAGGGGTGGGGTTCCGCTGGTGGACCAGGGCCAGAGCGCTGGAGCTGGGCCTGACCGGCTGGGCCAGGAACACCGACGACGGCCGGGTCGAGGTCGTCGCCGAGGGGCCGCGCGAGTCGTGCGTCAAGCTCCTCGACCTGCTCAGAGGTTGCGACACGCCGGGCAGGGTGGATGGAGTAGTGGAACGCTGGAGCGAACCCCGAGGTAGCTTGGGCGGATTTGTGGAGCGGTGACCCGTTTCGTTAAACGGCTCAAATAGGGTATAGTTATATGTCGGGAGTGCCTGTCGGTAGGGCAGAGCGGTGCGTTCGACTTGACCGCCCACACGGCCGGTGCGACTCTTGTTAGGTACCACGCGCACCCCTCCCGCGGAATAGAAGTGCGCGAACCAGTCTGGTCACTCAGCGTGGAGGACCCTTTACCATGGCGAAGGCTCTACTCGGCCACGTCGGCGGTCCTGACCCTCGAATGGTCTCGGAGATGCGGCGATTGCAGCAGCGGATCCGTGACCTGGAGGCAGAACTCATCCGACTCCAGGCCCAGAATGACGCTCTTGCGGCGCAAACCCGCGATGAGGCAATCAGCCGCATGCAGGAGCGCGAGCCGGCACTCACCTGAGAGTGATCGGAGCGCAAGATCAGGGACGTCTCACCGAGGCGTCCCTTGTTATTTTTCGCGGGACCGTTGTTTTGCGTAAGACCCACCTCACCTCCTGACTGCGCCCGCCAGCGACGGGCAGCCGGGGCCAGTAGGCTTTCCCGGAGTTCCGTCCAGGAGTAGGGGGTCCGCGCTTTGTACCTGAAGACCCTCACGCTGCGCGGATTCAAGTCCTTCGCCTCGGCCACCGCCCTCCGCTTCGAGCCCGGCATCACCTGCGTCGTCGGCCCCAACGGCTCCGGCAAGTCCAACGTCGTCGACGCCCTGGCCTGGGTCATGGGCGAGCACAGCGCCAAGTCGCTGCGCGGCGGCAAGATGGAGGACGTCATCTTCGCCGGCACCTCCTCCCGGCCGCCCCTCGGCCGCGCCGAGGTGACGCTGACCATCGACAACACCGACGGCGCCCTGCCGATCGACTACACCGAGGTCACGATCAGCCGGCTGATGTTCCGGTCCGGCCAGAGCGAGTACGCGATCAACGGCGACACCTGCCGCCTGCTCGACATCCAGGAGCTGCTGTCCGACTCCGGCATCGGCAGGGAGATGCACGTCATCGTCGGCCAGGGCCAGCTCGACGCCGTCCTCCACGCCGGTCCCGAGGACCGCCGCGCCTTCATCGAGGAGGCCGCGGGCGTCCTCAAGCACCGCAAGCGCAAGGAGAAGGCGCTGCGCAAGCTCGACGCGATGCAGGCCAACCTCACCCGCGTCCAGGACCTCGCCACCGAGCTGCGCCGCCAGCTCAAGCCGCTCGGCCGCCAGGCGGAGATCGCCCGCAAGGCCGCCGTCATCCAGGCCGACCTGCGTGACGCCCGGCTGCGGCTGCTGGCCGACGACGTCGGCATCCTGCGCGCCACGCTGGAGCGCGAGGCCGCCGACGAGGCCGCGATCCTCGCCAGGCGGGCCCAGGTCGAGGCCGGGCTGGCCGAGGGCCAGCAGCGCGAGGCCCTGCTGGAGGCCGCCGAGGCCGAGGCGCAGCCCCGGCTGAGCGCCGCCCAGGAGACCTACTTCCGGCTGTCGTCGCTGCGCGAGCGCATCACCGGCCTGGCCCAGCTCGCCGCCGAACGCCACCGCCACGCCGTCGACGCCGCCTCCATCGAACGCCGTGGCCGCGAGCCCGAAGAGCTGGAGCGCGAGGCCGCCGAGGCGCGCGAGCAGGAGCTGATCCTCCAGGCCGAGCTGGAGCAGGCCCGCGAGCTGCTCGACGACGCCGTCGAGCGCCGCACCGCCGCCGAGGCCGAGCTGGCCGCCGAGGAGCGCCGGCTGGCGATGGCCGCCAGGGCCGCCGCCGACCGCCGCGAGGGCCTGGCCAAACTCCGCGGCCAGGTCGACTCCGTACGGAGCAGGTCACGGGCCGCCGAGGAGGAGATCGGCCGGCTGGAGCGGGCGGTCGCCGACGCGGCCGAGCGCGAGCGGCGCGCCCGCGAGGATTTGGAGGCGCAGCGGCTCGACGAGCCCGCCCCCGACCCCGCGCTGGCCGAGGAGCTCGCCACCGCGCAGGCGCTGGTGGAGGAGGCCAAGCTGGCCGCCGACGCGGCCCGCGCCGCCGTCGAGGAGGCCAAGGCCGCGCTCGACGCGCCCCGCGCCGCCCTTCAGGCCGCGAAGTCGGGCGTCGGCACCGCACGTGCCGCCGACCAGGACGCGCAGCGGGCCGTCGCCGCGCTCCAGGCCCGGTGCGACGCCCTGGAGCTGGGCCTGGCCAAGGGCGACGGCGGCGCGGCCCTGCTGGAGGCCGATCTGTCCGGCGTGCTCGGGCCGCTCGCCGCGTCCCTCCAGGTGACGCCCGGGGCCGAGGTGGCCGTCGCCGCCGTGCTCGGGCCGGTCGCCGAGGCCATCGCCGTCACGTCGCTCGGCACCGCCGTCGAGGCGCTGGAGCTGCTGCGCGTCAAGGAGGCGGGCCAGGCGACCCTCCTGGTCGCCGGCTCCCGCGACGGCGCCGGGCCCGGCTCGCCGGGCGGCGCGCCCGGCGGTGGGCGGTGGGCGGCCGAGCTGGTCAGCGTGCCCGACCGGCTGCGCGCGTCCCTCGACCACGTGCTGGGCGGGGTCGTCGTGGTCGACGACCTGGAGACCGCGCGGCGGGTGGTCGAGGCCGACCCCGCCCTGCGCGCCGTCACCGTCGGGGGCGACCTCGTCGGCGCGCACGTCGCCGGCGGCGGCTCCGAGGGCGGCACGTCCGTGCTCCAGGTCCGCGCCGCGCTCGACGACGCCGTCGCCGACCTGGCCGACGCCAGGACCAGGGCCGAGGAGACCGCCGCCGCGCTGACCGAGGCGGTCGCCGCCGAGCAGGCCGCCCAGGCCGCGTTCGAGGCCGCCCAGGCGCACGTCGCGGAGGCCCAGAGCGCGGTCAGCGCCGCCCAGTCCGGGGTCAGCTCCGCGCAGGGCACGCTCGACCAGGTCAGGGCCCGCCAGCGGGAGGCCGACCAGCGCGACGCCGCCGCCGCCAAGCGGCTGGCCCAGCTGGAGGCCGCGGCCGAGGCCGCCCGCGCCGAGGCCGAACGGCTCGGCCAGAGCGTCGCCGCCGCCCGCGAGGCCCGCGCCGACGGCCTGGAGGAGCTGGCCGAGCTGGAGGTCCGGCTGGCCGAGGCCGAATACTCCCAGGAGCTGGAGACCGAGCCCACCACCGAGGCCCGCGACGAGCTCGCCGCCGTCTGCGAGAGCGCCCGGCAGCGCGAGGTCGAGACCCGCCTCCAGGTCCGCACCGCCGAGGAGCGGGTCAAGGGCGTCGAGGGCCGCGCCGACGGCCTCATCCGCGCCGCCGCCCGCGAGCGCCAGGAACGCGCCCAGGCCGCCGCACAGCGCGCCCGCCGCCGTGAGCAGGCCGTCCTGGCCCAGGCGGTCGCCGAGGGCGCCAAGCGCGTCCTGACGAGCCTCGCGGCCTCCATCCAGCTCGCCGCCCGCGAGCGCGACGAGGCCGACCTCGCCCGCGTCGCCGTCGACGCCGAGCTCAAGCAGGTACGCCTGCACGTGCGCGAGCTCAGCCAGGAGCTCGACAAGCTGGTCAACCGGGTCCACGGCAGCGAGGTGGCCCGCACCGAGCAGCGCCTCCGGCTGGAGCAGCTGGAGCAGCGGGCCATGGACGAGTTCGGCGTCGAGGCCGACACGCTGCTCACCGAGTACGGCCCCGACGCCCCGGTGCCGGGCGACCCGCCCGTCCCGTACGTGCGCGAGGAGCAGGAGAAGCGGGCCCGCGCCGCCGAGCGCCAGATGAACCAGCTCGGCAAGGTCAACCCGCTGGCCCTGGAGGAGTTCGCGGCGCTGGAGGAGCGCCACGCGTTCCTGACCTCGCAGCTGGAGGACCTGAAGAAGACCCGGCGCGATCTGCTGACCGTGGTCAAGGAGGTCGACGACCGGGTGCAGCTGATGTTCTCGTCGGCGTACGAGGACGTGGCACGCGAGTTCGAGCAGATCTTCGGCCGGGTGTTCCCGGGCGGTGACGGGCGGCTCGTGCTGACCGACCCCGACGACATGCTGACCACCGGCATCGAGGTGGAGGCGCGGCCGCCGGGCAAGAAGGTCAAGCGGCTGTCGCTGCTGTCGGGCGGCGAGCGGTCGCTGACGGCGGTCGCGTTCCTGATCTCCATCTTCAAGGCCAGGCCGTCGCCGTTCTACGTCATGGACGAGGTCGAGGCCGCGCTCGACGACACCAACACCCAGCGGCTGCTGACGCTGTTCGAGGAGCTGCGGCAGAGCTCGCAGCTGATCGTCATCACGCACAACAAGCGTACGATGGAGATCGCCGACGCCCTCTACGGCGTGTCGATGCGCGGCGACGGCGTCACCCAGGTCGTCAGCCAGCGGCTTCGCGAGCGCGAAACGGCGTGATTGGCGTGGCCTTGGGCATGAGCATGCCGGACGATCTGGAAAACTGACATCTTGTGGATGGTTACCTCGGCGTCATAGTGATCGTGGTGCTTGTCGCCCTCGTGGCGGCAGGCGGCCTCTTCCTGCTCTTCCGGCCGGGCGGCAAGGCGGCCCCGCCGCCCGTCAAGCCTCCGGAGGCGCCGCCGCTCCCGGAGGAGACGGAGAAGCGCCCCGCCTCGGCCGACGAGGCCGAAGGCGCCACCACCACGCTGCCGCCTCCGGCCAAGCCCGCCGAGCCCGCCGTCGTGGCGCCGCCCGTGGAGGTGCCGCCGCCGTCCGAGGGACGCATGGTGCGGCTGCGCTCGCGGCTGGCCAGGTCGCAGAGCGCGCTCGGCCGCGGCCTGCTGGAGCTGCTGTCGCGTGACCGGCTCGACGACGAGGTCTGGGACGAGATCGAGGAGCGTCTGATCACGGCCGACGTCGGCGTCGCGCCGACCCAGGTCATGGTCGAGGAGCTGCGCACCAAGGTCAAGGTGCTCGGCAGCCGGTCGCCGCAGGAGGTGCGGGCGCTGCTGCGTGAGCAGCTTCTCATCCAGGTCAACCCCGACCTCGACCGCACCCTCCACACCGCCAAGCACGGCGAGCGGCCGGCCGTGGTGCTGGTCGTGGGCGTCAACGGCACCGGCAAGACCACCACCACCGGCAAGCTCGCCCGTTCGCTCGTCGGCGACGGCAAGAAGGTCGTGCTCGGCGCGGCCGACACGTTCCGCGCCGCCGCCGCCGACCAGCTCCAGACGTGGGGCGACCGGGTCGGCGCCGACGTGGTGCGCGGTCCCGAGGGCGGCGACCCGGCCTCGGTGGCCTTCGACGCGACCGCCCGGGGCATCGAGGAGCAGGCCGACGTGGTCATCGTCGACACGGCGGGCCGCCTGCACACCAAGACCGGCCTGATGGACGAGCTGGGCAAGGTCAAGCGCGTCATCGAGAAGAAGGCCACGGTCGACGAGGTGCTGCTCGTCCTCGACGCCACCACGGGCCAGAACGGGATGCGGCAGGCGCAGGTGTTCGCCGAGGTGGTCAACATCACGGGCATCGCGCTGACGAAGCTCGACGGCACGGCCAAGGGCGGCATCGTCATCTCGGTCCAGCGGGAGCTGGGTGTCCCGGTCAAGCTGGTCGGGTTGGGCGAGGGTCCGGATGATTTGGCCCCCTTCGACCCAGAGGTGTTCGTCGACGCCATCCTGGGTGATTGATCCTTAAACCCCTAGGAAATTTCCCTTACCAGGTCATCCCTTGTTGTTTGACCGCTTTCGTGTTGATATTGAGCGGTCCTTTTCGTTTGACCTGGAATGAGTGCACATGAAGAAGGTTGTGGTTCACAAGCCGGGCACCGTCAAGCTGACCGGAGCGGCGACTCCGAAGCACGCGGCCTAACCTCCTCCATGGCAGAGGGCCGGCGCATTGCGGTGGATGCGCCGGCCCATTCTCTTGGCGGACGGGGAAATTGCACGAGATCACGTTTGACGCGCACCGCGGCCTGCTCGGCCCCTACACCATGGCGGCCGGGCTGGCCGCGGCGCTGGTTCCAGGAGCGGCGCCGGAGCTGGCCGCCGCCCACGACATAGAGCTCAGGGCCGTCGCGCCCATGCTGAACCTGCCGGTCAGGCGGTCCTCGCTGGCCGACCGGCTGCCGCAGGAGGAGCGGATCCTCATCCCGGCGCCCCTGCGCACGCTCCGGCTGGCGAACGGGGTGGCGGAGTTCGTACGCGATCATCTGGAGGCGGCGGGGCCGCTGAAGCTGCGGGTGGTCAACCTCGCCGAAGCGGACCCGACCGATATCGAGTTGCTGGCGGTGCTGGAGCGGCGGGTGCCGGCGCTCACCGTGGTCCGCGAGGAGCACGGGCCGCCGCATCCGGGACCGGTCCACCGGTTCGGGCCGGAGCTCGACCGCTACCGCAACGAGGGCTTCCACCACGCGATGGCCGAGGCCGGGGCCGCGCTGCTGCCCGGGCTGCCGGAAGGCGGCGACGAGTGGTGGACGCTGCTGCACCGCACCACGACCGCGCTGGCCGCGCTCGAACGCGAGGACGAGGCCCGCGACCTGCTGGACCTGGCCCGCCGGGTCGGCCACGACCCCAAGAACCTCGCCACGGCGGCGTACGCGACCGCGATGCTGCTCGTCAGGCACCACGACCCGGCCCGGCGCGACCCGGCCGAGGCGATGGAGTGGATCGACCGGGCGGTGGCGCTGGCGGGCAGCCTGGCCGATCCCCGGGAGCGGGCGTTCCACCTGGGCTTCGACCTGAACGGCAAGGCGCTGGTGTCGGTGCGGCTGGGCCGGTTCGCGCAGGCGCTGGAGCTGGTGGAGGAGGCGCTGGCGCTGGGGGAGCGGGAGCTCGCCCCGGCCCACCCGATCCACCGGCTGGTGCTGCACGCCAACCGGGCGCAGCTCATGGCGCAGGCGGGGCGCACCGACGAGGCGCTGATCGGCTACGGCACGGCGATCGCGATGGACCCCGGCTACCCGGACTACTACCTGGACCGGGGCAACCTGCTGCACAAGCTGGGCCGCGTCGCCGAGGCGCTGGCCGACTACGAGAGCGCGATGCGGCTCGGGCCGCCGTTCCCGGAGCCGTACTACAACCGGGCGGAGATCCGCTTCGCGGCGGGCGACCTCGCCGGGGCACGCGCCGACCTGGACCACGCGCTGGAGCTGGATCCGGGGTTCGGGCCCGCGTACGTGAACCGGGCGGGCATCCTGGCCGGGCTCGGCGAGTACGAGGCGGCGCGGGCCGACGTGGCGCGCGGGCTGGCGGCCGACCCGGGCAACGCGCACCTGCTGGCCGTGCTCGGGCAGGTGGAGGCGGCGCGGGGCAGGCCGGAGGAGGCGCTGGCGGCCTATGACGCGGCGCTGGCGGTCGATCCCGGGCTGGCGGCCGCGTGGGCGGGGCGCGGGGAGCTGGCGTTCGAGCGCGGCGAGCACCACCAAGCGGTCGCCGACCTCACCCGGGCGCTGCAGCTCGGCGAGACGGCCGAGCTGCTGTTCAACCGGGCGGTGGCGCACCGGGCGGCGGGCCGGGCCGAGCAGGCCAGGCAGGATCTGCTGCGGGCCAGGGAGCTGGCGCCGGGCGACGAGGACATCGAGCGGGCGCTGGCCGGGGAGTGACGCTCAGGAGGACTGGCGGTGGGTGCCGATCGGGACGACGAGCGGGGTGCCCGCCACCGGGTCCGGGATGACTTTGGCGTCCAGCTCGAACACCTCGCGCAGCAGCTCCTCGGTGAGCACCTCGTGCGGCTCCCCGGCGGCGATCACCCGGCCGCCGCGCATCGCCACCAGGCGGTCGGCGTAGCGGGCGGCCAGGTTGAGGTCGTGCAGGACCATGACGATGGTCCGGCCCGAGGCGTGGTGCAGCCGCCGGACCAGCTCCAGCACCTCGACCTGGTGGGCCAGGTCCAGGAACGTCGTCGGCTCGTCGAGCAGCAGCAGGTCGGTGCCCTGGGCCAGCGCCATCGAGATCCACGCCCGCTGCCGCTGCCCGCCGGACAGCTCGTCCAGCGGCCGTTCGGCCAGGTCGGCCAGGCCCGTCATGGTCAGCGCCTCGGCCACGGCCGACTCGTCGTCCGTCGACCACTGGCGGTACCAGGTCTGGTGCGGGTGCCTGCCCCGGGCGACCAGGTCGGCGACGGTCAGCCCTTCGGGCGCGGTCGGCGCCTGGGGGAGCACGCCGAGGACCTTGGCCACCTCGCGGGTGGGGATGCGGTCGATGCGCTTGCCGTCGAGCAGCACCTCGCCGCCCTGCGGCTTCAGCAGGCGGCCCAGGGCGCGCAGCAGGGTGGACTTGCCGCACCCGTTGGGGCCGATGATCGTGGTCACGGTGCCCGCCTCGATGCCGAGGTCGAGGCCGTCGACGATGGTGCGGTCGCCGTAGCCGAGCTTGACGGCGGCGGCCTGGAGCCTCATTTCCTCGCCCTCCAGATGAGGTGGATCAGGTACGGGGCGCCGAGGACGGCGGTGACGACGCCGACGGGCAGTTCGACCGGCGCGAACAGGGTGCGGGCGAGCAGGTCGGCGGCGGTGATGAGCACCGCGCCCACGGCGGCCGACGACAGCAGCGGCGGCTGGGCCGACCTGGTGAGGCGCAGCGCGATCTGCGGCGCGGCCAGCGCCACGAACGCGATGGGCCCGGCCGAGGCGGTGGCCACGGCGGCGAGCAGCACGGCGGCCAGGATCATGGCCGCGCGGGCGCGGTTCATGCGGAGGCCGAGCGCGGTCACCGTGTCGTCGCCGAACCGCAGCGCGTTCAGCGACCGGGTGCCGGTCAGGGCCAGCGGCACGAGCACAGCCAGGGCGACGGCCACGGGCTGGACGTGCTCCCAGCCCCGGCCGTGGAGCGAGCCGCTGATCCACACCATCGCGCGGCCGGTGTCGTTGACGTCGCCGACGGTGAGCAGCCAGAACTTCACGTTGGTGAACACGGCGGCCACGCCGATGCCGACGAGCACCAGGCGGTAGCCGTCGAGGCCGCGCCGCCAGGCGAGCCCGTAGACGATGACGGCGCCGATCAGGCCGCCGAGCAGGGCGAGCGCGGGGACGCCGAGGCTGGTGAGCAGGCCGCTGGTGCCCCCGTAGGCGCTGCCGCTGGCGACGACCCCGGCGACGACGAGCACGGAGGCGCCGTTGGTGACGCCGAGGATCTCCGGGCTGGCGAGCGGGTTGCGGGCGATGGACTGGATGATCGCGCCGGACAGCGCGAGGGCCGCGCCGACCAGCGCCCCGGTGAGCGCGCGGGGCAGGCGCAGCTCCATGATGACGAAGTGGGCCGGGTCGGCCGGGTCGAAGGTGGCGGCGAGCACCTGGCCGACCGTCAGCTCGATGTCGCCCATGCGCATGCTCAGCGCCATGAGCAGGGCGAGCAGCGCCAGCCCGGCGGTCGTCACGACCACGCCGCGCGGTCTGATCCGCCACGACAGGCCGCCGAGGCGCAGGGGGATCGAGGTCACAGGCGCACCGGCTTCCTGCGCCGGACGAGCGCGACGAAGAAGGGGGCGCCGATGAGCGCGAGCACCACGCCGACCTCCAGCTCGCCGGGCGGCGCCACGACGCGGCCGACGACGTCGGCGAGGAGCACCAGCGCGGCTCCGAGCAGCCCCGAGTACGGGATCAGCCAGCGATGGTCGGTGCCGGACAGCGCCCTGGCCAGGTGCGGGACGATGAGCCCGACGAACGCGAGCGCGCCGCAGGCGGCCACGGCGGCGCCGGACAGCAGGGTGACGGCGGCGACGCCGACGGTGCGGGTCAGGGCGATGTGCTGGCCGAGGCTGCGGGCGACGTCCTCGCCCAGCGACAGCGCGTTGAGGCCGGGCGCGTTGATCATGGCCAGCACCAGCCCGGCGGCGATGAACGGCAGCACCTGCCAGACCACGTCGGGGCCGCGCGCGGCGATCGAGCCCGCCTGCCAGAACCGGAAGACGTCCATCGCCTGCTCGTCCAGCAGCACGAGGGCCGAGGTGAGGGCGTACAGGAAGGCGCTGACGGCGGTGCCCGCCAGGGCGAGCGTCACGGGGGTCGGCCCGCCGCGCCCGCCGACCATGCCGAGGGCGAACACGCCGACGCTGGCGACGAGCGCGCCGGCCAGGCCGAACCAGATGTAGGCGAGCAGGCTGGAGGCGCCCAGCCACATGATCGAGGCCACCATGGCGAACGCCGCGCCCTGGGTGACGCCGAGCAGGCCGGGGTCGGCGAGCGGGTTGCGGGTGTGGCCCTGCATGAGCGCGCCCGCGACGCCGAGCGCGAGCCCGGACAGCACGCCGAGCGCGGTCCTGGGCACGCGCAGGGAGCGGATGATGATGTCGCTCTCGGTGTCGCCAGGGGCGGTCAGCGCGTGCCAGGCGTCGAGCGGCGCCACGGACCGGGAGCCGATCGTGATGCTCAGCACCACCCCGGCGAGCACGGCCGCCGCCAGGACGGCGAGGACGGTGATCCTGTGGTGACGGATGCCGTGCAGGCGCGGCGCCACGGCGGTCGCACTCACCCGTCCTCCTCCGAAGTTGCCTGACCCTGGTGCAGTATGCCAGCTTAGGCAGGGCTAACCTAATTTAGGTTTGCCTTACTTGATCGTCGAAAGGGTTCCGATGAGATCGTTGCGCGCGCTGGTGGGCGCCGTCCTGGTGGCCGGGCTGGCCGCCTGCGGTGCGAGCGAGCCTGCGGCCACCACGCAGAAGGCCGCCGAGCCGTTCCGCACCATCAAGCACGCGATGGGCGAGACCGTCATCCCCGCCCAGCCCAAGCGGGTCGTCGCACTCGACCAGAGCTTCGTCGACGCCGTGCTCACGCTGGAGACGCCCGTGGTGGGCTACACCACCTACCGGGCCATCGACGACAAACTGCCCGACTACCTGGGGCCGGCCCTGGCGCAGTACGGCAAGGAGGCCACCTCCGTCGGCACGCTGGAGCAGCCGAGCCTGGAGAAGGTCATGGCGCTCAAGCCCGACCTGATCGTCTCGGCCAAGGTCCGCCACGAGGCCCTGTACGACAAGCTTTCCAAGATCGCCCCGACCGTCTTCAGCGAGACGACCGGCGCCATCTGGAAGGACAACCTGCGCCTCGTCGGGCAGGCCCTCGGCAAGGAGGACCTCGCCGACACCAGGATCAAGGAGTACGAGGACCGCGCCGGCAAGATCGGCGCCGCGATCAAGGAGAAGGACGGGAAGCTGCCGACGGTCTCGGTCGTGCGGTTCGCCGGTGAGCCCACCGCCCGCCTCTACGTGGAGAACTCCTACTCCGGCCTGGTCCTGAAGGACGTCGGCTTCCCCCGCCCGGAGGGCCAGCCGAGCACCACGGAGACGATCATGGTGGAGATCAGCGAGGAGCGGATCGCGGACATGGACGCCGACCACATCTTCGTCGCCACCTACCCGGACCCGACGGCAGACGGGCCCAAGGCCAAGTTCACCGGAAACCCGCTGTGGGGCAAGCTCAAGGGCGTCAAGCACGAGGTCAGCGACCTGACGTGGATGAGCGCCGTGGGTCTCCAGGGCGCTCACAGCATGCTCGACGACCTGGCCGGCTTCTTCAAGGTGGACCCGGCCAAGGCGTGACGGCCTAGCTGGGCAGGAACGCGCGCAGGTCGGCCAGGTGGGGCTCGATGTCGAGGCCCTGGCCGGCCAGCCACGCGGGGTCGCCGTACGTGCCCCGGTAGCGGTCGCCGCTGTCGCAGATCAGCGTGACGACGCTGCCCCGCTCGCCGGCCTCGCGCATCTCCCTGATGAGCTCCACGCAGGCGGCCACGTTGGTCCCGGTGGAGCCGCCCACGTCGCGGCCGGTGACCTCGCGCACCCAGTGCATGGCCGCGATCGAGCGGGCGTCGGGCACGGCGACCATCCGGTCGATGACCGTCGGCTGGAACGACGGCTCGACGCGCGGCCGCCCGATGCCCTCGATGCGCGAGCCGGGCGCGGTGGCCGCGCCGTCGCCCGACACCCAGCTCGGGTAGAAGGCCGAGCCCTCCGGGTCGACGACGGCCAGCCGGGTGGCGTGACATCGGTAGCGGATGTAGCGGCCGATCGTCGAGGAGGTGCCGCCGGTGCCCGCGCCGACCACGATCCAGGCGGGCTCCGGGTACGGCTCCATCGCCATCTGGTTGTAGATCGACTCGGCGATGTTGTTGTTGCCGCGCCAGTCGGTGGCCCGCTCGGCGTAGGTGAACTGGTCCATGAAGTGGCCGCCGGTCTCGGCCGCCAGCCGCCGGGACTCCGCGTAGATCGTGCCGGGGTCGCTGACCAGGTGGCACTTGCCGCCGTGGAACTCGATCAGGTGGATCTTCTCCGGCGACGTGGACGCGGGCATGACCGCGATGAACGGCAGGCCGAGCAGCCGGGCGAAGTACGCCTCGCTCACGGCGGTGGAGCCGCTGGACGCCTCGACGATCGTGGTGCGGGGGCCGATCCAGCCGTTCGCCAGCCCGTACAGGAAAAGTGAGCGAGCCAGCCGGTGTTTCAGTGAACCGGTGGGGTGCACCGACTCGTCTTTCAGATAGAGGTTTACCCCCCAGTGCGAGGGCAGCGGAAAGACGTGCAGGTGAGTATCGCAACTACGGTTGGCGTCGGCCTCCACCTTGCGGATGGCCTCCGCCACCCACGACCGAGTCCCCGAGTCATGCCGGTCCAGGTATTCCATGGCCCATACGCTATCCCATGTGAAGCTGGCCACACTTTGCGGAAAATTGAGGGGATAGTGTTATGATTATGAAATCTGTCCGGCCGTGGACGTGATGACGCACGCCGCGAGCAGATGGACTGTTCACCCCGCTGACCAGTGCGGAAGCCCTAACGCGGCCCTTACGAGGGGCCTGGGAGCATGGAATCGCTGTCAGCCGGCTGGATGCCGACGGGGGATAGCGCAAGGGGGAATGAATTGATCACCATGACCGATGAGCAGCGTCAGGACTGGTTCGAGCGCGACGTCGTGCCCGTCACGTCGCAGCTGTTCGCCTCCGCCATGCGTCTGACCCGCAACACCGCCGACGCCGAGGACCTCGTGCAGGAGACCGTGGCCAAGGCCTACACCTCCTACCACCAGTTCCGTGAGGGCACCAACCTCAAGGCCTGGCTGCACCGGATCCTCACCAACAACTTCATCAACGACTATCGCAAGAAGCAGCGTTCACCGAAGTTGTCGGCGGCCGAGGACATCGAGGACTGGCAGTTGCACGCCGCCGAGTCCCACACCTCGACGGGTCTGCGCTCGGCCGAGAACGAGGCGCTCGACCGGCTGCCCGACAACGTGGTGATGAACGCGCTGCGCTCGCTGCCCGAGGACTTCCGGGTCGCCGTCTACCTCGCCGACGTCGAAGGCTTCCCGTACAAGGAGATCGCCGACCGGATGGGCACGCCCATCGGCACCGTCATGTCCCGGCTGCACCGGGGCCGCCGCCAGCTCCGCGGCATGCTGGAGGACTACGTGCGAGAGGAAGGCGCCGTGCGGCTGCCCGCCCAGCGCGCGGCCTGACCCTCAGGGGCGCAGCCGCATGTGCAGGCGGACGCGGAGCATCCCGTCGTCCGCCCGCAGCTCGACGAGGTCGCAGAGCTGACGACTGATCCAGAGCCCGTATCCCCGCAGGGATCCGGGCTCTGGTGGTATATAGCCGGGCAACGGGTCCTCCAGCGGGCCGCCGGGGTCGCTGATCTCGCAGACGACGCCCCTGCCGCCCCTCCACATCCTGATCAGGCCATGGCCCGGCCCGTGCTCGACGCTGTTGGCGGCGATCTCCGACACGCTCAGCACCAGCGAGGCGACCAGGTCGCGGTCCATGCCGGCGGCCCCGGCGTAGCCCGCCACCTCGTGCCTGAGCTCCTTGAGCCGGTCGGCGGTGAACCGCACCGAGCGCACCCGGCCGGTCGGCTCCGGGAGGGGGCCGCGGTCGCCGTTGAGCACCAGCTCGTCCGGCCTGACGTAGCGCGGGCTGGGCCGCTCGCCGCCGGGGCCGAGGATCACCGGGTGGGTCGTCTCCGCGTGACGCAGCACGTCCGCGGGCGCCGTACGCACGTCGTAGAAGCACAGCGCGCGCGTGGGGACGCCGGCCAGCGCGGTGTTGAGCACCGACTCGTAGCGGATCCATTCGCGGGTCTCGATCTCGCTCAGGCCCGCCCAGACCGGCTCGCCGACCAGCAGCGTGGGCCTGCCGTGCGCGTAGTCGTAGCAGCTCGCCAGCGTGCGCTGCGGATGGTCGTACCAGGAGCCCGAGTCGCGGCGGTCGACCTCGCGCCAGTCGTCGCCCAGGGCCTCGGCCAGCAGCGACAGCCGCGCCGGGCGGGTGACGACCAGCACCCGCCTGCCGCCGGCCAGCGCCTGCCGGACGCGCGGGACGGCCAGGTCGAGAAAACCCTCATCGGAGCCGTACGGCACGGCCACGTGCTGCGACGGCTCGCCGGAGGAGGGGGCCCGGTCGTGGGGCACGGGCGAAACGTAACAAGGGCGTGGCGGCTACGCAACGGCTATGAGCGCGACCGCACCCAGCGCGCATGCCACGCCGGTGAGCTGGATCGCCCGCAGCCGCTCCCCGAGCACCTGCCTGGCCAGCAGGAGCGTGCTGGCCGGGTAGAGCGAGACGAGCACCGCCACCAGGCTGAGCAGGCCGTGCTGCTTGGCCAGCAGGTAGAGCACGTTGGCGGCCATGTCGAGCACCCCGGCGGCGACGATCACGCCGAGCGAGCCCGAGCTGGGCCGCAGCGTCCGCCGCAGCGCCAGCGCGAGCAGGACCACCACCGCGATCGACGAGGCCCGCGCGCCCACCAGCGGCCACAGCCCGGCCTCGTGCGGGGCCATCGCGAGCAGGATGTAGAAGCCGCCGAACCCGGCGCCGGCCGCCAGCGACGTCAGCACCGCGGCGGAGGAGCCCTTCCCGCCCGCCGTCCGCTCCTGGCTGATGAGCACCACCGAGCCGAGCGCCAGCGCGATGCCCGCCAGCGCCAGGACCTCCGGGCGCTCGCCGGTCGCCAGCCCGAACGTCACGGGCAGGGCCGCCGACGTGACCGCGGTCGTGGGCGCCACCACGGACATCACGCCGGTCGCCAGCGAGCGGTAGAAGAGCACCAGGCCCGCCGCCCCCGACAGCCCCGCCGCCAGCCCCCAGGCGAGCGCGCCGCCGCTGAGCAGGCCGGGCAGCGCCGGGAGCAGCACCAGCACGAGCGCCAGGCCCGCCACCTGGGAGAGCACGACGACGGACAGCACGCGCGAGCGTCGCGTGGCCAGCCCGCCGAAGAAGTCGGCCGTGCCGTACACCACCGCGCAGGCGGTCGCCAGGATCACCGCGGTCACGTCTTGCCTCCCTGCGGAAGTTCAATGGAGTGGACGCCTAGTACAACACACAGAGTGCACCATAGTGCAAATTCTTTCCACTACACTGCACTCGTGCAGGATCCTGAGATGATCAACCAGGCGATCGCCACCAACGTGCGCGCCCAGCGCACCCATCGGGGGCTCACGCTCGACGCGCTGGCCGCCAGGTCAGGCGTCAGCCGCGGCATGCTGGTCCAGGTCGAGCAGGGCCGCACCAACCCGAGCGTGTCCACGCTGACCCGGATCGCCTCCGCGCTCGGCGTGACCGTGGCCAGGCTCGTCGAGGTGGGCGACGTGCCGATGGTGCGGATCGTCGAGCCGGCCGACGCCGTGACCTTCCACCAGGGCGACGTGCGGGCCAAGCTGCTCGTGGGCGCCGACTCGCCGATGATCCTGGAGCTGTGGGACTGGCGGCTGGCCCCCGGCGAGCACCACGACGGCGACGCGCACCCGGCGGGCACCCGCGAGATGCTGACCGTCCTGGAGGGCGAGCTGACGCTGACCGTGCACAGCCGCGACCACGTCATCGTGGCCGACGGCGCGGTGCTCTTCACCGCCGACCGCCCCCACCGCTACTCCAACCAGGGCGATCGGGAGCTCAGGTTCGTCATGGTCGTGGCCGAGCCGCGCGACGTGGGCGACCAGTGACGCCGAAACGTCGCCATCTGGGCACCGATCCGGCTGGATGTGGCATAAGGGTGGCGCGTCGCTACCAGGAACTACGGGCTGATATCCCATCCTGGTGGGACGACCTGGCTGAGGACGTGCGGGGGGATCTGGGCCGGGTGTTTTGGTAACCCTCCGTTCCGGTGGTTTCGGGGGGATATATGCGGGCTTGCGTGGTTTTGCTGGCCTTGGCGGTTCTTCCGGCAGGGGCCGGATGCGACGCCGCCCCCGCCCCCAAACCCCCCGAAGCCGTCCCCGCGCCGCAGCCGCTCGCCGTCGCCCCCGAGTCGCTCGTCAAGCGGCTGGAGGCCATGCAGCCCGCCTGGCCCAGACAGCCCGACTGCGCCCACGACAAGTGCGTCGCCCTCACGTTCGACGACGGGCCTGGCGAACACACCGGCAGGCTCCTCGACATCCTGCGGGAGAAAGGCGCCAAAGCCACGTTCTTCGTCGTCGGCCAGATGGTCGCCGCCGCACACGGGGCCGCCACCGTACGCCGGATCGTCGCCGAAGGCCACGAACTGGGCAACCACTCCTGGAGCCACCCCATGCTCACCGGCCTGTCCGGGCAGCGGCTCGCCCACGAGATCGGCCACACCGGCGACCTCGTCCGGCGCATCACCGGCATGCGCATGCGCGTCATGCGACCGCCGTACGGGGCGACCGACCGCGCCGTCGCCGAACAGACCCGCCGCCGCGGGCTCGCCCAGATCCTCTGGAACGTCGACACCTTCGACTGGCGCGACCGGGTGCCCGCCCTCGTCGCCAAACGCGGCGCCCACGTACGGCCCGGGTCCATCGTGCTCATGCACGACATCCACCCCACGACCGTCAAGGCCGTGCCCCGGCTGCTCGACACCCTCGACCACCGCGGCTACTCGTTCGTGACCGTGACCGAACTGTACGGCGACCGGCTGCGCCCCGGCCGCAGGTACGAGCAGCTACGCCGCCGCTGAAACCGTCGGTGCCGCATGGGAGGCTGGTCACATGGGTTTCACCGGCTTCCCCGACGAGGCTTTCCTCTTCTACGAGGGGCTGGAGGCGGACAATTCGAAGACCTACTTCACCCGGCACAAGACGCTCTACGAAGAGGCCGTACGAGCCCCCATGCTGGCGCTCGTGGAGGAGCTCGGGCCCGAGTTCGGCGAGGCGCACCTGTTCCGGCCCTACCGTGACGTGCGCTTCTCCAAGGACAAGACGCCCTACAAGGTCCACCAGGGCGCCTTCGTCGACCTCCTGCCCGCCATCGGCCTCTACGTCGAGATCAGCGCCGCCGGGCTGTTCGTCGCCGGCGGCCTCTACTCCCAGGCCGCCGACCAGCTCGCCCGCTACCGCGCCGCCGTCGCCGAGCCCCTGACCGGCAAGCCCCTCGACGGCATCGTCGAAACCCTGCGCGCCGGCGGCTACGAGATCGGCGGCGACCGGCTCAAGACCCGGCCGCGCGACTACCCGGCCGACCACCCCCGCATCGACCTCCTGCGCCACCGGACCCTCTACGCCGGCCGGCGCCACGGCCCGGAGCCCTGGGTGCACACGGCCGACGTCCTGGGGCACGTCCAGCGCTCCTGGCGCGCCTTCGGCCCATTGGTCGACTGGCTCTGCGCCCACGTCCACACCACCACCCTCCCCCGCCGCTGACCCCAGCCGCACGGACACCCCCGATTTGGCAGCACCCGCCAGCGGTCAGCCCCACCAAGGGCGGCCTCCCGCGCGCCTGGCCTGCGGGGCACGCGGGTCAGGGGAGGCAGCGCGCCGCACGCCGTCGGGGTCGCCAGGGCACCCTCTGGGGAAGCGCCGCCTCCCACGCGCGCCTGGCCCACGCCTCCGGGGAGGGGGCGGGTCTGGGGAGGCCCGCGCCCTGTACGCCGTCGGGGTCGTAAGGGCCCCGGCCTTCGGGAAGCCCCTGGGGGCCGCGTGCCCGGCGGGGCCCGTCGCGGCCTCCCGCGCGCCTGGCCCGCGCTTCCGTGGAAGGTCAGGGGCGTTGGGAGGTTTCCTGGTCGCCGCGGAGGATGCGGTCGACGGTCTGGCCGGCTGCCTGGGTGGCGGCCGTGGTGACGGCGGCGATGACGATGGCCAGCAGCGGCGTCGCCAGGCTGCGGAGGCTGCGGATGTTGCGGACGCGCCCCCACGGCTCCCCGGCGAGGTGCATGAGCCGCCACTCCCAGTAGAGCCCGAGCCCGATGCACACCAGCGCGACCTCGCCGACGACGATGGCCACGACCTGGAGCTTGGCGTCGGGCCCGATGTCGGGTTCGACCAGGGCCGACAGGTAGCCGGACAGTTCGGTGACGAGGGCGGCGGCCATGAGGTGGAGGGCCTTGGTCATGGGCTGGGTGCCGCGCACCCGCGAGTAGAAGTAGCCGAACACGAATCCGTAGGCGGGCAGCGCGATCAGCGACCGGGCCTCGAAGACGAAGCTGCTCAGGTCGAGCCCGGTCGGCAGCCCGTACACGAACAGGAACGGCAGGCTGAGCAGGAGGCTGACGACGAAGGCGTGGACGCCGTTGTGCCAGGGGGTGCATCCGGCGGAGGTGGCGAAGGCGGTCTCGGGGTGGCCGCCGTGGCGGTGAAGGGCGGTTTCGAGGGCGCGGCGCTGCTGGTCGAAGTCGTCCATGGACAGGTCGCCGTTGCCGAGTTTGCCGCGGCCGATGCGGTAGAGCTCCTGTTCGGCGACGAGCAGGAGGCGCCGGTGGAGCGCGGTGCGGATGAGGTGGCGGTGCGCGGCCTGGTCGGCGGGTTCGACGATGGAGGGGTGGGGCCGGTCGAGCAGCCAGAGGGCGGTCACCCAGGCGATGAGGGAGGTGATGGCGAGCATGGGCAGCGGCACGTTGATGTCGGCGATGGTGGCGCTGCCGCGGGGCGTCAGGTAGACGACCATGAGGCAGATGATGACGGTGGCCTGCGCGGTGTGGGAGGCGGCGCCCTCGACCGTGGCGCCGAGCCGTTTGAGGCGGAGCACGAGCAGCAGGAAGCCGAGCAGGAGCAGCCCCATGACGCCGCGGACGAGCGGGGTGAGCTGGAGGTCGCCGATGCTGGGGACCCGCTGTCCGGGCACGGCGCGGCTCCATGATCCGGCGTCGAGCCATTCGGTGGGCCAGCCCTGGACGAGGAGGCTGACGACGACGGCGACGACGACGGCGCCGCGGGTCCAGCGTTTGGTGGCGACGGCGACGGCGGCGACGGGGATGAGCGCCCAGCCGAAGGCGAGGACGAGCCTGACGCTGTCGGGCGGGTAGGCGCCGGTGATCATGGCCTTGACCCACAGGGCCAGTGCCAGCAGTCCGATGGCGGCGCCGGCGGCGAGCGCGGCGAGGCGGATGATGACGATGCGTACGCCGAGGTCGACGCTGAACGCCACGGCCGAGCCGGCGGCCGTGACCGCCGCGATGCCGCCGCCGGCCAGCAGGGTGTGGCCGGGGAGCTGGCCGTACAGGTAGGACCAGGAGAGCATGCCGATCGCGACGAGCACGCCGACGCCGGTGGCGCCGAGGACGTCGTGCGACGTCCAGCGGGGGCTGGTGGGCAGGATGCGGCTGGCGTGGCGGACGGCGAGCGCCGGCACGACGCCGAAGAGGATCACGTACGCGGGCACCGTCCAGCCTCCGGCGAGGACGGGCACGATCAGCAGGGGGGCGCAGAGCGCGAGCCCGGCGACGAGCTCGCGGTTGGGCGGGCGCAGCCACCAGCCGGTGCCGAGCGCCCGCAGCAGCATGCCGGCGAGCACGACGGCGGTGAGCAGGCCGAGCGCGGTCTCCCAGGAGAAGTCGTCCTCTTCGGGCACGTCGGGGAAGCCGTAGGAGTCCTGGGCGAGGGTGAGGCTGACGGGGTAGAGGCCGACGGTGAACTCCAGCCGCTTGGCCTCCTCGCGGTCGGGCCTGATCGACACGGCGCGGGCCACGGTCCAGTCGCCGGGCAGCACGGTGACCTTGCGGTAGACGATGAGCAGGGGCCGGGCGGTGGGCGCGTTGAAGTCGACCTGCACCAGTTCGCCGGGTTCGACCTGTCGGAGCAGGGTGACGGTGAAGCGGACGGTGGTGCGGCCGCCGGCGGTGGTGAGGACGGGGGCCAGGCGGCGGGCGGGCGTCAGCGTGGTGCCGCTGACCTTGATCGCGCCGAATCCGTCGTCGGTGAAGCGCTGCATGTCCTGGGGGAAGCCGTCGCCGCGGCGCAGCGTCTCGGCGAGCGTGTCGGACTCGTCCATCTGGAGCCGGTGCGTGATCGTGACCTTGAGCTGCCGGCGGCGTTCGTCGAGCCGGCCTTCGGGGACGGGGCCGAGGTCGTCGGGGCCGGCTCTGGCGAGGATCACCTCGGTGGTGGCCTGCCGGCCGCGTTCGACGGCGGGCGCGGCGGCGGACAGGTCCCACGGGTCGGCGGCCGCCGCGGAGGGCGGCGGGTCAAGCCCGGGTACGGGCCCGGCCACCACCGTGCACCAGGCAACGGCCCCGACCGAAATCGCAGCCAGCCCGAACGCGATGACCGCCCGGATCCTCTCCACAGTTTGGATGATTCACGCGGTTGGCCGGATGTTCCATCTCATACGGTAACGGTGTGATTACAGCTGCTTCGGTCTTGACAAAGGTCCGTATTTGTCCCGCCCAAATGAGAAATCTCTCTAGTCAACCGACGTGGTTAGCTAGAGAGATTTCATGGGGAAATCAATGTTTCCCCATGTCCCGGGCCGGTCAAGCCCGAAGTCAATGCGACTGTCAAGCGCGCTTGGCGCGGGCCGCGGCACGGCCACGGGTCGCGGCGTCGAGCACCACCTTGCGGATTCGGACCGCGTCAGGGGTGATTTCCACGCACTCGTCCTCGCGGATGAACTCCAGCGCCTGCTCCAGCGACAGGACGCGCGGCGGGATCACCTTCTCCGTCTCCTCGCTCGTGGAGGAGCGCATGTTGGTGAGCTTCTTCTCCTTGGTGATGTTCACGTCCATGTCGTCGGAGCGCGAGTTCTCGCCGACGATCATGCCCTCGTAGACCTCGGTGGTCGGCGACACGAACAGCGTGCCCCGCTCCTGGAGGTTGAGCATGGCGAACGCGGTGACGGGGCCGGACCGGTCGGCCACCAGCGAGCCGTTGTTGCGCGTGCGCAGCTCGCCGAACCACGGCTCGTAGGAGTCGAACACGTGGTGCACCAGGCCGGTGCCGCGCGTCTCGGTGAGGAACTCGGTGCGGAACCCGATCAGGCCGCGCGCCGGCACCACGAACTCCATCCGGATCCAGCCGGTGCCGTGGTTGGTCATGTGCTCCATGCGGCCCTTGCGGACGGCCAGGAGCTGGGTGACCGAGCCGAGGTAGTCCTCGGGGCAGTCGACGGTCAGGCGCTCGACCGGCTCGTGCACCTTGCCGTCGATGACCTTGGTGACGACCTGCGGCTTGCCGACGGTCAGCTCGTAGCCCTCGCGGCGCATCTGCTCGACCAGGATGGCCAGCGCCAGCTCGCCACGGCCCTGCACCTCCCAGGCGTCGGGCCGCTCGGTGGGCAGCACGCGCAGCGAGACGTTGCCGACGAGCTCCTTCTCCAGGCGGTCCTTGACCATGCGGGCGGTGACCTTCGAGCCCTTGACCTTGCCGACGAGCGGCGAGGTGTTGGTGCCGATGGTCATCGAGATGGCCGGCTCGTCGACGGTGATGAGCGGCAGCGGGCGCGGGTCGTCGGGGTCGGCCAGCGTCTCACCGATCATGATCTCCGGGATGCCCGCGATGGCGATGATGTCGCCGGGCCCGGCCTCCTCGGCGGGCTTGCGCTCCAGCGCCTCGGTCATCAGCAGCTCGGTGATCTTGACCTTCTGGATCGAGCCGTCGGTGCGGCACCAGGCCACCTGCTGACCCTTGCGCATCACGCCCTGGTGGATCCGGCACAGCGCGATGCGGCCCAGGTAGGAGGACGCGTCGAGGTTGGTGACGTGCGCCTGGAGCGGCGCGGCCGGGTCGTAGGTGGGGGCCGGGATCGTCGACTTGATGATGTCGAACAGCGGCTCGAGGTCGGTGGAGTCGGGCATGCCGCCGTCCTCGGGACGCGCCAGCGACGCCCGCCCCGCCTTCGCGGAGGCGTACACGATCGGGAAGTCGATCTGGTCCTCGGTCGCGTCGAGGTCCATGAAGAGCTCGTAGACCTCGTCCACGACCTCCTTGATGCGCGCGTCGGGCCGGTCGACCTTGTTGATGCACAGGATGACCGGCATCTTGGCCGACAGCGCCTTGCGCAGCACGAACCGGGTCTGCGGCAGCGGCCCCTCGGAGGCGTCGACCAGCAGCACCACGCCGTCGACCATCGACAGGCCGCGCTCGACCTCGCCGCCGAAGTCGGCGTGGCCCGGCGTGTCGATGATGTTGATGGTCATCCCGCCGTGCTGGACGGCGGTGTTCTTCGCGAGAATGGTGATGCCCTTCTCGCGTTCGAGGTCGTTGGAGTCCATGACGCGGTCATCGACATCCTGGTTCGCGCGGAATGCCCCGGACTGCCAGAGCATGGCGTCGACGAGCGTGGTCTTGCCATGGTCGACGTGCGCGATGATCGCGATGTTCCGCAGGTCGTCGCGGCTGTTCAAAGGCATGATGAGGTCTCGCTCTGTGTTCGTGGAGGCGGCCGCGCGATGTCGCGACCTTATAAGTCTAGTTGATCCCCTCGAATGGCAAGAGCAGGACCACCTGACGGGCGGGCGTACACATGGTGATGCCGCGACATACATATGGTGTTGCACATTTGTGCGCATGGCGAAGCCCGCCGGGGTCCCTACATTGACCGCATGACCTGGTCTGAACTGGTGATGGGGGCGGCGCCGAGGCGAGGTGACCGGCCGGCCGTGAGCGACGTCCGCAGCGGTGAGGTGCTGTCTTACGCGGTCTTCGCGAGCCGGGTCAAGCAGGTGGCGGCCGGTCTGCATCGCCACGGACTGCGGCGCGGCGAGCGCGTGCTGGTGCGCCTGCCCGTCGGGGCGTCGCTCCCCGTCGCCGTCCACGGCGTCGCCTGGGCGGGCGGCATCGCCTCGCTCGACGCCTCAGCCGACGCCCGCCTCATGATCGGCCAGGGTCCGGCCGGCGCCGCCGCCGCGGCGGGAGTGCAGCGGGTCTTCGCGGTGCGGGCCGAGCCAGGGGCTCCGCCGTTCGGCGAGCTGCGCGGGCACGGCGAGCTGGAGTTCGGGCCGCTGGCGGGGCCGGCGCTGGCGCTGGGCGGGCGGGTGTTCGACCACACCGAGCTGGGCCGCGACCTGCGCGTGCTGCCCGCCCGGCTGAGCGTGAGAAGCAGCGACGTGGTGCTGGCGGCGGTCAGCGACGTGTTCACCGGGCTGCGGCTGCTCGACCTGGCGCTGATGGTGGGCGCGCACGTCGTGGTCGCCCACGAGCCGACGCTGATCGGCTGCCGGGTGCTGGCCCAGGAACGCCGCGCCACGCTCGCCGTCGCCCCCCACGACCTGGCCAAGCGCCTCCTGGGTGACTCGTCGCTGCGAGTGCTGGACGAACGGGCCCTGGTCGACTCCCTCATCCCCTAGCGGACTCCCTCAGCCCCTAGAAGGCTCGGCCATCCCCTGGAAAGCTGGCTCGTCGCGTGGAAAGTGTCACACTGTGGGAGAGTGTGATCCTTCCGCGACGCAGGGTGACCACATGCGAGAAGCCCCCCGGCACAACCTCCCGGCGGAGCCCAACAGCTTCGTCGGCCGCGAGCGCGACATCGGCGAGCTGTGCCGGCTCGTCGGAGACGCCCGCCTGGTGACGCTGTGCGGCATCGGCGGCATCGGCAAGACCCGGCTGGCGCTGCGGGTGGCCGCGCAGTGCGCGCCCGCCTACCCGGAGGGCGTGTGGCTGGCCGAGCTGGCCAGGATCAGCCGGCCCGAGCTGGTCGTGCGCGAGATCGCCCGCGCGCTGGGCGTGCGGGAGGAGCGCGGCAGGCCGCTGCTGGGCACCGTCGCCGCCCGGCTGCGCGACGGGCGCTGCCTGCTCGTGCTCGACAACTGCGAGCACCTGATCGACGAGTGCGCCGAGGTGGCCGCCGCGCTGCTGGCCTCCTGGGACGAGCTGGCGATCCTGGCCACCAGCCGCGAGCCGCTGCGCATCGCGGGCGAGCTCGTCTGGCGGGTGCCGCCGCTCGACCTGCCCGAGGGCGCGGAGGCGCGGGCCGAGTCGGTGCGGCTCTTCCTGGACCGGGCCGCCGCCGCGGGCACCCGGCTGGACGACGGCAGCCTGCCCGACGTCGTACGGCTGTGCCGGGAGCTCGACGGGCTGCCGCTGGCGCTGGAGCTGGCGGCGGCCCGCACCAGCCTGCTCAGCCCCGGCCAGATCGCCGACCGCGTCCACGACCGGTTCTCGCTGCTCACGACCGGCGAGCGCACCGCCCCGGCCCGGCAGCGCACGCTGCTGGCGGCCGTCGAGTGGAGCTACGACCTGCTGTCGGATCGCGAGCAGGTGCTGCTGCGCAGGCTGTCGGTGTTCGCCGGGCCGTTCGACCTGGACCTGGCCGAACAGGTGTGCGGCGGCCCGCCGATCGCCGGGTCCGAGCTGGTCGACCTGCTGGGCGCGCTGGTGGACAAGTCGCTGGTGCTCTGCGACGAGTCCCGCAGCCACTACCGCCTGCTGGCCACCATCCGCCACTACGCGGCCGGGCTGCTGCGGGAGGCCGGCGAGCACGACGCGCTGCGCGAGCGCCACCTGGCCGTGCTGTGCGAGCTGCAGGAGCGCTACTTCGCCACCGAGCTGGTCGAGCCCGGCGTGCCGTGGCCGCGCCGGCTGGAGGCGCTGACGCGCAGCCGCGGCCTGCTCGACGACCAGCGGGCCGCGCTCGACTGGGCCGCCGAGTCCGGCGACGTCGACCGGGCGCTGCGGCTCTGCTCGACCAGCACCGGGCTGCTGCCGGTCAGCGGCAACCCGCTGGAGATCGTCGGCTGGATCGAGCGGCTGCTGGCGCTCGACCTGAGCGGCGTGACGCCCGGCCGCGTCGCCCAGGCCGACGGGTTCCTCGCCTACGGATTGGAGGCCAGGGACGAGCTGGGCCGCTCGCTGGAGTACGCGCTGCGCAGCCTGGAAGACCTGGACGAGGGCTTCCAGCGGTGCGTCATGCACAGCCTGCTCGTCATGGTGCTGCTGCGCATGGGCCGGGCGGGCGAGGCCGCTCACCACGCCGAGCTCGGCCTGGCGCTGGCCACGGCGGCCGGTGACACGTGGAACCAGGCGGCCGGGCTGGCGGGCCTGTCGGCGGTCGCGCTGGTCCGCGGCCGGTTGCGCGAGGCGCAGCGGCACGGTGACGAGGCGCTGGCCAGGGCGTGCGAGCACGGCCACCGGTGGATCATGGCCAGGGCCGCCACCCAGCTCGGCGCGGTGGCCGAGGCGCGTGGCGACCTGGCGACCGCCAAGGCCCGCTACGAGCTGGCCGTGCCCTGGCTGGACGAGCTGGGCGGCGGCGTCGACCTGGCGCGCGTGCTGGCCAGGATCGGGCGGGTGGCGGCGCTGCTGGGGGAGTTCGCGACGGCGCGCGAGCGGCTGGCGGCGAGCCTGGAGCTGAGCAGGCGCACCGGCCAGCGCCAGGGGGTGGCCCGCTGCCTGGTGGGGCTGTCGGTGCTGGCCGAGGCCGAGGGCGACCTGGAGAGCGCGGTGCCTGCCGCGGCGGCGGCCGCCGCGCTGCGCGCGTCGATCGGGCAGCGGTCGGGCACGGCCCGGATCGAGGAGCTGCTGGCCCGCGCCCGCGCCAAGCTCGGCGAGGGCCGCACGACCGCGCTGTGGGCGCGGGGCGGGCGGATGAGCCCCGACGACGCCGCGCGGCTCGTCCTGGAGGGCGCCAGGCCCCCTGAGGTGGACCCGGGCCCGCCCACCCCGCCGGGCGCCACGCCACTGGCCATCACCCCGTCGGCCGGCGACCCGCTGATCGGGGCGCTGCCGGTCGGTCACTCGCCGCTGACCGCCCGCGAGCGGGAGATCGCCGGGCTGCTCACCGGCGGCCTGTCCAACCGGGCGATCGCCGAGGAGCTGGTGATCAGCCCGGCGACGGTGGCGCGGCACATCGCCAACATCATGGAGAAACTCGGCTACACCTCCCGCGCACAGATCGCCGTTTGGGCGGCCGAGCAGCCTTCTGCATAGGGATCTGCATATTCCGCCCCATGTATCCGGGGGAGCGGCCTGCCTAACGTTGGCCCGTATGGAGCGCATCGTCATGGTCGATCCCGGCACCGGCCGGACCATCACCGAACGGCAGCTCGACGAGAGGTCGGCGGCGGCGGCCGTCGTGCTGCGGCGGCGCGGGGTGCGCGCGGGCGACACGGTCCTCGTCTGCCTGCCGGTGGGCCCTGACCTGCTGGTGGCGGCCGACGCGGTGATCGCCGCGGGCGGGATCGCCTGGCCGGTGTCGCCGGACCTGGAGCCCGGCCTGCTGCGCGACCGGATCCGGGCCAGCCGCGCCCGCGTCCTGATCACGGATCTGGTCGCGGTCAGGGAGGCGGCCGACGAGTCGCGCGTACGGGTCGTGCTGGGCGTCGCCGACCTGCGTGACGGCCCGTTCTAAGCTCGGGTGCATGCCTTTCGCGCCCCACTTCCCCGTCATGCTCAGGACCGAGGACGGCGTCCGGATCGACGCCGCGCACACGGCGCCCACCGGGGCGGCGGCCGGCCAGGAGATCGGCCAGGAGATCGGCATCGTGGTGGCCCACGGGTTCACCGGGTCGTGGCGGGAGCGTACGGCGCGCCGCATCGTGCACGTGCTGAGCGAGACCGGCGGGGTGGTGGCGTTCGACTTCCGCGGCCACGGGCGCTCCGGCGGCCGGAGCACGGTGGGGGACCTGGAGATCCTCGACGTGGACGCCGCCGTGCGGCACGCCCGGGTGATCGGCTACCGGCGGATCGCCGTGGTGGGGTTCTCCATGGGCGCGGCGGTGGCCGTGCGGCACGCGGCGCTGCGCGGCGGCGTGGACGCGGTGGTGGCGGTGAGCGGCCCGGCGCGCTGGTACTACCGGGGCACCCGGCCGATGCGGCAGGTGCACTGGGCCATCGAGCGGCCGGTGGGCCGGTGGGCGGCGCGGATGGCGAAGCGGACCAGGATCTCCAGCGGCCGGTGGGACCCGCTGCCGATGCCGCCGCACGAGGCCGCGGCGCTGATCTCGCCGGTGCCGCTGCTGGTCGTGCACGGCGACGCCGACGCGTTCTTCCCGCTGGACCACGCGCACCAGCTCCACGAGGGCGCGCGGGAGCCGAAGGAGCTCTGGATCGAGCCCGGCTTCGGCCACGCGGAGTCCGCGGCGACCCCCGAACTCATCCGTCGCATCGGAAAGTGGATCTCTTCCAACTTTTCCTGAGTAATAAGCGTCTACCTAGGGCGGAAGGTAAGAATCCGCCAGGAGAAAGTCCCTGGGGAAGGAAACCGCCGCCGGTGGTGGACTGGGACATACTTCTTGTAGTCGGTCGGTGGCCCAGCGTTGCGGGGGCTCGCTGGGCCACCACCGGCGTCGTCAGCCGAGCCGCGCGATCGTCTTGTGCTCCAGATAGCCGGCCAGCCCCTCGGGGCCGAGCTCGCGGCCGACGCCGCTCGCCTTGTAGCCGCCGAAGGGCACGTTCGGCTCGATCATGTAGCAGTTGACGCCGTACGTCCCGGTGCGGACCTGGCGGGCCACCTCCATACCGTGGTCGGCGTCGGCGGTCCAGACCGTCCCGGCCAGGCCGTAGTCGCTGTCGTTGGCGATCCTGATGGCGTCGGCCTCGTCCTCGTACGGGATCACCGCCAGGACCGGGCCGAAGATCTCCTCGCGGGCGATGCGCATGTCGTTGGAGACGCCGGCGAAGACGGTCGGCGCCACGTACCAGCCGCGGTCGTAGGGCCGGTCCAGGCCGCCGACGACGACCTTGGCGCCTTCCTCCATGCCCGCCCTGATGTAGCCCTCGACGCGCTCCTGCTGCCGCCGGGCGACCAGCGGGCCGATGCCGGTGGCCGGGTCGGCGGGGTCGCCGACGGCCTGGGAGGTGACCATGCCGGCCACCGCCTCCACGACCTCGTCGTAGCGGTTGCGCGAGGCCAGGATGCGGGTCTGCGCCACGCACGCCTGGCCGTTGTTCATCAGCGAGGCGATCGCCAGCATGCCCATCGACGAGGGCAGGTCGGCGTCGTCCAGCACGATGGCCGCCGACTTGCCGCCCAGCTCCAGGCTGACGCGCTTGAGCTGCTCGCCGCAGATCGAGGCGATGCGGCGGCCCGCCGCGGTGGACCCGGTGAACGCCACCTTGTCCACGCCCGGGTGGGACACCAGGTGCTCGCTGACCTCGCGGCCGGCGGGCACGATGTTGAGCACGCCTGCCGGGATGCCGGCCTCCTGGACCATCTCGGCCAGCAGGTAGGCGTCCAGCGGCGTCTCGGGGGCGGGCTTGAGCACGATCGCGCACCCGGCGAGCAGCGCGGGCGCGACCTTGGTCATGGTGACGAACTGCGGGACGTTCCACGGCACCACGGCCGCCACCACGCCCACCGGCTCGCGCCGCACGGTCACCGGTCCGAACAGGCCGGGCCGCTGCTCCTCCTGCTCGAACGTGCGGCCGTACTCGGCGTAGTACTGCAGCATGGCGAGCGGCTGCGGCGCCTGGGCGAGGTTGGAGAACGTGATCGGCGAGCCCATCTCCTCGGTGATGAGCGCGGCCAGCTCGCCCTGCCGGGCGGTGTAGATCTCGGCCAGCCTGCCGATCGCCTCGGCCCGTTCGGCGAAGCTCAGGCGGGGCCACGGCCCGTGGTCGAACGCCTCCCGGGCGGCGGCGACGGCCCGGTTCACGTCCTCGGCCGTGCCGTCGGGGACCTGGCCGACGACCTCCTCGGTGTGGGGGGAGATGACGTCGATCGTCCCGGTGCCCGCCGGGGCCACCCATTCGCCCCCGATGAACAGCTTGTCGTGCCGGCGCATGTCGTGTGCCTCCTGCTTGACCGGTGGTGATGCTCTCGACCGAACCATGTTCTGTCCGGGCGCGCAAGAGGGGCGCGGCACCGCGTGCCGTGCCCCTCATCACGGTCAGCGCCGGCTGCCCAGCAGGTGCTGCATCGACCGCTTCACCAGGTCGGCCCGCGCGGCCTGATCGACCACGCTCTCAGCGCCGAACCCCAGGTAGACGGTGTCCTTCGTGACGATGCCCGCGCCCTCCTCGAAGACCTGGTCGGTGCGGAACCAGTTGTTGATCGACGGCGCGCTGCCCTCCGGCGGCCCGGCCACGGTCCAGCCGCCCAGGTCCGACTCGAACGACGTCTCCTCGGCCGTCGCCCCGTCCAGCGTCACCGTGGCGTCGTCGAGGAACACGCCGGCGCCCTGGGTGCCCCAGTCGCTCACGTACGAGATCGACAGCTCGACCGTCTTGCCCGCGTACGGGGTCAGGTCGATCTTCCACTGCTGCCAGCCGCCCGAGTTGCCGGAGGCCGCGTTCCAGGAGCCGGACGTGCCGGTCGACTCGCACTGCGGACCCTGGTAGCGCAGGACGTGCGGGTGGATGTCGCTCCAGCCCGACTGGCAGCTGCTGCCGGTCGCCTGCGTGGTGTGCCCGTTGGCGTCGGGCAGCGTCGTCCAGTCGTCGCCGCCCGCCGTCCTGGCCTCCACCATGAGGTGGTCCCAGGCGGACTCGGTGTCGTAGGAGGTCCAGAACGTCAGCTCGCCGCTGCTCTTGCCGGTCAGGTCGACGGTCCTGGTCAGCCGCTTCCACGACACGTCGGCGATGCCGCTGTAGACGTCCCACGAGCCGGTGTGCGGGTCGAACGGGCCGCCGGGCCGCACCCACTTGACCGGCGCCGAGCTGGCGAACAGCGGGAACTGATCCGGCGGCAGGATCGCCGAGGTGGCCACGAACGAGTTCGTGTGCACGTCCGGCTCCAGCGTGGCGGAGAAGCCCTCGAACCGGCCGCCGGTCCCGCCCAGCGCGAACGGCTGCCCGGCCGCGTCGCTGCCCGCGTTGTCGAAGAACACGTACGCGCCCAGCCAGTACTGCTGGAAGTCGTTGAACACCGGGATGCACGGCGGGTCGCTCGGCTCGCCGCACTCCGGCCGCGCCGGCTGGTCGGGCTGGTAGTAGTAGGACCCGTTGGCGTTGGCCGCGTAGGACGGGTACTTGCCCGCGTGCAGCAGCTTGCCACCCTCGTTCAGATAGTCGCGCACGGCCAGCTCTACGTCCACGCCCGCCTTGGAGGTGGTGCCGGGAGCCTGGCCCACGCTGCGCGGGATGATGTCGTCGCCGGTCTCCCAGACGACCGCGTCGTAGTGGCTCAGCACGCCCAGCGGGTGCGGCGCCTTCCGGTCGTTCCGGTCCATGTCGTACACGTCGGAGCTGTAACCCGCCTCGTCGAGGGCCTTGGCGTACTCGTCGGCGTACTTGGCCTCGGTCACGCCCTGCGCCGGGCTGATCCCCGTCACGTCCTCGGCCGCCAGCACCAGCACCTTGCCGCCGATGTCCGCGGCCACCTCGTACGTGAACGCGTCGCTCTTCTTGCCGAACGCGCTGAACCAGACCTCCACCTTGTCGCCCGGCCGGGTGCCCGTGACCGTGCCGCGCATCCGGTGGTAGTAGCGGTCGTAGCCGTCGCCGTAGCGCTCGCCGCCGCGCCACTCACGCGTCAGGACGGTCTTCGTACGGCCCCCGTTGACCCGGTAGTTGAGGAAGACCGGGCCGAGCTTGCGCTTGGCGTTGACCTGGACGGCCTGGGTGCGGCCGTGGCTGGTGCCGAAGGCGTCCACGACGAAGTCCGGCGTCCTGTTGCCCAGGTGGGTGACCGGCTCCACCGGGTTGACGGCCGAGCGCGCCACGTCGAGCGCGAACGGCAGGTTGCGCTCGAACTCGGCCTGCACCAGCGCCTCGTCGTCGGGGAAGACGAAGCCGCAGCCGTCGCAGCCCTCGTTCAGCTCCGGGGTCCACGACAGCGTGCCGTACTGACGGTGCGCGTGGTCGTTGGTGTCGCCGTTCGTGGTGTAGAGCTCGGCGCCCAGGTCAGGGTCGAAGCCCGGCACCGCGGGCCGGTCGTCGGTGCCGGTCAGCGCCTCGTAGATCGGGTTGTCGGCCGTCTCCGTGGCGATCTGGAAGCCGCTCGGGTAGAGCAGCAGCGGCCCGAAGGAGTGGTAGTTGAGCTGCGTCTCGAACCGGACGCGCCGCATCAGCCCGTCCATGGCCCTGGTCTCCGGCTCGCTGGCCGGGCCGGCGCCCCGGTAGGTCTCGCTGCTCGGGATGGAGGAGGAGCCCTCCTCGTCGTAGTGGAAGTTCGTGGGGAAGTTGCGGTTGGGGTCCACGCCGTCGCCCAGCGTGATCTGCCCGTCCCCGTTCACGTCACGCAGGTTCTTGCGCCACAGCCGGTTGCCCTCGGTGAAGGTGAAGTCGTACCCGTCGGGGTTGGCCACCGGCACGAACCACAGCTCTGTCCTGTTCAGCAGGTCGCGCAGCTCGCCCTTGTGCGCCACCACGTGCTTGAGCAGCCGCATGTCCACCTCGGTGGCGATCCACTCGCGGGCGTGCTGGGTGGCGGAGAACAGCGAGGCGGGCTTGATCCCGTCGGGCAGCAGCCGGGCCATCGTGCTGACCTTGGCGGCGAGGATGTCCTGGCCCCGGACGGTCTTGCCGATCGACTGGAGCTTCACGACGTCCTTGTTGGCGTCGGCGATGGCCCTGAGCTGGTCGGCGATGCCGCCGGGCTCGGAGTACGACCTGAAGACGGTGTAGCCGCCGGCCGCCTGGGTCCTGGCGGCCTCCAGCTGGGTCTGACCCTGGGGGTTGCGCACCGGCTCGGGCTTGAGGCCGAGCTTCTTCAGCCCGGCCAGGTCGGCCTGGGCGGCGGTCAGTTCGACGTGCTCCCGACCGTCCTTGATCTCCTGCTGGACGACGTCGAAGCCCTGCTCCCGGAGGGTCTGGGCGGTGCCCGGCGGGCTGTCGAGCTGGTAGAGCTCGATCCTGTCGCCGGGCGGCAGCGGGTCCACGGCCGCCTGGGCTTCCAGGGCGACCATGGACGTGGCTAAGCCGATGATGACGGCTGAGACGATGGTGAGTGATCGAGACACGGGTCTGCCCCTTCGCAGAGACGAGTTCGACCGCCATCTCAATCCGGGTTCACGCTCTCGGCAAGGCCCAACTTTATATAACGCTTATATCGGACAAATGGGCACTTGGAGGGTCAATGAGGCACGAGTTCCACTGTTCAGGTGACAGGCTTGAAGATCATCTTCTATAGTCTCGACCGTCTACGAGGGGAGGTCGTGGCGTGAAGACCGGGCGCTTTGCCGTGTTCGCCGTGGTCCTTGCCGCCCTGCTCACCCCGCAGCCGGTTTCCGCCGATCCGACCCCTGCCCAGCTGCGCAAGCTGACCAAGGAAGCCGCCGCGCTCAACAACCGCTACCGCGGCTCCATCCAGAGCCTCGAAGAGATCAAGGTTCAGGCCAAGAAGGCCCTCGACACCTCCGGTCACCTGCAGAAGCGGCTCGCCGACGCCCAGGGCAAGCTCGCCGCCATCGCCCAGACGAGCTACATGCTCGGCCCCATCGACGGCACCCAGCTCTTCGCCACCCAGGTCGACCCGTACAAGACGCTCGGCCACGCCGCCAACATGAACTTCATGGCCCAGGTCCGCGCCGGCCAGGTCGCCCACGTGCAGAAGCTCATCGCCGACTCCCAGAAGGCGAAGCTGGCGGCCAACGACAAGATCAAGAAGATGCAGAAGGAGATCAAGGCCATCAAGAGCCGGCGCGCCGAGCTCGACCGCCTCCTCGCCAAGTACGGCTTCCAGCAGCCCGGCGGCGGCGAGGGCCTGACTCCCCGCATGATCGCGGTGCGCGCCGAGATCATGCAGAACTTCCCGGTGAAGAGCGTCGGCTGCCTGAGGCCCGGCGACCCGGGCGAGCACGGCAAGGGGCGGGCCTGCGACTTCATGATGTCCACCGGCGGCTCCGTGGCCAGCGGCTTCGACGCCGCGAACGGCGACGCGATCTCCAACTACCTGATCAAGAACGGTCAGCGCATGGGCGTCATGTACATCATCTGGAAGCAGCGCTATTACGACATCCGCTCAGGCGGGGGCTGGGACCCCATGTCCGACCGAGGTGGCGCGACCGCCAACCACTACGACCACGTCCACGTCTCGGTCTTCTAGAGCGTCGCCAGGCGGGCCCTGAGCCAGTGGTAGGAGGCCTTGGGGGTGCGGCGGCCGGTGGCGAAGTCGACGTGGACCAGGCCGAAGCGCTGGTGGTAGCCCTCGGCCCACTCGAAGTTGTCCAGCAGTGACCAGACGAAGTAGCCGCGCACGTCGACGCCCTCGCGCCGGGCCGCGTGGACGGCGGCGATGTGCTGGTCGAGGTAGGCGATGCGGTCCTGGTCGTCCACGGTGCCGTCGGGGCCGGGGACGTCGGGCTGGGAGCAGCCGTTCTCGGTGACGTAGACGGGCGGCAGGGCGTCGCCGTAGCGGGCGAGCAGGCCGGTGAGGAGCTCGCGCAGGCCGTCGGGGACGACCGGCCAGCCGAAGGCCGTGGTGGGGTGGCCGGTGACGCCGGCGTCGGTGAAGGGCAGGCCGGGCCCGGCGGGGGCCGCGATGCGGGTGGGGTTGTAGTAGTTGACGCCGAGCCCGTCGAGCGGCGCGGCGATCACGGCGAGGTCCCCGTCGCGGACGAAGCCGAGCTCCTTCGCCCCGTACGCGGACAGGTCGGGGTAGGCGCCCGTGAGGACGGGGTCGTTGAACAGGCGGTTGTGCAGGATGTCGTACGCCTCGGCGGCGGCCACGTCCTCGGCCGCGCCGGAGGCGGCCCACACGGGCGTGCAGTTGTTGGTGAGCAGGACCTGCCCGGCGCCCGCCGCGCGCAGCGCCGCCGTGGCCAGGCCGTGGGCGAGGAGCTGGTGGTGGGCCACGGGCAGCGCGTCGAGGAGCAGGGCCTGGCCGGGCGCGTGGAGGCCGAGGGCGTGGCCGTACGCCATGTGCACGAACGGCTCGTTGAGCGTGATCCACATCGGCACGCGGTCGGCGAGGCGGTCGGCGACGAGGGCGGCGTAGTCGGCGAAGCGGTGCGCGGTGTCGCGGTTCAGCCAGCCGCCGCGGTCCTGGGCGGCCTGCGGCAGGTCCCAGTGGAACAGCGTCGGCACCGGCGTGATCCCGGCCGCGAGCAGGGCGTCGACCAGGCGTTCGTAGAAGTCGAGACCCTTGGGGTTGGCCGGGCCGGCGCCGGAGGGCTGGACGCGCGGCCAGGCGATGGAGAACCGGTAGGCGCCGACTCCGAGCTCCGACATCAGCGCGACGTCCTCGGGCCAGCGGTGGTAGTGGTCGCAGGCCACGTCGCCGGTGTGCCCGTCGCGGGTGCGGCCGGGCTCGTGGGAGAAGGTGTCCCAGATGGACGGGCCCCGGCCGTCCTCGTCCGCCGCGCCCTCGATCTGGTACGCCGCCGTCGCCGTGCCCCACAGGAACATGCCGTGCTCCTCAAGTTTCGCGAGTCGGGCTCATGTTAACCTCTACTTGTTGGTAATGGGCCAAGATGAGGGCATGACGAGTACCTTGCGCCGCCGCCCCGCCCAGCGTCGCAGCGCGGAGCGGGTGGAGCGGATGCTCGACGAGTGTGCGCTCCTGCTCGACGAGGTCGGCTACGACGCCGTCACCACCAAGGAGGTCGCCCGCCGCGCCGAGGTGCCGATCGGCACGTTCTACCAGTTCTTCCCCGACAAGCAGGGGCTCGTGCGGGCGCTGGCCCTGCGCAACCTGGAGGCGTTCCTGGGCCGGGTGACCGAGCGGATCGCCGAGGCCGAGCTCGGCCACTGGACCGACCTGGTCGAGCTGGCCATCGACGAGTTCGTGGCGATGAAACGCACGACGCCCGGCTTCGGCGTGGTCGACTTCGGTGAGGCGCTGGCCGCGCCCGGCGGCCACGCCTCCGACGGCGCCAACCACACGCTCGACGCCGCGCTGGAGAACAACGCGATCGTCGCCGACCGCCTGCGCGCCCTCACCGTCGACCTGCTCGGCGCCCCCCGGGGGCCGGGCCTCGACCGGGCGCTGCTGGTCGCGGTCGAGGCGTGCGACGCGGTGCTCAAGCTGGCCTTCCGGGCGCACCCCGACGGCGACCCCGACCTGATCGCCGAGTGCAAGCAGCTCGTCCGACGCTACCTGGCCGACCATCTGCCGTGATCAGACGGCCTCGTCCAGGCGGCGGCGCAGCGCGTCGTCGAACTTGACGTCGGCCGCGCCGATCGCCTCCTCCAGCTGCGCCATCGTGCTCACGCCGACGATCGGCACGTGGCCGCCGGCCATCAGCCAGGCCAGCACGACCTGGTTCGGCGTCGCGCCGAGCTCGCCCGCCACCTCGCGCAGCGCGGCCAGCCGCCGCGTGGTGCCCGGGTGGTCGTAGATCTCCGGGATCGGCCGGTCCGCGCGGGTGTAGGCGCCGAACATCAGCGTGTTGTACGCCCACAGCGTCACCCCGGCCTCGCGCGCGTACTCCAGGTGCTCGTCGCCCGTCACGCGGTGACCGGTCTCGGCCGGGCGCGTGTACGGGCGCGGGCGCAGGTAGGTGTGGCGCAGTTGCAGGTGCGTGTAAGGGAGCCAGCCGTGCGCGGCCGAGACGTTCCTGGCCCGCTCCAGCCGCCAGGCCGGCAGGTTGCTCGCACCCACCTTGCCGATCTTGCCCTGCCGGTGCAGCTCGTCGAACGCGCCCAGGGTCTCCTCCAGCGGCACCGACCGGTCCTCGATGTGCGCCCAGTAGAGGTCCACGTGGTCGGTGCCGAGGCGGCGCAGGCTGCCCTCGACGCCCGCCCGCACGGCCGGCGCCGACAGGCCCTCCGCCGAGTCCAGCGTGACGTCACCGGGCACCGTCGGCCGGGCGCCGACCTTCGTGCTCAGGAACACCTGGTCGCGGTTGCCCCGGGCGGCGAGCCAGGCCCCGATGGTCTGCTCGCTCTCGTCCCCGGTGCGGCCCTCGACCCAGAACGGGTAGTTGTTGGCCGTGTCGAGCATGCTGCCGCCCGCCTCGACGAAGCGGTCCAGGATGGCGAAGGTGTCCTCACGGCTGACGCTGGTGCCGAACGGAATCGTGCCGAGTGCGATGTTCATGGACCGAACTGTGCGACCTGGAGTGGACTCCATGTCAAATGGTTGACCTGGAGCCCACTCCAGGTGCAATGCTTGGCTCCCGTGAGCGTCTACACCCCCGCCGAAGTGGTCGAGGAGACCGGTTTCTCCCTCGACACCCTGCGCTACTACGAGAAGATCGGGCTGCTCGAACCGGTCGAGCGCAACGCGGCCGGGCAGCGCAGGTTCAGCCAGGAGGACGTCGGCTGGCTCGGCACCATCCGCTGCCTGCGCGACACCGGCATGCCGATCGCCGAGATGCTGCGCTTCGCCGAGCTGGTCCGCGCCGGTGACCACACGATCGCCGACCGCATCGCGCTCCTCGAAGAGCACGATCGCCGCGTCGAGGCGCAGATCGGCAACCTGATCGAGCGCAAGCGCTACGTCAGCGACAAGATTTCCTACTACCGCAGCGTCCTCTAGCCGGGGCTTGGATCTCCGGTTGCTAAAACCGGAATCCATGACCAGGGCGAGAAGGATCAACGGCACGCTGCGCCGCGTGGCACGGATCTGCGCGGGGATGCTGTTCGCGTTGCTGGCGCACCTGACCTTCGTCCAGGCGTTCTCGTCCAGGTCGCTCAACGCCGACCCGCGCAACGAGCGGGCCCGCATCGCCCGGTTCGACGAGCCGCGCGGCGCGATCCTCAGCTTCGACGGCACCGTGGTCGCTACCAGCCGGGAGACGGACGGCGGGCCGTACCGCTATCGCCGCTTCTACCCGCACGGGGAGATGTTCGCGCCCGTGACCGGGCACCTGACGGCGGGGCCGGCGACCGGCGTCGAGCGGGCGCTGGAGGCGGCGCTGTCGGGCACCGACGCCAAGGTCAAGATGCAGTCGCTGGTCAGGATCGGCACCGAGCAGGCCGCCGACGTCCGCCTGACGATCAGCGACCGGGCCCAGTGGGCCGCCTACCAGAGCCTGCGGGCCGCCGGCACGCCCGGGGCCGCCGTCGCGATCAACCCGGCGACCGGCGCCGTCCTCGCCCTGGCCAGCTACCCGTCCTACGACCCGAACGCCTTCGCCACGTTCGACGCCGCCGCGCTGGCGCGCGTCGAGCGGCGGCTGAGCCGCGCGCCCGGCAGCCCGCTGCTGAACCGGGCGACCGCCGAGACCTACCCGGCCGGCTCGGCGTTCAAGCTCGTCACGACCGCCGCCGCGCTGGCCACCGGCGAGTACGGGCCCGCCACCGAGCTGCCCGGCCCCGCCAAGCTGCGCCTGCCCGGAACGACCCGGTACGTGCACAACGTCGACGGCAGGCCGTGCGGCCGCGACGCCCGGCCGACGCTGGCCCGCGCCTTCCAGGGCTCCTGCGACACGGCCTTCGCCGGGATCGGCCTGCAACTCGGCCAGGACACGCTGCGGGACCAGGCGGACGCGTTCGGCTTCAACGCCCCGGAGCTGACGATCCCGCTGCCCGTGACGCCCAGCTCGTTCGACGGCGCCGCGGACCGGTCCCACACCGCCCTGGCGGCCATCGGCGGGCCGGGCGGGCGCGTCACGCCGCTCATGGTCGCCATGCTGTCGGCGGCCGTGGCCAACGACGGCACGCTGATGCGCCCGTACCTGGTGGAGGAGGTGCGGCTGCGGGACGGCTCGGTCATCCGGCGGGCCGCGCCGGCGCCGTACCGCACGACGCTGGCCCCCGAGCTGGCCGGGCAGCTCACGGCCATGATGACCACGATCACCCGGCCGGGCGGGCCGGGCACGGCGGCGGCCATCCCGGGCATTTCGGTGGCGGCCAAGTCGGCGGGCCCGGGGGCTCCCGCGCTGTTCACCGCGTTCGCCCCGGCGGGGGCACCGGAGGTGGCGGTGGGGGTGGTGCTGGAACGTCCGGGTCCGGCGGCGCCCATCGCCCGCACGATCATGCAGGCGGTGCTGTCCTAGCCATTGCCGTCACCGTAAATCTGGATAAACTCCGACATTGTGCTAGTTATTGGACCAAAACCCCCATTGTGTGATCAATGACCACAGCCCGCAAGCTCCTCTTCGCCACCCTCGCCGTCATCGTGGGCACCGTCGCCGGACTGGCGGTCATCCTCGCCACCCGAGCCCCCGCGCCCGACCGCCGCCCCGCGACCGAGATCGTCGCCGCGACGACCACCACCTCCCCTGCGCCGGCCCCCACCCCCACCCCGACCCCGACGCCCACCCCCACGAAGAGCAAGCCGGTCACCCCGAAGCCGACCCCGAAGCCCACCCGCACGACCAGCAGCCCCAAGCCCAAGCCCAAGCCGACCCCCACCCGCACCCGGACCCCGGCCCGCGCCGAGCAGCGCGCCACCGTGGGCACCGGGGGCGCCGTGGGCACGGCCGCCGAGAACGGGGTGGTCAAGCTCACCAACGCCGCCCGGGCCAAGGCCGGGTGCAAGCCGCTCAAGCACGACCCCGAGCTCCGGGCGGCGGCGCTGGCCCACTCCAAGGACATGGCCGCCCGCGGCTTCTTCGACCACGAGGCCCCGGACGGCGACGGGCCCGAGGACCGCATCCGCGACGCCGGCTTCGCGCCGATCGGCTCCTGGGGCGAGAACATCGCGGCCGGTCAGCGCACGGCGGCCGAGGTCATGTCCGGGTGGATGGACAGCCCCGGCCACAAGGCCAACATCCTCACCTGCGCCTACACCCACATCGGCGTCGGCTTCGCCGGCGGACACTGGACGCAGGCGTTCGCCAGCCACTGATCACCGGTAGGCGGACGCCTGGAGGGTGTAGAGCTCGGCGTAGAGCCCGTTGAGCGCCATCAGCGTGGCGTGGTCGCCCTCCTCGGTGACGCGGCCGTGGTCGAGCACGTAGATGCGGTCGGCGTAGCGGACGCTGGCCAGGCGGTGGGTGATGAGCAGGACCGTGCGGCCGTCGGAGTGGCCCCGGATGCGCTCGAACAGGGCGTGCTCGGCGCGGGCGTCGAGGGCCGCCGTCGGCTCGTCGCAGATCAGCAGGCAGGCGTCGCGATGGAAGCCGCGTGCCACGGCGATGCGCTGCCACTGCCCGCCGGACAGCTCGTGGCCGTCCTTGAAGCGCCGGTCGAGCAGGGTGCGATAGCCGTGGGGGAGGCCGGCGACGACCTCGTCGGCCCCGGCGACCGCCGCCGCCGCGTCGAGGGCGTCCTGGCCCTTGTCGGTGCCCATCGTGATGTTGTAGCGGGCGGCGAGCGGCCAGCGGGTGTGGTCCTGGGCGATCACCGCGGTGCGCAGCCGCAGGTCCTCCGGGCTGACCGTGCGCAGGTCGACGTCGTCCCACAGCACGCTGCCGGTGTCGGGCTCGTACAGGCCGGACAGGATCTTGGCGAGGGTGGTCTTGCCGGAGCCGTTCTCGCCGACGAAGGCGATCACCTCGCCGCGCTTGACCTCGACCGACACGCCGCGCAGGGCGGGCTCGTCGGAGCCCGGGTAGGTGAACGTGACGTCGACGGCGCTGATGCGCTCGAAGCGCTCGGGGGCCGTCGTGCGGGCGGCGCCGGGCAGCCAGCGCTCGGCCGAGTCGCAGAACTCCAGGAAGTCGGTGAAGTAGAGGCCCTCCTCGTAGAGCCGGTTGGTGGCGTACATCAGGTGGGCCAGCGAGCTCTGGCCGGACCTGATGGCCAGCACGGCGGTGCCGGCGACGGCGAGGGGGATCGCGGCGATCGCGAGCAGCACGCCGAGCGCCACGTAGACGAGGGCGCTGCCGAGGCCGCCCAGCGCCTCGCCGACGAGCCTGGCGACGGTCTGCCGCCTGGCCAGGCCGAGCAGCACGTCCTGCTCGGCCTTGGCGACCGCGTCGTACATGCGCAGCAGGAAGCCGCGCATGGTGAACGAGCGGACCTCGGCGGCGGGGTCGCGGTTGGCCAGCAGCTCGGCGATGATCCACTTGCGGCGGATGGCGGGGATGAGCGAGAACATCGTCGTGTAGCGCATCCGGGCGCTGCGCACGGCGGCCCAGGCGTCGGGCAGCACGGCGAGCAGGAGCAGGGGCAGCAGCACCGGGTGGAGCACGCCGAGCACGCCCGCGACGGCGGCGATGCCGACGGCGGCCGTGACCACGTCGATGGCGGAGGTCACCACCATGTCGGCCATCTGGACGCCCCGGGTGCGGGCCCGCTGGAGCGCGTCGTGGAAGTCGGGGTCGTCGTAGGCGACGAGCTCGACGCGGCTGGTCAGGCCGTAGAGGCGCTCCTCGGTCAGCCGGGTCACCTGCGGGTCGAGGCGTGACTGCGCCCAGCCCGCGCCGGCCTGGACGGAGGTGCGCAGCGTCGCCATCGCGGCGACCAGGGCCAGGCTGGGCAGCGCGGCGATCACCCGGTCGGGGGTGGGCCCCTCGCTGAACAGCGCGTTGAGCACCCCGGTGGTGGCCAGCAGGCCGAAGGCGGTGAAGACGCCGCCGAGCAGGCTGAGCCCGACCGTGGCGACGGTGTCGCGGGGGCTGGCGCGCCAGGCCATGCTCATGGCCTGGCGGACGAGTGAGGGAAGCCGCCTCGCGATGACGAGGAACCCCACGTCGGCCATCGTGTCGTTGTGAGCGTGCCAGTCGGAGAGGGAGATCTCGCCCAGTTCGAGGGGCTCGTCGGCCATACCTGGAGTGTGCCCGCGGGCACTGACAGTTCTCGTGGTATGCGGACCTGTTATCCGTGCACTCCTTGACGCAGAAGTGGGCAAAGTGCGTTGATGGCCCTACTGACAACGTTGTCAAGTCACCAGCTCGGGGGTTTTCTCGAAGGGATGGTGTGCGATGAGACGACGGTGGACGGCGACCGTCGCGATCACTTTGGCGGGCCTGCTCGGGCTGTCGGCGTGCGGCGGTGGCGGCTCCCCGGCCGAGCCGGCCGCGAGCGGCGACGGCGGTGGCGGCAAGCAGCAGGTCGAGGTGTTCTCCTGGTGGACCGGGCCGGGTGAGGCCGACGGCCTGAAGGCGATGCGAGAGATCTTCGAACAGCAGAATCCGAACCTGACGTTCTTCGACGCCGCGGTCGCGGGCGGCTCCGGCGACAAGGCCAAGGCGCTGCTCGCCTCGAAGCTGCAGGCCGACACGCCGCCCGACACGTTCCAGGGGCACGCGGGCGCCGAGCTGCAGGGCTACATCAAGGCCGGTGACCTGGAGGAGCTCAACTTCCTCTACGACGAGCTCAAGCTCGCCGACGCCTTCCCGGCGCAGCTCGTCGAGCAGATCAGCGTGGACGGCAAGATCTACTCGGTGCCGGTGAACATCCACCGGTCCAACGTGCTGTGGTTCAACCCGTCGGTGCTGAAGGAGGCGGGCGTCGCGGGCGCGCCCAAGACGATCGAGGAGTTCGTCGCCGCCCTGGAGAAGGTCAAGGCCACGGGCAAGATCCCGCTGTCGATCGGGTCGGAGTGGACGGTCACCCACCTGCTGGAGAGCGTGCTGCTCGGCTCGCTCGGCACCGACGCCTACAACGCGCTGTTCAAGCCGGGCGCCGACTGGAACAGCCCCCAGGTGGCCAAGGCGCTGGAGAATTTCAAGACGATCATGTCGTACGCGGGCAGCCCCCAGGATGACTGGCAGCCCGCGGCCAAGCAGGTGGCCGACGGCGAGGCCGCGTTCAACATCATGGGCGACTGGGCGTACGGCTACTTCCACAACCCGCCGGACGGCGGCCTCGGCAAGAAGTCGAAGACGGACTTCGACTGGGCGCCCGCGCCCGGCACCGAGGGCACCTACCTGTGGCTGTCGGACAGCTTCACCCTGCCCAAGGGCGCCAAGAACCGTGACGGGGCCGTCGCCTGGCTCAAGGTCGCGGCCAGCAAGGAGGGCCAGGACGCCTTCAACCCGAAGAAGGGCTCCATCCCCGCCCGCAAGGACGCCGACCAGTCCCTCTACACCGACTACCTGGCCGACGCGCTGAAGGACTGGTCGGGCAACAAGCTGGCCGGCTCCATCCAGCACGGCGTCGCGGTGAACCAGCCGTGGCTGGCCGCCATCAACGAGGCGGTCGGGCTGTTCATCGGCACCCAGGACGTGGCCGAGCTGCAGAAGGGCCTGGCCGCCGCCGCGACGGCGAACGCCCAGTGATCGGCGGGTACGGCGGGCCCGCCCGCCGTACCCCCTTCGGAGAGGGAGGCAATCGTTGAGACGGGTGCGCGCCTGGCTCCCGGGGCTGCTCCTGGTCACGCCGTCGATCGTGGCGATCGGCGTGTTCGTGTACGGCCTGCTGGGCTGGAACTTCCGGCTGGCCATGACGGACCAGCACGACGAGGTGTCCGAGGGCGGTTTCGTCGGGCTGCGGAACTTCATCGACATCTGGGACCAGGCCAGGTGGCATCTGTCGGTGAACCACGCGATCGTGTTCACGGTCGTGTTCGTGACCGGGGCGCTGGTGCTGGGCTGGTTCCTGGCGTTCCTGATGGAGAAGGGCATCTGGGGCGAGGGGACGTTCCGGGCGATCTACCTGTTCCCGATGGCCGTGTCGTTCGTCGCCACCGGCATCGTGTGGCGGTGGCTGATGAACTCGGGCATGGACGAGCGGGCGGTCGGGCTGAACCGGCTGTTCGACGCGGTGGGACTGCCGCAGTGGGAGTGGTTCCGGAACCAGGAGTGGGGCATGGCGGCGATGGCGCTGCCGGCCGTCTGGCAGATGTCCGGATATGTCATGGCACTGTTTCTCGCCGGGTTCCGTGGCGTCCCCGAGGAGCTGCGGGAGGCCGCGCGGGTCGACGGCGCCACCGAGTGGGGCGTCTACCGGCACGTCGTGCTGCCCCTGCTGCGCCCGGTGACGCTGTCCGCGCTGATCATCCTCGGCCACATCTCGCTCAAGGTGTTCGACCTGATCGTCGCGGTCTCCGGCAAGCAGATCGTCACCGACGTGCCCGCCGTGTTCATGTGGGTGGCGGTGTTCGACTCCCACGACCCGGCCAAGGGCGCCACCATCGCCTCGTACATCGTGCTCAGCGTCGCCGTGTTCGTGATCCCGTACCTGATCTGGTCCGTCCGCAAGGAGAGGCGCTCATGAGGCACGCGGGCTCCTGGGTGCGGCTCGTCCTGCTGATCGCGTTCGTGGCGGTCTTCCTGATCCCCATCTACGTGCTGCTGGTCACCAGCTTCAAGCCGCTGACCGAGGCGGACCCCGGCCAGGCGTGGAACCTGCCGGAGACCTGGACGTTCGAGGCGTGGGGCGTGGCGTGGGAGAAGCTCGCCCCCGGCCTGTGGAACAGCGTGCTGCTCGCGGTGCCCGGCTCGCTCCTGTCGTGCGCGCTCGGCTCCATGAACGGTTACGTGCTGTCCAAGTGGCGCTTCCCCGGCGCGGACGTGCTGTTCACGCTGTTCCTGTTCGGCATGTTCATCCCGTACCAGGGGGTGATGATCCCGCTGGTGCAGCTCCTGGTCGGGCTGAACGAGCTGACCGGGCTCCAGGGCGTCTTCTACGGCGGCATCCCCGGCCTGGTGCTCGCGCACGTGGTGTACGGCATCCCGATCTGCACGCTGATCTTCCGCAACTACTACGTGACGATCCCGGACGAGCTGATCGAGGCGTCACGGGTCGACGGGGCCGGGATGCTGCGCGCGTACTGGTCGGTGGTGCTGCCGGTGTCCGGCCCGGCGATCGCCGTGGTGATCATCTGGCAGTTCACCTCGCTGTGGAACGACTTCCTGTTCGCCGTGTTCCTCACCGGGCCGACGAGCTGGCCGACCACGGTGATGCTGAACAACATCGCCGGCGCCCAGGCCACCCCCTACAGCCAGCAGATGGCCGCGGCGATCCTGGCCTCGATCCCGACCATGCTCATCTACGTGCTGTTGGGCCGCTTCTTCATGCGCGGCCTGATGGCTGGCGCGCTGAAAGGGTGACGGCCGGGTTGGCGCAGTGCAGCAGGGGCTCGCCGCGCACGTAGCGGGCCACGTCGGCGGCGACGATGGAGGCGGCCTTCGCGGCCGTCTCCTTGCTCGCCCCGGCCAGGTGCGGCGTCATCACCAGGTTCGGCGCGGTCAGCAGCCGGGACCCGGCGGGGATGGGCTCCTCGGGGAAGACGTCCATCGCCGCGCCGAACAGGTGACCCGACTCCAGCGCGTCACACAGCGCGTCGTAGTCGAGCAGCGCCCCGCGCGCGCAGTTGACCAGCACCGACCCGGCCGGCATGCGGGCGATCTCGGCGGCGCCGATCATGCCGGCCGTCTCCGGGGTGGCACGGGCGTGCAGCGACACGAACCGCGACCGCGACAGCAGCTCGTCCAGCTCCACCCGGCCGGGCACGTCCACGTACGGGTCGAAGACCAGCACCTCGGCGCCGAACCCCGCCAGCATCCGGGCCACCCGGCGGCCGATCGCGCCGTAGCCGACCAGGCCGACCGTGCTGCCCTCCAGCTCCGGGCCGACGTTGTCGTAGACGTAGTAGTCGCCGCGCCACACGCCCCCGGCCAGGTCGGCGTGCGTCTGCGGGACGCGCCGGGTGGCGGCCAGCAGCATGGCAAGCGTGTGCTCGGCGGTGGCGACCGCGTTGCGGCCCGGCGCGAACGTCACGGCCACGCCCGCCTCGGTGGCGGCCGCCAGGTTCGCGTTCACCGGGCCGCCCCGGCTCACCGCGAACAGCCGCAGGTCGGGGCAGGCGTCGAGGACGCGCCGGGTGAGCGGCGCCATCTGGGTGACGCACGCCTCGACGCCCTGCAGCGCCTCGATCAGCTCGTCCTCCACGTCCGACGCCTCGTCGACCTCGCCCACCCGGCCGAAGGGCACCACGGGCCACGGCAGCGTGAGCTCGCCGGTCAGCACCTCGCCGGGGACCTCGCGGCGCAAAGCGTCGATGAGCAGGTCGTTGCGGACGAAATGGTCACCGGCGGCCAGGACTCGGATGGTCAACGCAGAGCTCCAATCGGGGAGTTGTACTTCAGGATGGCGACCTGCTCGCCGCGCAGCCGCAGCTCGGTGAGCGCGCAGTTGTCCAGGCGCGGGAACAGCCGCCGGTACTCGCCGAGCGGCACGCCGATCAGCCGGCACAGCGCGATCCTGATCGCGGTCGTGTGCGCGACCACCAGCACCCGGCCGCCGGGCCGGTCGGCGGCGATGTCGCGGAGCGCGGCGGTGAACCGGTCGGCGGCGTCGCCGGGCCGCTCCCCGCCGGGCAGCGGGTTCGCGCCAGGGTCGGCCTCGAAGGCGGCGCGGGCCCCGGGGAAGCGCTCGCGCATCTCCTCGGCGGTCAGCCCCTCGCCCTTGCCGAAGTCGAGCTCGCGCAGGCGCTCGTCCACCCGCAGCGCCACGGCCGCCGCCTCGGCGCTCCCGGCGGCGGTGATGCGGGCGCGGCTCAGGTCCGAGGCCCACACCGCGTCCAGCCCGGCGGTGCGCGCCCAGCGGGCCAGCCGCTCGGCCTGCTCGTGGCCGCGCGGGGTCAGCTCGACGTCGCTGACGCCGGCGTAGCGGTTCTCGGCGTGCCACACGGTCTCGCCGTGGCGCACCAGCACCAGGTCCGTCATCGGGCGCTCCTCTCACGCGCGTGGGCGGCGGCCTGCGACGGCAGCCAGCCCCGGTTCTCCAGCTCGGCGACGAACCGCAGGTACGGCTCGCGGTGATCGGCCCCGGACGGCTCGATCACCGCGCGGGTGCGGACCATCCCGCTCGCCCGCGCTCCCGCCGCCAGCACGGCCATGCCGAGGGCGGGCTCGGCGTTCTCGCGCAGCGTCACGGGCCGGCCCAGCACGTCCGCGCGCAGCCGGTTCCAGTACGCGCTCCGCGTCGCGCCGCCGGTCAGGATGATCTCGCCGTCCACCGGGGCGCCGAGCAGGTCCAGGTAGTCGAAGCAGAGCCGCTCCACGAACGCCGCGCCGAGCAGGATCGCGGCGTAGCGGTCGACGTCGTCGGCGGGCTCGCCCAGCGTGAAGCCCTCGGCCCCGGCCGCCGCGAACGGGAACCGCTCGCCCCGCGACACCAGCGGATACGTGATCGGCGGGCCGCCCCGCCCGCCGTAGCGGGCCTGGGCCTGCTCGCCGAGCGCGTCCAGGTCGCGGCCGGGCAGGTCGCGGGCCAGCACCCCGGCGCCGGTGCTCGACGCGCCGCCCGGCAGCCAGGAGCCGTCGGGCGCGCGGTGCGAGTAGACGACGCCGAGCGGGTCGTGGATGAGGTCACGGGTCACGCCCTTGAGCACCAGGGTGGTGCCGAGCACCGAGTTCCAGCTCCCCGGCGTCAGGGCGCCGGCGCCGAGCTGGGCGGCGCAGCCGTCGGTGGTCCCGGCGATCACCGGCGTGCCCTCGGGGATGCCCGTGACGCGGGCGGCCTCGGCGCACACCGTGCCGATGCGGGTGCCGGGCCGCACCACCTCGGGCAGCATCCCGGCGGGCACGCCCAGCTCGTCGAGCACCTCGTACGGCCAGCGCTCCTCGATCAGGTCGACGCCGGTCTTGAGCGCGTTGCTCAGGTCGGTGGCGACGGGGCCGCCGGTCAGGCGGCGGTTGACGAAGTCGCTCTGGTGGGCCAGGAAACCGCCCGCCGGCTGCGACTCCAGCAGCCACAGGAGCTTGGGCAGCGCCCAGTTCGGCTGCATGCGCCGGTAGCCGAGGCGTTCCCAGACGGCCGAGCCCGCCTCGTTGACCCGGTCGGCGAAGGAGGCGGCGCGGCGGTCGTCGTACATGAGCGCCGGGGTCACAGGCGCGCCGGCGCCGTCCGTCAGCAGGAGCGTTCCAGACGTGGCGTCCACGGCGAGGCCCGCCACCGGCCCGGTCACGCCGTCCAGGGCCTCGCGGGTGGCCCCGGCGAGCGCGTGCCACCACTCCTCGGGGTCCTGCTCGTGGCGAGGGCCGTCGCGGCGGCTGGTCAGGGGGCGGCTCGCCGCGCCGAGCACCCGCCCGGTCCCGTCGACCGCCATCGCGCGCACGCTCTGCGTGCCGAGGTCGATGCCCAGGTGGACGCTCATGGACGGCCTCGCATCCCGGCCAGCAGCGGCCACGTTCCGGCGGTGGTCTCGCGCAGCGCGAGGAAGTCGCGGTAGGCGTGCTCGTACGGGCCCGGCCGCGGCTCGACGGCCGGGCGCAGGCGTACGTGCTGGTCGGCGGCCGTCTTCAGGTCGGCGCCTGTGGCGGCGAGGCCGACCAGGAAGGCGCCCCTGGCGCCGACCTCGGTGTCGGCCGGGCGCAGCACCGGCAGGCCGGTCACGTCGGCGATGAGCCGCAGCCACAGCGCGCTGCCCGAGCCGCCGCCGCACACCCGCAGCTCGCGCGGCGGCGGGCCGGAGGCGGCCAGGCAGTCCTGGACGACCAGCGTGAGCCCTTCCAGGACGGCTCGCGCCACGTCCTCGCGGCCGTGCTCGACGGACAGCCCCAGGAACGCGCCCCTGGCCAGCGGGTCGGAGAACGGGGCCCGTTCTCCGGCGGGGGAGAAGTACGGCTGGAGCGCCAGCCCGCGCGCGCCCGGCTCGCTCCGCTCGGCCAGCTCGCTCAGCTCGGCCGGGTGGCCCAGGCCGAGCAGGCGGCAGGCCCACTGGACGACCTCGGTCCCGGCGAACGTGGGGAAGGCCCGCAGGTAGCCGCCGGGCAGCGCGATCGTGATGCCGACCGGATCGCCGTCGAGGGCGGGCCGCTCGACGACGCTCTCCACGCACAGGGTGGTGCCGAGGATGGCGCACGCCTGCCCGGCGCTCACCGCCCCGGCGCCGATCGCGGTGGCGGCGATGTCGTACGGGGCCATGACGACCGGGGTCCCGGCGGGCACGCCGAGCGCCGACGCCGCGCCCGCGGTGAGCGGGGCCGTGCGGCGGGAGTCGTCACGCAGCTCCGGCAGCAGCCGCTCGGCCCAGCCGAGCCCGAACAGCTCCAGCAGCTCGGGGGAGTAGCGGCGGGTCCGCAGGTCCATGAACGGGGCCGAGCCGTCGGACTCGTCGGCGGCGTGCACCCCGGTCATCCGGGAGAAGATCCAGCCGCCGCACGTCAGCATCGCGGCCGAGCGAGCCAGCCGGTCCGGGTCGTGCTCCTTCAGCCAGGTCAGGATCGCGTGCGGCAGCCCGGAGGCGGCCGACGAGCCGTTGACCCGGAAGGCGGCCTCGGCCAGGCCGGCGCGGTTCCAGCCGTCGACCACGGCGGCGGCGCGGCCGTCGTTCCACAGGATGGCCGGGCCGGTCGGCACCCCCGAGGAGTCGACCAGCCAGCAGCCGTCACCCTGCGCGGTCACGGCGACGAACCGGACGGGACCGGCCAGCTGGGCGGCGACCTCGCGCACCGCGCGGGCGACCGCGTCCCAGACCGCGTCCATGTCTTGCTCGGCGTGGCCGGGCGCGGGCCGGGACACCGTGGTGTCGTGCCGGACCACGACCGCCTCGGCGCCGGCCTCGTCGTAGCCGACCGCCTTGATGACCGTGGTGCCGGCGTCGACGCAGATGGCGGCCATCACGCCCTGCCGTGCGAGGTCCTCGACCTGCGCGAGACGGAGTCGACGACCACCGCCAGCAGCAGGACGGCCCCGGTGACCATGAACCTGATGGACGAGTCGAGGTTCAGCAGCGTCAGGCCGCTGGAGATCGACTGGATGACGACGACGCCGAGCAGCGCGCCGAAGGCCGAGCCCCGTCCGCCGAACAGGCTGGTGCCGCCGATGACCGCCGCGGCGATCGCGTTGAGGTTGACGTCGCCGCCGCCGCTGCTCGGGTTGACCGCGGCCAGCCGGGCGGCGGCCATGATGCCGCCCACGGCCGCGAACGTCGAGCAGAGCACGAACACCGAGGTGAACACGGTCTTGACGTTGATGCCGGCGCGGCGCGCGGCCTCCACGTTGCCGCCGACCGCGTAGACCGACCTGCCCCACTTCGTCCGCGACAGCAGGTAGTGCATGACCAGCACGAGCGCCACGAAGAAGACGAACATCCAGCCGACGCCGCGCGTCTGGCCCAGGTACCAGACCACGAACCCGAGCGCGACCAGCAGCGCCGCGCTCCTGACGGCGAGGGTCGTGACGCTCCTGGCCGACAGCCCGGCCTTGCGCCGCTCCCTGGCGTGCAGGTAGCCGCTGACGAACAGGGCGGCCGAGGCGACCACCGCGAGCGTGTAGGACAGCCAGTCGGGCACGAACGAGAACTGGGCGAAGCTCACCAGCCCCGAGTCGAACGGCAGGTTGATCGACCCGTTGGTGCCGAGCACGTACAGCTGGAGCCCGAGGAAGCCCAGCAGACCGGCCAGCGTGATGACGAAGCTCGGCACCCCGAACCGGTTGAAGAGCTGCGCGTACAGCCAGCCGACCACCGCGCCGAGCACGACGGCGGCGAGGATCGCCAGCCAGACCGGCAGCCCCTTGACGACGAACAGCACCGCCAGGACCGCGCCCGACAGCCCGCTGACCGAGCCGACCGACAGGTCGATCTGGCCGACGAGCAGCACGCACACGATGCCGAGCGCGATCACGCCGACGGCGGCCGACTCCAGCGTGAGGTTGACCAGGTTGGCGCTGGACAGGAAGACCGGGTTGAGGATCTGCAGCACGGTCCAGATGACGATCAGGCCGACGACCACGGGGATCATGCCCAGGTCGCCGCCGCGGGCGCGCTCGACCACGTCGGTGAGCGCGCCGCGCAGGCCGTCGCGGCTCTGCAACCGCTCGTCCTGGCGGTCGGTGGTCGTCGTCACGGCTGCTGTCCTTCCTGCCCGCGCGCGGCCCGCTGGGCCACGACGTTGTCGGTGGCGCCGGTGATCGCGGCGATGATGTCCTCGGCGGAGACGTCCTTCACGGGGAAGACGCCGTTGTTGCGGCCGAGCCGGAGCACCGCCACCGTGTCGGCCACGGCCTTCACGTCCGCCATGTTGTGGCTGATCATGATGACGCCGAGGCCGTTCTCGCGCAGCCGCTCGACCAGGTTGAGCACCTCGGCCGTCTGGGCCACGCCCAGCGCGGCCGTCGGCTCGTCCAGAATGATGATCTTCGGGTTGCCGAGCAGCGACCTGGCGATCGCCACCGTCTGCCGCTGCCCGCCGGACAGCGCCGCGACCGGCACCCGCACGCTGGGGATCTTCGCCGAGAGCTGCCGGAGCAGCTCCCACGAGCGGGTCTCCATCGCCACGTCGTTCAGCCGCAGCGGGCGGATCTCCTGGCCCAGGAACAGGTTCTGGATCACGTTGAGGTTCTCGCACAGGGCGAGATCCTGGAAGACGGTGGCGATGCCCAGCTTGTGGGCCGCCGCCGGGGTGGGGATCTCGACCTGCCGCCCGGCGAACGTGATCGTCCCCGAGTCCGGCGGGTGCACCCCGGAAAGGATCTTGACCAGCGTGGACTTGCCGGCCCCGTTGTCGCCGACCACCGCCACCACCTCGCCGGCGGCGACGTCGAGCGCGATGTCGGTGAGCGCGGCGACCGCGCCGAAGGTCTTGCTGATCCCGCGCAGGGACAGGACGCTCACGAGACTCCCCTACTTGATGCCGAGCTCGGTGCAGCCCTCGGCGTACTCGGCCGTGCACACGTCGGCGGCCTTCATGATGCCGCTGTCGAACAGCACTTCCTTGATGTTCTCCCGCGTCACCACGGTCGGCGTGAACAGTTGCGACGGCGTGTTGAACAGCGTCGCCTCACCGGCCGGCTTCTCGCCCTTCATGAACTTGAACGCGACGTCCGCCGCGGCCTCCGCCACGATCTTGATCGGCTTGGAGATCGTGTTGTACTGGTCGCCCTTGATGATGCGCTGGGCGGCGGCCACCTCGGCGTCGTTGCCCGTCACCGGCGGCACGTCCTTGCCCGCGGCCTTGAACGCGGCGATCGTGCCGCCGCCGGTGCCGTCGTTGGCCGCGACCACGCCGGCGATGTCGTCGCCGAACTGGGTGATCTGGCCGCTGACCCAGGTCTGCGCCTTCTCCGGCTGCCAGTCGGGGGTGTCGTACTCGGCCAGCAGCTTGAAGCCGCTGTTGTCGATGGCCGAGTGGATGCCCTTCTTGATCAGGCCGGCGGCGGCGTCCGTGGGGGAGCCGTTGACCTGCAGCAGGCCGCCCTCGGCCTTCTCCGCCTTGAGGTGGTCGACCAGCGACTGGCCGATCATGGCGCCGATCTTCTCGTTGTCGAAGGAGATGTAGTAGTCGGCGGGGGTGGCCGGGATCGGCCGGTCGTAGGCGATGATCGGCACGCCCTGCGACTGCGCGGACTTCACGATGGTGGCCGCGGCGGCGGAGTCGACCGGGTCGATCACGATCGCCTTGACGCCCTGGGCGAGCGCGGAGTTGGCCTGCTGCTGCTGCTTGGCCGCGTCGGAGTCGGCGTTCTGGTAGATGACGCTGCACGTCGGGCAGAGGGCCTTGACCTTGGCCTCGAACAGCGGCCGGTCCTGCAGCTCGTACCGGGTGGAGGCGAGGTCCGGCATGAGGAAGGCCACCTTGGCGTTCTCGACGCCGCCGCCGGTGCCGCCGCTGCCCGCGTCGCCGCCGGTGGAGCCGGAGCCGCACGCGGCGAGCGCGGAAGTCGCGAGGACCGCCACGGCCGCGATCCGGATCTTGGTTGTGTTCACGGGATCATTCCTCACTCGCTACGTCCTCACGGACGGTTTCGTTGCGTCGCGTCCCCCGAGTGCGACCAGGGACGCCCCCTCACGCAGGGTCACGTCCTGTGGTGCGCCTCACGCTAGCCCGGCTCAGAATATTTGTCCAGCAATTCTGTTCACGGAATTGGCATGGCTGTGACCTGGGATTCACCCGGGAGAAGGGTCAGCGAGTGGCGGCGAGCAGGCTCTCGGCCGTGAGCGCGTCGGTGACGAGCTGGTTGAAGTAGCCGCCCCTGGCCCCGGCGACGATCGACAGCACCTTCTCCGCGCCCACCGCGACCGCGATCGAGTGAGGAATGCGCCGCAGCTCCTCCAGACCGGCCGCGACCAGGCGCTCGCTGCCCGGATAGCCCACCGGCTCGCCGTCACGGTCGTAGAAGCGCGAGCACACGTCGCCGACCGCCTCACGCAGGCTCGGCGCGTCACGCGGCACGAACGCGGGCACCACCTGCCGCATCAGCGGCGGCGACCCCACGCCCACGATCGCGCACTTCGCGTGCGCCCACTGGTCCATCACCCGGCGCACCGACGGCTCGTGCCGCAGCGAGTAGAACAGCTCGGGACCCGGCAGCGCGGGCGCGTACAGGTAGCTCGGCACGCCGCCCACCCGCTCGGCCAGCAGCCTGGTCGTCTCGTTCGTCTGGAACCACGGCTGCGGATCCTGCTGGCCGCCCACCGCCGGTGCGATCGTCACGCCCGGATAGCGGCCCAGCGACTCGCGGGCGCACTCGTACACCGTGCTGCCCGACGACACCAGCACCACGTCGCCCGACTTCAGCTCCGCCCCCGCCAGCGCCCTGGCCAGGCCCGGAGCCAGCCACGGGCCCAGCGCCGGGCCGCTCACCCGGGGCACCAGGTAGACGCGCCGCAGCCGCAGCGCGTCGGCCACCTCACCGGCCAGCGGGCCCTCGGCCAGCGTGGCCGGCCGGTGCACGCGGATCTCGACGATGCCCTGCTTGCGCGCCTCCGTGAGCAGTCGGCTCACCGTCGCCCGGCTCACCCCGAGCCGCTTGGCGATGTCGGCCTGCGTGGCGTCCTGGAGGTAGTACTGCGACGCCGCCGCGTACATCAGCTCGTGCGGGAAGCGGGCTTCCTGTACGGCGTCGTCGTTCATGGCGCGCGCCCCCTGGATCGTGAACGTTGTTGCTGAACGGATGCGCTTTGACTATACCTTCGTGCTCTCCAGAGGAAAGGTTAGAGGGAACCCGCGATCAAGGCGTCCCTCAGCGCGGTCCGCGCATACAGGACACTGCGCCCCGTCCGGGTGCCGGTGATCAGGCCGCTGCCGCGCAACGCCGCCACGTGCCCGCCCGTCCCGCCCACGCTCTGCCCGAGCAGCGCGGCCAGGTGCGTCGTCGTCGCCGGCGTGGCCAGCTCCGCCAGGATCCGCGCCCGCGTCCGGCCGATCAGCGCCACCAGCCCCGCGCCGTCCGCCGCCGGCGGCACCACGCCCGTGCCGCGCGCCGGATAGACCAGCGCGTACGGCCACGCCTCCGCCAGATACGCGCCCACCCCCGTGGTGAACACCGACGGCACGAACAGCAGCCCCCGGCCGCCCAGCCGATGCCGCTCCCGCCCCGACACGCGCACCGTGATGTGCCCGTCGTCGTGCCAGCGCACCTGCGCGCTCAGGTCCTCCAGCGCCGCCGCCCAGCCGTACGTCGCCAGCCGCCCGGCCCGCTGCACCACGTCGCGCTCCAGGATCGCGTGGAAGAACGGCCAGCTGTGACGGACGATCCTGCTCCACAACTCCTCGAACGCGTCCGCCACCAGCCGCACCACGTCGCCGCCCAGCAGCAGCTCCCGCGCCGGCGCGGGCACCGGCGCCCGCGCCGCCAGCACCCGGGCGATCTCCGCGTGCGCCTGCTCCACCGGCGTCACCCGCACCGCCGCCAGCTCCGCCTCGAACGGCACCTTCAACCCGGCCGGCGGCGGCGCCACGAAGTCCACGTTCGCCTGCCCCTTGTTCGCCGCCACGTACAGGATCGCCTCCAGCACCGGATGCCGGCGTTCCAACTCCTCGTACGCCCCCCGCCACCGCTCCAGCCAGCGCCGATGCGGCCCCGGACCGATCCGGCCGCTCAGCACCCACTGCGCGTGCATCGTCTCGATCAGCGGCGAGATCGCGAACCTGCTCGCCGCCACGTCCTGCGGGGTCACCTCAATGCTCACACCCACCTTTCGGTTATATCCGAAAGCATCGCCTCCGTACGCCGGCGCCCGCCACCATCGAACCCGGCGGCCCCACCCTCCCTCGGGGCCGCCCCCAGCCTGTGAAGGAGCCGTACGTGTCCACCGAGTCCACCGAACGCGGTGCCACCTTCCGAGAGGTGTTCGCGGTAGGCGAGTTCCGGGTCCTGTTCGGCAGCTTCGCGCTGCTCGTGGCCGGCGACTCCATCAAGATGCTCGCCCTGTCCGTGCTCGTCTTCGCCCAGACCGGGTCACCCGGGCTGTCCGCCGCCGCCTACATGGCCGGCTGGCTGCCCTACATCTTCGGCGGGCTCTTCCTGCTCTCCCTCGCCGACCGGCTCCCCGCCCGCGGCCTCATGATCGCCGGCGAGCTCGTCCGCGTCGTCGTCTGCCTGCTGCTCGCCTACGCCGGACTGCCCGTCTGGGCGATGCTCGCGCTCGTCCTCGTCACCGGGCTGTTCTCGCCCGTCTTCGGCGCCGCGCGCAGCGCCCTGCTGCCCGAGGTGCTGCCCGGCGACGCCTTCGTCCTCGGGCGCTCCCTCCTCGGCGTCACCTCCGCCTCGGCCCAGATCGCCGGCCTCGCCGTCGGCGGCGCCTTCCTCGCCGCCGCCGGGCCCCACACGGCCCTCGCCGCCACGGCCGGCCTCTCCGCCGTCGCCGCCCTCATCCTCCGCCTCGGCCTCCCCCACCACACCCCCCGCCGCACCCCCCTCCCGAAGCCCGCCACCCTCTCCGAGGCCGCGTCGGCCGACCACACCGCTTCCCCCGCCCATCCCGAGCCCGAGGGGCCGGCCGCCGTCCCCGGGGAGCGGGTCGTCGCCGGTGGGCGGGGCGCCTCCGCAAGGCGGGTCGGCTTCGGTGGGGGGTCGGCGGGGGCGGTGCGGGAGACGTTGCGGGTGAATCGGATGCTCGTGGCCGACCCCCGGGTGCGGGGGTTATTGCTGGCGTCGTGGGCGCCGACGTTGTGGCTGGCCGGGGCGGAGGCGATGATCGTGCCGTATCTGGGCGGCCAGGGGGAGGCGGGCGTGGTGCTGGCGGCGGCGGCCGGTGGCATGGCGGTGGGGGAGTTCGCCGTGGGCAGGTTCGCGGCGCCGTTGCTGCGGGAGCGGTTGTCGTTGCCGCTCGCGGTGCTGCTCGGGGTGCCGTGGCTGGGGTTCGTGGCGGGTCCGGGTGCCGGCTGGGCGGCGGTGCTGGCGGCGGTGGCGGCGGCGGGCCTGTCGTACCAGCTGGGCCTGCAGCGCCGCTTCCTGGAGGCGGTCCCGGAGGAGGTGCGCGGTCAGGCGTTCGGCCTGCTGTCGGCGGGTCTGATGACGGGCCAGGCGGCGGGCGCGGCCCTGGTGGGGGTGCTGGGCGAGGTGTTCTCGCCGCAGGTGGCGATCGTGGCCGCGGGCGCCGCGGGTGTGGCCGTGGCGTTCGCCCTGGCGGGTTCGCTGCGCCCGCCGCGCCGGGTGGCGACGCCGGTCGGGTGAGCGACCTGGTTCTGGTTCCCCAGCTGAGCGAACGGGAGGCCGTCATCGCTCTGGAGGAGGCGGGGCACCACGTGGAGGTGGGGGACGGCCAGGCGCGTGAACCCTTCTGGTCACAGCACCAGCTCGCCGGAGCCGCGGGGGATGAGGCGGACGGGCAGCAGCGGGTGCTCGGAGGGCCCGGTGTCGCCGGCCATGCGGCGGAACAGCAGGTCGGCCGCGGTGCGGCCCATGCCGGCGGGGTCCTGGGCGACGACGGTCACGCCGGGGACGAGCAGGTCGGCCAGTTCGAAGTCGTCGAACCCGACGAGCGCCATCGGCTGCCCGGCGAGGGCGCGCAGGACGGTGACGGTGAGGCGGCCGTTGCCGGTGAACACCGCCGTGGGGGGCTGGTCGAGGGCCAGCATGCGGCGCAGGTCGGCCCGTACGGAATCGAGGTCGGGGGCGCGCATGGCGACGAGCCGTTCGTCGTAGCGGTCGCCGAGGGCGGCGCGGTAGCCGTGCAGCCGCCGGTCGGCGGTGAAGATGGCGGGGTCGTCGCCGAGGAAGGCGATCCGGGTGTGGCCGTGGGCCAGCAGGTGGCGGGTGGCGAGGGCGGCGCCGCCGCTGTTGTCGCTGAGCACGGTGTCGGCGTCCACGCCGGGCCCGGGGGGCCGGTCGGCGAAGACGGCGGGGGTGCCGGCGTCGAGTTCGGGCCGCAGGTAGGTGTGGTCGGCGCCGGCGGGGACGATGATGAGCCCGTCGACGCGGCGGGCGCAGAAGGTGCGCACGAGCTCGCGTTCTCTGGCGGGTTCCTCGCTGGAGGAGCCGCTGAGCAGGAGGCAGCCGTGTGAGGCGGAGACGTCTTCGACGGCGCGGCCGAGTGAGGAGTAGAACGGGTCGGCGACGTCCTCGATGACGAGCCCGATCGTGGCGGTGCGGCCCCGGCGCAGGACGCGGGCGCTCTCGTTGCGGCTGTAGCCGAGCGTGTCGATGGCGGCGCGCACGCGGTCGGCGGTGGCGGGGTGGACGCCGGGTTCGCCGTTGACCACGCGGGACACGGTCTTGAGGGCCACGCCGGCCGCCGAGGCGACGTCCTTCATCGTCGGTCTCACGACTGGATACTGCCGCACCGATCCGGCGCAGACAACGTTGTCAACGGATATGGGAAGGTAGATCCGCTATGAGAGTTGCTCTCCTCGTGGCCGGGCTCGTGCTGGCCGCGTTGAACCTGCGCCCGGCCATCGCCGGCATCTCCCCCCTCCTCGACGAGATCATGACCGACACCGGCCTGACGCCCGCGGGCGGCGGGGGCATCACGACGGTCATGGTGGTGTGCCTGGGCGTGTTCGGGCCGGTGGCGCCGATGCTGGCCGGGCGGATCGGGCTGGACCGTACGCTGCTGGCGGGCCTGCTGGTGCTGGCGGGCGGCGTGGCGGTGCGCGGCCTCGACGGCCCGCTCGTGCTGTACGCGGGCGCCGCCGTCGCGGCCACGGCCATCGCGGTGATGAACGTCGCCATGCCGGGCCTCGTCAAGCAGCACTTCCCGGGCCGGGTCAACCTGCTGACGGGCGTCTACAGCGCCGGCATCGTGGGCGGGGCCGCCGCGTCGTCGGCGCTGGTGGTGCCGCTGGAGCAGGTCACCGGCTACGGCTGGCGCGGCGTGTCGGCGCTGGTGGCGGTGCCCGCGCTGGTGGCGGCGCTGCTGTGGCTGCCGCAGGCGTTCGGCGGGCGGGCGGCGCCGAGGCAGGGCCCGCGCCCGTTCCGCGCCGTAGTGCGCAGCCGGGTGACCTGGTACGTGACCGCCTGGATGGGCCTGCAGTCGCTCACCTTCTACGTGATGCTGGCCTGGCTGCCGAAGATCTTCCTGGACGCCGGGCTGCCCGCGGACCAGGCGGGCTATCTGCTCAGCCTGACGACGCTGGTGCAGGTGGGCGCGACGCTGGCGGTGCCGGTGCTGGCGGGGCGGCGGCCGTCGCAGGTGCCGTACGTGATGGCGGCGACGCTGCTGACGGCGGCGGGTTACGTGGCGGTGCTGGTGGCGCCGGCGACGTTGCCGTGGCTGTCGATGATCGTGCTGGGGGTGGGGCAGGGCGCGTCGTTCGCGCTGGCGCTGCTGATCATCGCGATGCGGCCGGCCGATCCGGCCGAGGTGACGGCGCTGTCGGCCGTGGCCCAGTCGGCGGGCTACCTGCTGGCGGCGGTGGGGCCGCTGGTGTTCGGGCTGCTGCGGCAGGAGTCGGGCGGGTGGACGGCGCCGCTGGTGTTCGGGCTGGCGATGGTGGGGCTGCAACTGGTCGCTGGCTGGTTCGCCGGACGCCCTGCTACCTTAGGCAAGGCTTACCTATAGGCGAAGGGATCGAACGTGCTGACCGAGGTGCTCACCCGGATGGCCGACGCGCGCGGCGGCGTGATCGGTGTCGAGCCGGGCCTGGTCATCGATCCCGACGAGAGCTGGACCCCCGCCGCCGAGCTGGCCCGCGAGCCCCACACGCTGCTGGGCGAGCTGGTCGACCAGACGGCGGCCCGCTGGAACGCGCCACGGCACGTCGGCGCGGCGCTGTTCTGGAAGACCTACGGCTACTGGCACACGCTGCCGATGGCGCTCGGCTGGGCGCTGGACGGGCGGGTGCCGATCATGCGGCTGGCCGACACGTACTTCAAGGTGTCCGACGCCGGGGTGACGATCGCCGCCACCGGCGTGACCTGGGCCTCGGGCGACTCCGCGCCCGCCGCGATCGGCGGCGCGCTCGCCGAGTCGCAGCGCCCGCTCGTCCGGGCGCTCAGCGCGATGGCCAAGGTGGGCGAGCGGACGCTGTGGGGCTCGACCGCCGAGGCGATCGCGCACCCGCTGACGCAGATCGAGCGGGCCGACTACATGGGGCTGCTCAAGGAGATCGGCAAGCCGGTCGACGGGCTCGTCGAGCCCGCCGGTGACGGCTACTTCCGCCGGACGTGCTGCCTGTGGATCACGCTGCCGGACGTGGAGGCCTGCGGAAGCTGCTGCGTGCTCAGGCCACAGCGCTGACGCCGTCGAGGGGCCGCAGCTCGTCGGCGTAGCTGACCGAGACGCGCCGCATGACGCCGCTGTCGTCGATCGAGTACTGGCCCAGCCGCCACAGCGGCGGCGAGTAGGCGTGGATCGAGACGCTGCGCTCGGTCGCGCCGGTGAGCCGGTGGATGTGGTCGGGGCCGAAGGAGAACGAGCGCCCCTCGGGCACCACGGTCTCCAGGTGCTCGCCGCCGATGCGCGGGTTGCACTCCAGCAGCGCGCCCTCCACCACGTGCACCGCGCCGGAGGACACGTCGTGGTCGTGCCAGCCCGTGTCGTCCTCCGGCCGCCAGCACAGCAGCCACACGTCCACGTACGCGTCCCGGTAGAGCGAGGCGTAGTGCCTGCGGCCGTCGGCCGGGAAGTCGACCTGGTCCTGCCAGCCGGCGGGGTCGGCGGCCAGCCGGTCGACCAGGTCGCGCAGCTCCCGCCGGTCCAGGGTGCGTTCGGGGATCGGGGTGCCGAGGTGCTCGCTCACGTTGATGACTCCTTTCCGCCGAGCAGGCGGCGCGGGTTGGTGACATGGACGGCATGTGCGGCCGCCGCGCCCAGCCCGAGGTCGGGCGCGGTGCCGTAGGGGGCGTCTGAGCCGTTGACGACGACGTCGACGCCGAGTTCGCGGACCACGGCGTCGATGGCGCGCGGCCCGTAGGAGGAGGTCTCCACGTAGCTGTCAGGGTCGACCACGCCCCGGCCGCCGCCGCCCCGGGCGATGAGCCGTTCGGTGTGCAGCGGGGCGAGTCCGGCGAGCAGCGCGAAGCACACCCGCAGGCGCGGGTGCCGGGGCCGTACCTCGGCGTGGAAGCGGTGCCAGGCGGCGTGCATCTGCTGCACGTACGGGACGACCGCGGGCCACCAGCCGGGCCCGTCCGCCGGGCCGCGGGCGGGGCCCGGGTGCACGAACAGCGGCAGGTCGCGGTCGGTGAGGACTTCCAGCAGGGCGTCGTCGAACCCGGCGGTGGCCGGGATCTGCAGGCCGGCGAAGCCGCGGTCGAGGTCGGCGGCCAGCCGGTCGGGGTCGGGGGCGCTGTGGCAGGTGGCGGCCCAGGCGCCGAACGGCGGCGGCAGCGCCAGCGCGCCCGCGTGGTAGGCGTCGAGCAGCGGCCACGCCTCGCCGGGCGGCAGCGACTCGATGCCGAGCGGGCTCGACAGCGAGACCAGCGCCAGCTCCAGGCCGGTGGTGTCGCGGTGCTCGTGGGCCGCCGGGTCCACCTCGTAGGGCGGCTCGCCGTCCAGGAGCAGCGTCCAGCCGTCGAGGCGCGGCGGGGTCGCGCGGGCGCGCAGCGCGCGGACGAACGCGGGCGTCCAGACATGCTGGTGCACGTCGATGCTCACCGGAACGGCTCCTTCCTGTATTTCCGACTGACAATACATGAAACTAGGGAGCTTCTGTCACCGGCACCGTTTAGGGTGTCAGGATGCCCCGCAAGCGAGCGACGCTCCGGGAAGTGGCCCAGGCGACCGGTCTGTCGCCCGCCGCGGTCTCCTACGCACTGCGCGGCCTCCAGGTCTCCGAGGAGACCATGCAGCGCGTGCGCGCCGCCGCCGACCGGCTCGGCTACGAGGCCGACCCCATCGCCAGGGCCCTGGCCAGCGGCCGCACCGGCATGATCGGGCTGCTCTGCGCCTCGCTGGAGGACCTGTGGCAGCAGTCGCTGGCCGTCGGCATCAGCCGCGGCCTGCGCGAGAAGGACCGCTACGCGCTCATCCTCGACGCCGTCGGCGACCCGGGCCGCGAGCGCGCCCTCGCCCAGCAGCTCCGCGACCAGCGCGTCGACGGCATGATCGTGCAGCCGCTCGACCCGGCGGCGGAGTTCTGGCCCGAGCTGTGCGAGTCGCTGCCCGTCGTGGCGATCGGCGACTCGCTGGCGGGCACGGCCGGCGAGGTCGTCTTCGACAACCGGCGCGGCGTCACGCTCGCCCTGGAGCACCTGCGCGCCCTCGGCCACCGCCGCGTCGGCGTGCTCACCCCGACCCGGCCCAGCACCCCCGACCGCCCCGCCGACGTGCACGTCACCGCCGAGGGCGACCGGCTGGGCCTCGACATCGAGGTCGCCACCGCCCCGCACGACCTGGCCGCCGCCACCGCCGCCGCCCGCGCCCTGCTCTCCGGCGCCCGCCCGAGCGCCGTCTTCTGCTTCGCCGACTCGATCGCGTACGGGGTCTACGCGGCGGCGGCGGAGCTGGGCCTGTCCATCCCCGGCGACGTGTCGGTCCTGGGTTACGACGACCATCCGATGTCCGGGCTGCTCACGCCGGGGCTGACGACCGTCGACTGGAACATCGACGGGATCGTCTCGGCCGCGGTCCGCCTGATGGCGGAGGCGGCCGACGGCGGGGCCCGGCGCCGCCGCGTCGTCCAGCAGCCCACCCTCCGCGAGCGCGGCTCCGTCGCCGCCCGCTGAATCCTTTGACCGCCTCCCTGCCTCTTATGACCGAGAAGCCATCGACCAGGGAGGTCGTCATGATCGTCGCCGCCGCCGTCATCGCCGGGGCCGTGCTCGTCTGCACGTGCGTGCTCGTCCTGCGCCGCAGGAGCAGGTCGCGTGGCTGAGCAGTCCTGGCCCGGCGCCAGGCTGATCGCGGGCGCGCAGGAGGGCGACGCCGAGTCGATCGCGGCGCTGGTGTCGGGCTCGCACCCGCACGTGCGGCGCTTCGCCCGCTCGCTGTGCGCGACCCCGGAGGACGCCGAGGACGCCGCGCAGGAAGCGCTCATCATCCTCTACCGGAAGATCGGGACGTTGCGGGCGTCCGGGGCGCTGGCGTCGTGGATGTTCCGCATCGTCCGCAACGAGTGCCTGCGCCGTGCCCGCATGCTGGGGCGGCCGCCCGCGCCGCCCCCGGAGACCGCCGCGAGGTCGGCGGAGGAGGAGGTGCTGGACCGACTGGAGGCCGGGCGGGTGGCGGCGGCGATCGCCGCGCTGCCCGCCGACCAGCGGCGCGTGCTGATCATGCGGGACGTGCAGGGAATCAGCGGCCGGATGGTCGCCGACGCCCTCGGCCTCAGCGTCCCGGCGATGAAGTCACGGCTGCACCGGGCCAGGGCGGCCGTCCACCACACACTGGAGAGGGGAACCGGAGATGTCTGACGGCAGGAGTTTCGCGAGCGCGTCGCTGCCCCGCCACCTGTTGCGCGGGGCGGCCGGGTTCGGGGCGCTGGCCGGGGCGGTGGCGCTGCTGCCGCTGCTCGGGCCGGTCAGCCTGCTGCTGGCCCCCGTCGGGCTGCTGGCGCTGCGCGGCTGCCCGGCGTGCTGGGCGATCGGGCTGGCCCAGACGGTCTCGATGGGCCGGTTGCGGCGCTCGTGCGCCGACGGGAAGTGCGAGCTGACCTACGCCGGCCCACGCGGCCCGGTCAGCTCTCCGCGTGGACCCGCGACAGGCTAGTCGTCGCCGGGGATGATCAGGCCGAGGATCCAGCTCACGACGCTGATGATGAGCGCGCCCACGATCGCCGACGGCCAGAAGTCGTCCACGTGGAAGGGGATGTCGAGCTGGCCGGAGATCCAGCTCGTCAGCATCAGCATGGCGCCGTTGATGACCAGCAGGAACAGGCCCAGCGTGAGCACGATGAGCGCGCACCCCAGGGCCTTGACGATGGGCTTGACTATGGCGTTGATCAGGCCGAAGATCAGCGCCACGATCAGCAGCGTGCCCCAGTAGGAGAGCGAGTTCTCCGGAGCGGTGATCCGGATGCCGTCGAGGAGCTGGAGGGCCACCCAGAGGGCGGCCGCTGCCGCCAGGGTTCGGATGATGAATCTCACGCTGATTGATCCTCCCACGTTATCGGCCCTCGGACGAGGGAAAGGTGCGTGCCATGGGGGAGGGAGTGAGATGGAAGCCACTGATCTGGAGTCGCTGCCGGCCGCCGAGCTGCACGACCGCGCGGTGCGCTACGCCGTGCGCCACGGGGATCTGGGATTCCTGTGGAACCTGCTGAAGGTGATCCCCGCCGCCGAGGCGGCGTCCGGCCACGAGAAGGAGACCACGGCCGACCTGAGCCGCGTTTCGGCGCTGCTCAGCGACGCCCTCGCGGCGGGTGAGGGCGAGCTGGGCGAGGCGCTGCGTCCTGTCTACCTGGCCTACCTGCGCGAGCACCCCGACGCCTAGCCGGCCAGGCGGGTCTCCGTCCCGCCGTAGCCGGCCAGGCCGGGCGTGCCGAACTCCTGTCCGTCCCGGCTGACGATCAATGTCTCGTACGGTCCCTCCGCCGCCTGTTCCAGCGCGAAGCGCCGGGCCAGGACGGGTCCCATCGCGTACATGGCGGTGGCGTAGCCGTCGGCGACGCCCAAGTCGGGGCCGAGCACGGTGACCGAGCCGAGCGTGGTCTCCGGCTCCCCGGTGCGTGGGTTGACGATCCCGGAGCCGCCCGAGGTGGCGATGCCGAGGTCGTTGGCGAACAGCACCCGGCGCACCAGCCCCGTGTGCGGGTCGCGGACGCCGACCCGCCAGCGCTTGCCCGGCGCGGCCGAGCCGCGCACCCGGATGTCGCCGCCGGCGTTGATGCGGTGGTCGACGGCGCCGGCGTTGGCCAGCGCGCGGGAGAGGCGTTCCAGTGCCCACCCCTTGATGTAGCCGGACGGGTCGACGACGCCGTTCCTGCGGGCCTCGAACCAGCCGCCGGTCGCCTCGCTCAGCTCGTCGCAGCGGTGCAGCACTTCGATGAGCTCGGGGATCTGCCTGATGGTCTGGCCGCGGTTCAGCCGGGTGATCTGGCTGTCCGGGCTGGTGGCGCCGAACGTCTCCTCCACCCAGCGGAGCCAGGCGAAGGCGTCGTCCAGCAGAGGGGTGAGCTCGCGTTGCGGCAGGGCGGTGCGGATGTCGACGCTGACCTGCGTGCCCATGACCGTCTCGACCCGAGCGCTTCCGGGGAAAGTCGTCACCTTTGCCTCCTTGTCCCCAGCTACAGTCCCATATGGCGCGTAATGTCGTGTTAAGCCTATTGCCGGGACTTGACGGTCGTGCTTCTGACCTGGGTCTCCGGCACGGCCAGCCGCGCCAGGGCGCCGCGCACGTACCGCTGGAAGTGGCGCGGCCCGGCCAGCACCACCTCGCGCTCGGCGATGTCGGGCACCTGCCGGCTCAGGCCGGAGGCGCTGACCCGTTCCTTGGCCCGGGGGTCGTGTTCCTGGCCGACGACCAGCACCAGGCCGTACCTGTCCTGGAGGTCGCGCAGCTCTTCGGTCACCCGGTCGGTGCGGTAGACGGCCACGGTGGCGTCGTCCCGGCTCGCCAGCAGGGAGCGCAGCGCGCCGGGCTCCAGGCCGGTGGCGATGAGCACGGTGCCCCGGGTGCGGGCGGGCCCCCGGTGCCCGCGCAGGGTCATCAGCGCCGCGACGCCGTACACGAGCAGGGCCAAGGGCCGCGACGTGCCGAGCAGGACGGCCGCGACGCCGGAGCAGAGCAGCAGAGGAGCCATGTCCACGACTGTGGGTGCCGAACATGAGAACCATCTGAGTAAGGTCTAAAACATGGCTAACGTGCGTGTTGAGCGGACTGATGATGGTGGGTTCAGGGCGACGAACGCCCGCGGCGCCGAGGTGCGCATGGGCGGCGGCACCGACGAGGGCGTGTTCACCCCGGTCGAGCTGCTGCTCGCGGCCGTCGGCGGGTGCAACATCGTGACCGTCGAGCCGCTCACCGCCAAGCGCGGGCACCGGCTGGTGCGGCTGGCGATGACCGTCGCCGCGGACAAGGTCGAGCCCAACCGCCTGGGCCCGGTCACCATCACCTACGACGTCGAACTGCCCTCGGAGGAGGCCGACGAGGTCTTCAGGGCGGTCGCGGCGCGGGTGCACGAGAAGTACTGCACGGTCGGCACCTCGCTCTCGGAGGGTACCGAGGTCCGTTTGGACATCCCGTAGCCCTGATTAGGCGGATATTAAACTGCGTTATGACGCGTCCGTTGCATAGGGCTCGGTAGTGTCGAAGCAGGTCGGAAGCAGTGCGACCGGCCTGAGAGGACCTACACCGGAGCGGACGCGGAGGGGGACCGCGGTCTGCCAGTGCGGGACCGCCGGCGCCTTTGGGGGAAGGCGCCGGCCTGGACCGCCTTCGGATCGGGGCCGGGCAGTCTTTGGGGGAAGCTGCCCGGCCCCGATTCTTGCGTATCGTACGGTTTCGTGACCAAAGTCCTCATTGACTGTGATCCCGGCATCGACGACGCCATGGCGCTCGCCCTCGCCGCCGGCGCCCCCGGCCTGGAGATCGTCGCCATCACCACCGTCGGCGGCAACGTCGACCTCTCCCTCACCACCGCCAACGCCCTCGCACTGCGCGAGTTCCTCGGCCTCGGCGACGTGCCCGTCACCGCCGGCAGCTCCGGCGCGCTGCTGCGCCGCACCGTACGGGCCGCCGCCGTGCACGGCGAGAGCGGCCTCGGCGGCGTCGTCCTGCCCGCCCCCAGCCTCACCGTCGCCGACGGGCACGCGGCCGACCGCATCATCGACACCCTGCGCGCCGCCCCCGGCGAGATCACCCTGGTCGCCATCGGCCCGCTCACCAACATCGCGCTCGCCGTGCTGCGCGAGCCCCGGGTGGTCGAATGGGCGCGTGACCTGGTCATCATGGGCGGCTCGTTCACCCGCGGCAACCACAACCCGGCGGCCGAGTTCAACATCCTCGCCGACCCCGAGGCCGCCCAGATCGTGTTCGGGGCCGGCTGGACGGTCAAGATGCTCGGCCTGGACGTGACGCTCACCGCCACCGTCACCTCCGACGTGCTGGAACGCATGCGGCCGCTGGGCAGGCTCGCCGAACTCCTGGTCCCCGCCGCCCAGTTCTACGGCGAGGTGACCGCCGACGGCGGCCCGGCCATCCACGACGCCTGCGCGGTCGCGTACGTGATGGACCCGTCCCTGGTCACGCAGACCCCGGCAATGGTGAACGTGGAGACCATCGGCGAGTTCACCCGGGGGATGACGGTCGTCGACTTCCGCCTGCGCGACCGGCAGCCGAACGCGCTGGTGGCGACCGGGCTGGACGTGACGCGGTTCTGGGAGCTGGTGCTGGGGACCTACCGGGAGCTGGCTGACCGGCTCGGATGATCTGATGTGCGGGCAGCCTGCGGCGGCTGGTACAGTTACACCTGTCGCAAGCGCCGCTAGCTCAGTTGGTCAGAGCAGCTGACTCTTAATCAGCGGGTCCGGGGTTCGAGTCCCTGGCGGCGCACCATAATAGAAACCCCAGTTCAGTGCGCTGAACTGGGGTTTCTCGGTTCTCGGAGAGCCTTGGGCGAGGTCGAGCCGCGCCGATGGTTGCTCGCTGGTTGCTCGTCGGTACGGTTTCGGCGCATGGCTGGTACTTCGGTCACTGGTTCAGGGCGACTGGGCCGTCGGGCTTGAGCGCCGACGCCGTGGCTTTAAGGCGGTAGTAGTTGGCGTACAGCCTGCTGATTGCGCTCAAGCTGTGTGCTGGGCCTGCATCGGATGGTGGAGGTTGTCCAGCCGTGCACCAACGTCCAGAGGCGTGATTTACCTGCTGCGAGGCTCGTTCAGGCACGCCGCCTGCGGGCCTGAGGCAAGATCGATTGTGCGCTCAAGCCCTTCGACACGCCCCGACTAGGAGGGCGACACATCGGTCGCGAGGCCGGCGATGTCCGATGCCTCAAGTAGCGATCACAGCTGCCGTGTCTGTGTGGGAGAGGAACGCTGTCGGCGAGTCGGTTTGTTGGGGAGGTGGGGCCTCTTGCATTGTTACTAAATGCCGCTTCCCTATGCGAGAGGTGATTTTATGCTAGCCACGCTGATGCTTGTGCTGTCAGATATAGCGCCATATGTGCCCGAGCCGCTGTTCTTTGGAGGATAACCACACATACCGTCGGCGCCCTTTGCCTTGGGGGCGCCGACATTGCTACTACGTGAATCCCTCTGCAAGGCAGACATGAACGAGCTGCTCGCCCGTACTCATCTTTCGTTCGACAGCACGACCCGGAGATAGCCAGTACCTTCGATGTCATGGCGATTCCAGACAGTCCGCTGATGCGCTACGCGCGCCTAGAGCTAGCCGACCTACTGGCCGTGCAGGTCGACAGTGCCCGGCGGGAGCAACCGCTAGAGACGCCTTTACTGAATTGGTATGAAGGCGACGTAATTGTGCGATTGTTGGAGACGCTCGCTCAGCTTCTTGCTGATGAGCCGCTAGGAGAGCTTTCCGCTGAAATGGCCGACAAGCTCGCAGCCCGGCTTGGTCAGCCGGCAGGGCATGATCAAGACAGCGTCCAAAAGGCGATCGCAGCGATCGTCGAAATCCACTGCAATTCTGAGTAGCCCACCTCGGATTGGGTGGTTAGCCCTCGATCGTTCGATAGGTGATCTCTGTCCCAGCTCTAGGCTGCTCCATCTAAGAAGTGCAGATGTGCCACTTATGGTGCCGCGCGGTTCGGCGGCGCTGCCGATCAGGGCGATTGAACTCGACCACCTTGACCTCCGCAGTGCGCGGATGGCGAGCCAGGATAACCACTCGCCCGCGGGACCTACCGGTGGCGGCCTGGCAGTGTACGTTGTACTGGCGCAAGTGTAGCTGGTGCCGTGATCAGGCGTCGTATCCCCGTCAGACTGGCGACGGCCGGACGGTGAACTAAGTGGCGCGAGATCGCGGGTTGTCGTGGCTGATAGTGGCGGTGGTATTCACGAGCACACGCGGCGGGTGCTGCCCCCAACCCGGACTGGTCACGTGCTGTGCATCGACGAGGTACACGGCCGCCTGTTGTCGCACCCTGAATACACTCGCCGGTTCCAGGAGCATCTTCGGCAACCGGGCGTTCGAGTCCCCATCACGGCGGATGCGACATTGTGGAATTGCGCGGTGACAATCGGACGCGAGATCCTCTGGCTTCACACCTACGGTAGCCGCTGCGTTGATCCAGTCGCAGGACGGAGACGCTCAGAACGTGCCCTTGTCGAGCGGTTCGGCGTCAAATGCCTAACCGCAGTCAGGGCACTTCCTGAGCGGCTCGGCGAGCGCCTCAACTACGACCCTGGAACGCAGACGCTCATCGTGGGCAGCGGAACGTTCAACCCCGTACGTCAAGAGGTCATCGACTATCGAGCCTCGACGACATCACACAGACCTCCTGGAACCGTGAGCTAACACTCGATTTTCTGGCACTTCTCTCTGTGCTGACCGGATGCGTCCTGCTGCACCCGGAGCAGGATCAGTTGCTGACCGACGTGTGCTCGGGACCGCTGATCGGTCAGGCCGACCTTGCCGCCGCTGGCGTGCTCCCAGTTCCGGAATCAGCGACGAGGCCGCCGAAGCCGAGGCAGGCTGGAGCGGATCCTCTTCCCGGGAGCTGATCTGAACCAGCGTGTCTGAGGATTCCAGTCCCTGACTGCGTACTGGCTCTGTTTAGGCCCCGAGGCTCACAGGCGATGTGTTCGTTGGTGGTCAGCCACTACGCGGCGAATTAGGGTGCATCTTGGGCGAGGCGTACGCGGTGGCCTTCTGCGGTGTCGCCGAAGTCGCGTTCGTCGTCGTCGCGGAAGCGTTTGTAGAACCATTCGGGTACTCGGGTGGTGTCAAGGCGGGTGCGGAGGACGCCGTCCTGCACGTCCCGTGCGACGTTCCGTAGGCGGTGCCATTCGTGGTCGGGAACGGGGCCGGGGCGTCCGTTCTGCAACTCACTGTTGACGACCTTGGTGAGTCGGTCGCGTTCGTCGGCCACCTTGCGTTGGCCTGACCAGATCTCGTAGGAGATCTGGTAGGCCGCCAAGGAGGGGACAAAGAAGCTGAGAAGCGTGTCGAGCAGCGTGGCATCCGCAACCGCGAGACCGACGACTAGGCCGATGGTGGTCCACAGGATCGCAGTGGCGGCGATCAAGTGGCTGTAACGGCGGCGGAGGCGGGCGTCCCAAGCGAGATTCTGTTCCTGGGCGATGAACACGTCGTAGGGGTGGTGAACGTCGTTGGTGGGGTCGTACCAGCCGTCAGTGATGCGCTTGTCCTTCGCCCCACCTCGGGGCAGCTTACGCGCGAGCCGGCGGACGTCGGGTTGGGGGATGGGATCGCCAGCAACGGTGGCGCGCCACGGCAAGTGGAATAAGGCGGTATCGAACATCTCCTGGAGCAGGGCGCCCTGGCGGGCGGTGCTTCCGGAAAGACCCTTGAGCAGAAACGCCGAGACGACGAACCAGAAGAACCCGACGATCGAGACGGGTGCCCGGCCGTGACCGATAAGCGTGACCAGAACACCGGCCCCGGCGAGCGCAACGGCGGTGGTGACGCGCACGGCTTCCAAGAACTGGCCGCGCTGATGACATGCCGCTGCGGCGCGCTGGAGGAGCAGCATGGCGTCATCGAGCTGCCGCTCATGGATGGCCCGAGGTGGTATCCCACGGACACCATCGGGGTTGGTGGAGAGGTTCATGGTTTGGTTAGCCGGTTCCCGAACAGTTGCTTCCACTTGTCGTAGGCCGCGCGTTCCTGGCCCTCGTCCTCCAGGTCTACCGCCCGTTCTGCGATGGCGCGGGCCTGGTTGAGCGCGTTGGCGGCGGTGAGTTTCTGGGTGGCGTTCATGACAGCGTTGACGTCACCGCCCAGGCCGGCGGGGTCGGGCCACTCGTCGCCGATGCGTTCGGCGGCGGTGGCCAGGAACAGGACGACCTCGTCCTGGTAGCGCCCGATCGGCGGCTTCACCAGCGATTGGGCCATGACCTCCAGGAGGAAGGAAGGCGACACAGGCTCGCCGAGTTCGCGGTTGATGCCCTTAATCATCTTGACGAAGGGTACGTACTTGCCGTCGCAGTCGGCGTTCTTGGCGATGCTCAGCTCGTGGTGACGCTTGGGATTGGTTGCGATCCAGTCGCCTGCCGAGGGATTGGGGATGTAGTAGCCGCCGTCGTCTCGCTTGAAGGCGGGGACTACGTCGATCGACATGACCTCGTCGTCAGAGCCGTAGGGGATTACGACGGCCATGCCGTCCCGGGCGGCGGCGGTCCACTTCTGACGGAGCAGGGTCTCCAGGGCGTTGATCACCTCGATGGGGGCCTGATCGCGGAAATCTGCCTGGGAGCCGTTAGCGTCGAGGACCACGAAGATGTCGATGTCCTTGAGCTTCTTCGTCTTGGTGTCGCGCCGGTAGCTGCCGGTCAGGAAGTCGTCGATGAGGTCCCAGTGAGACCGGACGAAGTCGCGGATGGTCTCGTGGCGTGCCTTCGCCAGATTCTGCTCGGTCTGGGTGATCTCTAGGTTGTGCTTGAGGTTGGTGAAGGCGTCGTCGATGTATCCCATAGGGGCCGTTCCTGCGCGTGGTTTCAGGTGTGGAAGTACCGCATGCCGGTCGAGGCGTGCGGGGCGGAGCCAAGGGTGCCGAAGGTGATGCCACGAAGGCCGTCCGTGCTCGCCCGACAGCCGGAACCCCAACCTGGCTGGGGGGTGCGCGGTCCGTTGAACGTACAGAACAGCCGGTAGGTGGTGCTCGTGGGCACCCGGTCGAACTTCGCCCGAAACCGGGCGGCTCGGGCACGAGAGGCGGTGAACTCAGCGTTGCCGTTCCCGGAGGTGGTGTAGGAGACCGGGAACTCGATCACCGGTGCGACGGTGCCTGAAGGTTGGTGGCACTCGAGGACGACCGTGTCGAGAGAGCCTTCCTCGATCCATGCTTTGATCGCGTTCTCGTTCTGCACCCAGTCGCGGTGCAGCTGATTCATGCTGATCCCCAGGTCGGCGAGGATGTCGGTGATGGTACCGAGAATGACGTCGGTCAGGTGGGTGGCGGTGTGGGTCCGGGTGTAGCTGAAGGTGTATGTGGAGGTCATCGCTGCGACACCGCCCGTCGCAGAGCCTCACGGTCGATCAGCGGACCAGCGTTGGCAGTCTTCGTCTCTGGAGCGGGCGGGGCAGCGTCAGACAACCGGGTGTGACCGTTAGCGGCTGTCTTCACCTGCGCCTGAAGTGGGGCCGGGGACGGCAGGTAGATCATAAAAGTGTCGGCGCCCGCCGCGCCGGGGACGGGGTTGAGGTTCTCGTCCAAAGTCAGCGCCGCCGTGCCGGACACCGCCGTGATCTCGCAGTACACCTTGCCGGCCACCAGGGTGATCGGGTGCTGCTGCAGGTGCCCTGCTGCGATCAGCATCCGTCCGACCGCTTCGGCGGCCGACATCGCCTGTACCGCCTCGTCGCGAGACAGCCCGGAGGACAGCGCCACGGTGTCGGCCACGAGATCCGAGATCACCGTCCAGGTCGCGCTGGCGCTGCGCACGGGAGAGGCTGCGACCTGCCTAATGCGTAGCACGAGACACCTCCGGCAGACCCGTGTCCGCGACAGCGTTGCGTACCGCGTCGGCCAGGTCGTCTTCGGTGAGGTTGCCGGGGTCCAGGACCGTGTCCAGCCGCTGCGCCAAGGCTTCGAAGACCACCTTACGTGTACGGCGACCGTCCAGCCCGCGAGCTGCTACGGCGATGTGGTCTATCGCCGAGGAGCGCGCCAGCTCACCCAAGGCTGGGTACTTGTCGGCCAACGTCAGCAGCGTGGAGGCCATGATCTCCCGCAGCGCCTCCGGCCCGGGAAGCGGTACGAGGATGGCGGCGTCGGAGCGGGAGAGGAACGCCTCGTCCAGAGCAGTGGTGAAGTTACTGGTCGCGACGAAGAAGAGGTGCGGGTGCTCGGCGGCGTTGAGATCCAAGACGGTGAGAACCGCGTCAGTGGCGCGGTGGACATCTGCCGGGTTGGCGGCCAGCGACGCTGCCGAGCGGGCGACCGCCATCGATTCGACCTCGTCCAGGATCACCACGGTCGGCAGGCCATCCGATGCGAGACCCGGCACGTACTCGCTGAGCAGCTCGCTGACTCGCTGCTGAGACTGTCCGTGCTCGGCGCTCATCAGCCCGTGCGGGTTGATCTCGATCCGCCGGACCTTGCCTCCGGGGACGTAGCAGGCGATCTGCGCCGGCAGACCCCGTGCCAAGGTGGTCTTGCCGGTGCCGGGAGGACCGTAGAGCGTGCACAGACCGTGCAACGCCGTCACCGCGAACGGCAGGTCACGCCGCATGAACAGCGACAACACGGTCTGGTTGCGCAGCCGCTCCTTGATTTCTTTCGGCACCACGATGGCGTCCCACAATGCGGCCTCTGCCGAGTCGGCGGAGATCACCTCGTCCGACAGCACGCACTCCTGCACCCTCATACCTCAACTCCGTCCCCACACGCGCCAGGCAACCTCAGATTTCAACATCATCTTCTCGGTTCACGGTAGACTATAGGGCAGGGCAGATGTGTGGTTGAACACACTTTGCCTGGCGTGTCTGCTGAAAGTCGGGAGACTTGACTGTCCAGTAACCAAGGTGTGCCTAAGATGCGAGCGGAGGAATCAAGATCGAGAGTCGTCCGCTGATCGGTGGACGGTGACTGGCGCGGAGACGAGCGACGTGAACGACCCGCAACTGAATGTCGGCGACATCGCGGCCCTGTTCGATCGCGCCCGACTGCGCATGGCGCGCGAACTTCGCGGTCTCACCCAGGTGCAGCTGGCCCGGGAGGTCGGCTCCGTCACCGCGGCCTCAATCAGCCAGTTCGAGAACGGACACACGAAGCCCGCCGCATCGACGCTTCGCCGGCTCGCGGTCGCGTTGCGCGTACCGCCGTCGTTTTTCGCTGCTCCAGCCCGCCTCCCCGCTAATGATCAGGCTAACGGGTTCTTTCGTAGCCTTCGTTCCACCTCCCCTCGAGATCGCCAACAAGCGCTCGCCTACGTCCACCTCGCACGGGAGCTTGCGCTTGAGCTCGAAAAACACGTCGCGTTGCCCGAGCTCAATGTGCCGCGCATCCCCATCTATGAAGGTAAGCCGCTTCAGCCCGCCGACATCGAACAAGCGGCCGCACAGGTTCGTGCCCACTGGAACATCTCACGCGGTCCAATTCGGGACGTTGTGCGACTGCTGGAAATCAACGGAATTGTTGTCGTCCGCTTTCGCGTCGGCATCGAAAAAGTCGATGCATTCTGCGTCGACTTCCCAGACAGGCCTGTTGTTGCTCTCGGGGCCGATAAGGGCCTGCGTGACCGCTCCCGCTTCGATGCGGCCCACGAACTAGGGCACCTGGTCTTGCATGGCATTAGTGGAAAAATTGGTGACAAAGTCACTGAGAGTCAAGCTCATGAATTCGCTGCCGCGTTTCTTATGCCCTCCATCGACATCAAATCCGAGCTCCCGAGGCAGCTTGATTGGCCCGCTTTTCTTCGCTTGAAAGCAAAATGGCACGTCTCGCTAGCTTCCCTCCTGGTCAGGGCAAAAACGCTCGGCGTCATGAGCGAACACACCTATGCGCAGGGATGGAAAGCCTTGTCCGTCCGTGGGTGGAGGAAAGTGGAGCCAGGCGCTCTCGGAAATCCGGAGGCTCCTGTACTCCTGCATCGTGCGCTAGAACTAATGGAAACAACCGGCATGTCCTTCGCCGATTTTATTAATCGTTCAAGCCTCCCGGAAGCTGACGTTCGAACCCTACTCAGCCGGGACATCAGCGAACGACCCCGTGTAGAACTCTGACCTACCTCTTCTGATCCCCTCTTGTGCCTCCGAGGGCGACCACGCCCATAGCGTCGCCGCCGACGATGACTGCGGTCTCGGGTAGATCGAACACGGATCCATCAATGGCCAGCAACCGCTGGTGCCGCCAAGTCCCGTTGGCATCGCTGAGGTGGCTGGGAGGGCCGCCCGCTCGAACATCTCCTGACCGGCTTGGAATCCAAACGGGCCGTGTCCAAGATCGTGGTGTATGAGATTCGTCCACTCCGCGATCTGAATCCTATTTCAGCACCAATAGCACTATTAGTCACATTCGTATCATTATTGTCTTCTTGGGTCTTCCTCTCAGCAGCCTTACGACAATCAGCGAGGATCTCCAGGCCGAGGTAGCGCCGCCCTTCGGTCCATTCGTCGTGCTGCTCAGCCAGGACGGCGCCGACCAGCCGCACGATCGCGTCCCGGCGAGAACTGCCTGCGACGCCTCGTCACGTACCTACCTCTTCCAGACTTCTGTCAGCTTATGTAGCCGACTGTCCGGAATCTGCTGGGTACCTCAAAGCTGCCGGCAGCGATGTCGGGCGTGAATCAGGTTAGCCAACTGCTTGTACATCGGTCGTCGACGACGCGCGGTGGGCCGTCCCCCACAGAGCCCACAGTTGTGCCGTCAACACCCGGGCGCTGCCGGAGGTCCTGCTCGTTGCGACCCACGATTTGTCGGAGGGCTGTTGTAACGTCTGGCGTTACTGTTGCGTGCGCGGAGGATTAGATGCCACGAAAGGTCACCCCGGCCCAGTTCAAGCGCATGGTCGCCGACTACAACCGTAAGGTCGCCCAGCACAACCGCAAGGTGAAGCGCGCCATCGACGACTACAACCGCGAAGTGCGCGCGTACAACGCGCGCGTGCGCTCCAATCGACAGCGGCTCAACGCTGAGATCGCGCGGTTGAACCGCCAGCGTTCGACGACGCGCTACGTCACGGTGCAGACTTCCACCATCGCGCTGCACACTGCCTACTCCCAAGTCGATGAACAGTCCGAACTTTGGAACGAACGGGGGCAAGAGCTGGCCGACTTGGCGGAAGCTGAGACGGCCAACAGCGCGCACGTCGCCAACGCTCTATTGGGCGAGACAGCGGCCGACACGGAGAAGACCGAGGAAACGTCGCTCACCGACGAACTGTCCGTCCTGTCACTAGACCTGCACAAGCGCTGGGAGGGTGCCCTCTTCGCGATCAATCCGCGAAATCCCGACGCTGCGCGGCACTTCTGCACCAGTGCCCGCGAGGTCATCGTAGAGCTGATCAACATGAACGCACCCGACTCCGCGGTGCTGCGGGCTAAGCCGGACTGCGAGCGCGGACCGGACGGCAAGGCGGTCGCCCGGCGAGAGAAGATCGGTTACCTGCTTACTCAATACGGTGCTGGCTACGAAGCCCTGGGTGACTTCGTAGAGACCAATGTCAACGACGTGATGAACCTGTTCTCCCAGTTCAACAGGGGCACTCACGGTACGGCAGGACGCTTCGACATCTCCACTCTCCGCACGATCAAGCACCGGGTCGAGGACTCGATTCGATTCCTCTCCACGCTGGTCCGAGGCTCCAGCCGTTGACCTTAGGGCCAGAGGTCTGCGCTGGTAGAGGTGCGGGGGAACCCACTTGCTCACGTGCTTGGTGAGTTGGTTTAGGGGTCACCGAATCGTGATGTTCCGTCATGTCACGTTGCTGTACGTGAGATTGTGGTCGCATTACCGTCGCGTCACACGGGTGTACAAGGCGAGCGCGGGTGGGGCGATCGCGCGGACCGTAGGGTGCGACGGGTGGGCAAGCAGACGTTGGGGAGCGGTCGCTGCTGAAGAAGTGGCGGCCTGCGCTGCACCCGATGGTCGGCTTCTCGCGCGATCCCGGGGCGTACTGGACGCCGGGAGCTGATGATGAAGGCCGACGACACCCACGTGGAGGGCAGATGAGCAAGCAGCGGATCCCGATCGACTACCAACTGCCCGAGCACTGCGTGATCTTGGACGGCGGCGCACCCGTGGCACGGCTGGAGCCGTGGGAGCATGCCAGCCATCCCGTTGACCGGGACCGAACCAGACGCCTGGCAGCGACACTCCAGCAGGCCGCCCTTGGGGTGCTCGTGGTGTCGCAGCGGGCGGACGGCAGCCGCAGAGTGCTGGATGGCATCCACCGCCTCGCCGCGTGCAAACTGCGAGGAGTCCGCACGGTCTCCGCCGAGATCCACCACGGGTTGAGCGAGCGCGCAGAAGCCGCGTTGTACCTGCTCAAACATCGTGAGGCACGTCGGTTGTCGGGGCCGCAGGAATACCGCGCTGGCGTTGCGGCGGGCCTGCGCCCCTACACAGAGACCGCCCGGGTCCTGCAGGCGAGAAACCTTCAGGTGGGAGAGCCGGCAGACGACCGGCTCAGCGCCATTACCAGCCTTCTGCGCATCACTCATGACCATGGTCCCGGCGTCTTGGACCAGGCCCTCGGTGTCGCCGAGCGCGCGTGGGGCCGGGAGGCTGACACATGGGACTTCACCCTCATTGGCGGGCTGGCCAGCTTCCTCGCCCACCACCCTGAGGCGGTCGAGCTTAGCCATCTGAGCCAGTTGCTCAGACGGCGAGGGAAGGCGAGTTGGTGGCGATCGCAGGTTGTGGTGATGAGTTCACGAGCAGGCTCCAACTCGGACTACCCCGGTTTCTCCCGGGAAACCATGGCCTACCAGCTGATCGTCAGTATCTGCAACAAAGGCCGCAATGCCCGAAACCGCATCGAGCCCGTCGCCTGAACACTCCGCGCAGTGAGGCGGCACGGCAGCTAAGTGCTGGTGGCGCCAGGCAAGGCCTATGTTCCAGCCGTATGGCACATACGCAGAAGGCCGACGTGCGCGAAGATGGCTTCATGACGCCCCGTCAGCGGACGTGCGTTGTCGTGCCGGGGCACGGCCACCCCGGTGGGCCGGTGCAGCCGTGTCCGTTGAGTGATTCCTGTGAGGAGCCTTGTGAGCACGCTCGGTAGTTTCATCTGGTCGATCGCCGACCAGCTTCGGGGTCCCTACCGCCCCAACCAGTACGGGAACGTGATCCTCCCGTTCACGATCCTTCGGCGCCTGGACTGCATTCTGGAGCCGGACCGCGAGGCCGTCCGGGACCTGGCCGCGAAATACGAGAACCCGAACCGGCTCCGGATGGAGGTCAAGAAGGCCACCGGCCGGCCGTTCTACAGCACCTCGAAGTACGGCTTCGCCAACCTGTTGCAGGACGCGGACGGGCTTGAGGACAACCTGGTCGACTACATCGACCGGTTCTCCGCCGATGTCGATGTGTTCGAGTACTTCGACTTCAAGAAGGAGATCATCGCCCTGGAGAAGGCCGGCCTCCTGCGCGAGGTCGTGAAGTCCTTCGCTGCCGTCGACCTGCACCCTGATGTCGTGTCCAACGCCGACATGGGGGACGCGTTCGAGTACATCATTCGCAAGTTCAACGAGGCCGCGAACGAGACCTCCGGTGACCACTACACGCCGCGTGACGCGATCCGGCTGCTGGTCGACCTGCTCTTCGCCGAGAAGGACGCCGCGCTGGGTGAGGAGGGCATCGTCCGATCGCTGTACGACCCCACCGCCGGCACCGGCGGCATGCTCGCCCTGGCCGAGGAGCATCTGCTCAAGCAGAACCCGGATGCCCGGCTGAGCCTGTACGGCCAGGAGTACAACCCGCAGTCGTACGCGATCTGCAAGTCCGACCTGCTCGCCAAGGGCCACGACGCGTCCAACATTGCCTTCGGCAACACGCTCACCGACGACGCCTTCAAGGACCGCAAGTTCGACTTCTGCATGTCCAATCCGCCGTACGGCGTCGACTGGAAGCAGTATGCCAAGGCGGTCACCAAGGAGCGCGACGAGGCTGGCCCGTACGGCCGGTTCGCGCCGGGCCTGCCCGCCACCTCGGACGGGCAGATGCTGTTCCTGCTGCACCTGGCGCACAAGATGCGTGCCCCCGAGGACGGCGGCGGCCGGGCCGGGATCGTCATGAACGGCTCGCCGCTCTTCAACGGCGCCGCCGAGTCCGGCCCGTCGAACATCCGCAGGTGGCTGCTGGAGAACGACCTGGTCGACGCGATCATCGCGCTGCCGACCAACATGTTCTTCAACACCGGCATCGCCACCTACATCTGGATTCTCGACAACACCAAGCACCCCGACCGCAAGGGCCTGGTCCAGCTCATCGACGGCACGTCGTTCTGGACCAAGATGCGCAAGAACCTCGGCAGCAAGGGCCGCGAGATCAGCGACACCGACCGCGCCAAGGTTCTCCGGCTGTACGCCGACTTCGCCGACGCCGACCCCGACTTCTCCAAGGTGCTGCGTAACGACGAGTTCGGCTACTGGACCATCACCGTCGAGCGCCCCTTGCTGGACGAGGATGGCAAGCCCGTCGTCGACCGCAAGGGCAACCCGAAGCCCGACTCCAAGAAGCGCGACACCGAGAACGTGCCGTTCACTTACGGCGGCTCGACGGCCGGTGCGGCAGGCAAGGTCGAGGTCATTCAGACGTACTTCGACACCGAGGTGAAGCCGCACGTGCCCGACGCCTGGATCGACTGGGCCAAGATCAAGGTCGGCTACGAGATCCCCTTCACCCGCCACTTCTACAAGTACGTCCCGCCCCGACCGCTCGCCGAGATCGACGCCGACCTGGAGAAGCAGATCGCCAAGATCCTTGACCTCTTGCGGGAGGTTGAGGGATGAGCAAGCGATACACCGAGTACGTCGACTCGGGCGTGCCGTGGCTTGGCGATGTTCCAGCAGGCTGGACGACGAGGCCACTTTGGTCGATGTTCGAGCGGATCAAGGACGTTGGGCACCCCGACGAACAGATGCTCTCGGTGTTCCGCGACTACGGTGTCGTTGCGAAGGACTCGCGCGACAACATCAACAAGACCGCCGAGAACCGGAACATCTACCAGCTCGTCCACCCTGGGTGGCTGGTCACAAACCGGATGAAGGCATGGCAAGGATCAGTCGGCATCTCCGGCCTGCGAGGGATCGTTTCGGGGCACTACATCTGCTTCGCCCCTCGACACGATGCAGACTCTCGCTACCTGAACTGGCTCTTCCGGAGCTCTACCTATGCTGCCGGCTACGCGTTGCAGTCTCGGGGCGTAAGGATCGGCCAGGCGGAGATCGACAACGATCTCTACCGAGTGATGCCTGTTCTCCTTCCACCAATTGAGGAGCAGCGCGCCATCGCCGACTACCTCGACCGCGAGACCGCCCGTATCGACACGCTTGTCGAGGAGCAGCAGCGCCTGATCGAGATGCTCCGCGAGCGGCGCGCAGCCGTGATCGCGGGAGAGTTCGATGCGCCCACAACTGGACGACTCCGGTACGCAATCCGATTCGCTCAGACAGGGCCGTTTGGAACCCAACTTTCCGCCGAGGAATATGTCGAAGACGGCGTTCCAGTGGTGAACCCGACTCACATAAAACATGGTGTAATCACCCCGGACGCGATGATTTCCGTGACTCCAGAAAAGGCAGCCGAACTTAGACGGCACCAGTTGGAAGTTGGAGACATCGTTCTTGGGAGAAAGGGCGAAGTCGACAAGTCTGCCCTCGTCTCCGAGGCCGAAGCTGGCTACATCTGCGGATCGGACTCGATGCTGCTGCGTCCAAGTGAGGACGTTGATCCGTCTTACCTGTGGTGGTTCTTTCAATCGCCGGAGTCGCACAGCCAGCTTGAGCAGTGGTCGGTAGGGTCGACGGTGGCTGGGCTGAATCAGACGACGATCTCAAGGATCGTGCTACCGCTGCCCTCAGTCGTAGAGCAGCGCCGCATCGCGCAGCACCTGGATGAGCAGATCGCGAAGACCGACGCGCTCATCGCAGAGGCGCAGCGGCTGATCGAGCTCGCTCGCGAGCGCCGGGCCGCGCTGATCACGGCCGCTGTGACGGGCCAGATCGACGTACGAGAGGCGGCGTGATGGCTGACCACAAGGAGGTCGTCTTCGAGGCCGAGATCTGCGAGCACCTCGCGGCCCACGGGTGGCTGTACTCGGTCAACGACACCGGCTATGACCGTGAGCGGGCGCTGTTCCCCGAGGACCTGTTCGCCTGGCTGGAAACGACCCAGAAGCCGGCGTACGAGAAGGCGTTGAAGGCGGCCGGGTCGCAGGCGAAGTTCCTCGACGTGCTGACCACGGCGCTGGACAAGCCGCTGGAGCACGGCGGCGGGATGTTGAACATCCTGCGTACCGGGGTGCAGTACATCGGCGGCGGCCGGTTGAAGATGGCGCAGTTCCGGCCCGAGACGTCGCTGAACGAGACGACGAACGCCGAGTATGCGGCGATGCGCGTGCGGGTGATGCGGCAGGTGCATTTCTCGACCGCCGATCAGCGCAGCATCGACCTGGTGTTCTTCGTCAACGGGCTCCCGGTTGCGACAGTGGAGTTGAAGACCGACTTCACCCAGTCGCTGAACGAGGCGATCCAGCAGTACCAGAAGCACCGTAACCCGCTGACCAACGGCAGGCGCGAGCCGCTGCTGTCGTTCGGGCACCGCGCGCTGGTCCACTTCGCGGTCTCCAACGACCGGGCCGCGATGACGACTCGGCTGGAGGGCGAGAAGACGCACTTCCTGCCGTTCGACACCGGCTTCGACGACGGTGCCGGGAACCCGCCTGGTGCGGATGGGCGGTCGGCGACGGCGTACTTGTGGGGGCGGGTCTGGGAGAAGCACGCCTGGCTCAACATCATCGGCCGGCTGATGATCGTGGAGACCAAGGAGGAGTGGGACGTCGCGGCCGGCACGTCGGTGCGCCGGACGAGCATGCTGTTCCCCCGGTTCCACCAGTGGGAGGCGGTCACGAACATCGTGGCCGCCGTGGCCGAGGAGGGTGTCGGCCGGCGTTACCTGATCGAGCACTCCGCCGGGTCGGGGAAGACGAACACGATCGCCTGGACGGCGCACCGTCTCGCCCGGCTGCACGTCGATGATGAGAAGGTCTTCGATTCGGTCATCGTGGTCGTCGATCGCACGGTGCTCGACGGGCAGCTTCAGGACGCGATCCGGCAGATCGACGGCACGGGGAAGATCGTCGCGACGATCAGCCCCGAGGATGTGCGCAAGGCCGGTGCGAAGTCGAAGTCCGGTCTGCTGGCTCAGGCGCTGAAGAACGGCGAGCTGATCATCGCGGTGACGGTGCAGACCTTCCCGTACGCGCTCGATGAGATCCGGGCCGACTCCGGCCTGAAGGGCAAGCGGTTCGCCGTCATCGCGGATGAGGCGCACTCCTCGCAGTCGGGGCAGATCTCCTCGAAGCTGAGGAAGGTCTTGACCGCCGAGGAGATCAAGGAGATCGAGGACGGCGGTTCGGTCGACGTCGAGGCGATCTTGGCTTCGGAGATGGCCGAGCGTGCCGGGTCGGAGAACATCTCCTACTTCGCCTTCACCGCGACGCCGAAGAACAAGACCATGGAGCTGTTCGGCCGCAAGGGGCCGGACGGCAAGCCGCACGAGTTCCACCTGTATTCGATGAAGCAGGCGATCGAGGAGGGCTACATCCTCGACGTGCTCAAGGGCTACCAGTCCTACGACACCGCGTTGAAGATCGCCGGCAAGGCCGAGAGCGGCGATGGTGGCGAGGTCGAGGAGTCGGCGGCGCGTAAGGGGCTGATGCGGTGGGTTCAGCTGCACCCGACCAACATCAGCCAGAAGGTGCAGATCATCGTCGAGCACTTCCACGCCAACGTGGCCCACCTGCTGGAGGGCAAGGCGAAGGCGATGGTCGTCACCGACTCGCGCAAGGCCGCGGTGAAGTACAGGAAAGCGATCGACACCTACATCGCCAAGCGGGCCGCCGTGGACGCGTCCTACGATTACCGGGCTTTAGTGGCCTTCTCCGGATCGGTGTCGATGGCCGAGAACGACGAGTGGAGCCAGGACTGGGGGCCGGCGCCGTCGAAGGACGACGAGTTCACCGAGGCCAAGATGAATCCCGGAGCGGGCGCCGACCTGGCTGCGGCGTTCAAGGGCGAGACGTACAAGATCATGGTGGTTGCCAATAAGTTCCAGACCGGCTTTGACCAGCCGCTGCTTTCGGCGATGTACGTCGACAGGAAGCTCTCCGGGGTCACCGCCGTGCAGACGCTCTCCCGACTCAACCGCACCCACCGCACCGCCGGCGGGGAGCAGAAGGCCAAGACGTTCGTCATCGACTTCGCCAACAAGCCTGACGACATCAGGGCCGCCTTCGAGCCGTACTTCACCAACGCCACCCTCGAGACCGAGACCAACCCGTACGTCGTCATCCACCTGGCCGATAAGCTCGCTCAGCCGGGGATCTACACCGAGGAGCAGGTCCGCCAGGTCGCCGACCTGTGGGTCACCCGCAAGGGCAACAACGCGCTCTCGGCGGCGATCAGCCCGGCCCAGCATGACTTCCGGCGTCGCTACGCGGCGGCGATCGAGGCCGGGGACAAGGTCACGCTCAACACCCTCGACCTCTTCCGCAAGGACGTCTCCACCTACGTGCGGCTCTATGACTTCATGAGCCAGATCGTCGACTACGGCGACCCGTACCTGGAGATGCTCTCGATCTTCCTCCGGCTGCTGGAGAAGGTCATCGCCGAGTCCTCGTGGAGCGCCGAGGTCGACCTTTCGGACGTGGTCCTGGTCGGGGTGAAGCACACCAAGAAGACCGCGGTTGACATCTCGCTGACCGGAGACGGTCAGTTGAAGGGGATCAGCGCAGCGGGGACCGGGGCCAAGAAGGAGCCGAAGTACGTCGCGCTCCAGCTCGTCATCGACAAGATGAACGACCTCTTCGGCGCTGAGTCGTTCGCCGAGTCCCAGATCCGGGAGTTCGTGCAGGGGCTCGTACACCGGCTGCTCGACAACCCGGACCTGGTCCAGCAGACCCGGGTGAACTCGAAGAAGCAGTTCATGGAGTCACAGGACTTCCAGTCCGCCGTCACCGAGGTCGTCGCCGACAACCAGGAGGCGCACAACACCATGGCTGACTACTTCTTCACCGACGGGCCAGCGATCAAAGGGATCATCGTGGCGCTCGCCGACGCGTTCTACGAGGCCGCAATCGACAAGGGGGCAGGCGGGCCAGGCTCAGGGCCATGAGGTATCCCTCTGGTTCCTCCTGAACCGCTGCGATCTATGGAGGCCGTACCGCCCTTCTGGCCTCATTGCCGCGGGCGGTTCTTGCGTCGCTTGCGGCTTGTCGTCCGCGCGGACTCCCCTGCGCTGGCACCGCGAGGTCATAAAGAGGCGGCACGCCCGTACCTCTCGGCCGAAGCGGCGTGGGCCTCTGCGCATGATCCGCTCCATCCACAGGATCATCTGCGCCTGGTTCAGGAAAACCTGTCCTGGAGCTACCGGAAGCGGGCTGGCGGGTAGACACCTCGGCCGCTTCGTCGTCGCGCCTTATCGCCGGCGGACACGCCGGAATGGTTGAAGGCGAAGATTGCGTGATGGGTGAGGACCGCGCGTAGGCCGCGGTCAGCCGCCCATCGGTGGCCGGCCGTCTGAGCTGGTGTGCTGTTTGCTCGAACGCGGTGACCCGCTCGGCCCAGCCGGGCTCGGCGTCCTGCCGCTGGGTGGCGTCGGCGTTTAGCAGGACGCATGGCCGCGACTACCAACTCACGCGTGGGGCCGGTGGACGGAGTGAAAAGTGGCCCTGAGCGGCGAGCTTCGCCCAGATGTCGCCGCGATCTCGAATGGGTCTGGGCTGGGGCCAGGGCGGCGCGGCTGTCGGCGCAGAACACGCCTTGAGCGATGGCCATCCCGCCAGGGCCGCCGAATGCTTCGGCTTATAGACGCCGCTGGCCCCGACGACTGGCCAGACCGTCGGCGACGATGCCGTCCGACAGGTCTGCGACCGGGCGCTCGATGCGCAGCTGTAGTCCCGCATCCTTGCGCAGGAAGTGAAATCGCTGGTAGAGCAGCGCGAACAACAGCTTGAGCAACCTCCAGGCGCACCCCGGCGCTGCCAGGAAACGAAACGCTGGCGTGCACCAGCTCTCGCGTCCAGACACCGATGGACTTGGAACGCTTCAATCCCTAGCATCACCTACATCCTTTTGATCTTTGATTGGTGCTGCCAAATTCTAAGGTGCACAAATGGTTCACGATGCTCATGGAGTGGCGCCTGCTCCGCTCCATCCGGTAGACCCGCGTCGGGTGGGGCCGTATCGAGTAGTGGGACGCCTCGGCGCGGGTGGCATGGGCGTTGTTCTTGCTGCCCTCGACACCTCAGGCGCGAGGGTGGCCGTCAAGCTCATTCACCCCGCCTACGCCTCCGATCACGAGTTCCGGACGCGGTTCGCCCGCGAGGTCGCGGTGCTGCGCCGAGTCCGCAGTACCTGCGTCGCCGAGGTCCTGGACGCTGACCCGGACGCCGCACTGCCATGGTTGGCGACTGAATACATTCCTGGACCGACCCTCGAAGCCCACATCAATAAGACGGGCGTTCTGACCGGTGACAGTGTGTTCGGCTTGGCCGCCGGGCTGGCGGAGGCGCTGAGCGCCATCCACGTCACTGGAGTCGTTCACCGCGATCTCAAGCCCTCCAACATCATCCTGGGGCCGCAGGGGCCGCGGGTGGTGGACTTCGGCATCGCACGAGCTCTGGATGGCACAGCGATGACCAGGACCGGAATGCTGCTAGGCTCGCCCGGCTGGATCAGCCCGGAGGAGTATCGCGGCGCCGAGGCTGGCCCGGAGGCTGACATCTACGGATGGGGCCTGGTCATGGTCTATGCCGTGACCGGAACACCACCCTTCGGCACAGGCCGGCCCGAGGTGATCGCCACCAGGGTGCTCGGCGAGACGGTGAAGACCGAGGCGGTGCCCGAGCCGTTGCGCGCACTGGTAGACCGTGCGCTGGCCAAGGAACCGGCAGAGCGTCCCGTCGGGCGTGAGGTCCTTTCCGCAGCTCTCAGCTACTGCCGACACGGCGATGAACCGGCGTCGGACGGCGGCGCAGAAACTGCCGGCGATATCACCACCCTGCTCACTCGTACCTGGACGGCGCCGACCGCGATTGAGTCCGTCTGGTCGGCACCTGCCGAACCCGAAGCCGACCGGACTGGGGATAAGTCCCGTCGGGGCAGTAAGACGCTCATAGCGGTGGTGGCCAGTGTGAGCATCGCAGCCGGCGCCGCGATGCTGCTGCCTCCAGTGTTAGCGCAGCCCTCACGTTCATCCCCCGCCACGACTATGCCAGCGGCGACGGCGGTTGCCGTTACCCCTCCCTCCACCCCTACGGCCGTACTTGCTGCTGGATCTCCTTCGCCCTCCCCCTTATCCTCCTTCAGGGTTACGGCCTTCCGGGGCATTACCTTCGACCTCCCGAGCGACTGGCGGCTGACCGAGGTGGGGGAAACGCTCGCCTGCCTCGAATCTCCTGACGACCACGGGGTCAGCGGTCCATGGGGGCTGCCGTGTCGGCCGGACTCGCTGGTGTTGGAACTGCAGCCCGAGCCCCTTACCTGGCCAGTGGCTAGTATCGACGGCCCGGACCAGGGGTGGACCCAGGGCAACGCCATCCTGCCCTGTCTGGCCGGTGGCAGTGTCACAGCCGATCCGAGGTACGCCTCCGCTGATGTGGACACCAATGAGCTTTCCGCCCGGTTGGCCCATGACGTGCTCGCCTACGATGAATACGCCACAGCCAGCGGCGGAAAGACGGTCGTCTCGGACTTGGAACCTCTTGCCGACGGGCGCAAGGCGGCCCACCGCCGGTGGAAGGTCGGATGCCACGAAGAAGATTGGACGTTCATTCAGGAGGCGTGGTGGCTGCCCGTCTCGCGCGTGGTCTTCTACTCACTGTCGGTCCGCCCCGGAAAGTCGGCCGTCTACGAGCGGATCGTGCGTTCAGCGGACTTGACGGAGTATGCCAAGGCTGCGGTAGCTTCGGCGAAGCCGGCGTTCGCCGAGGTCGAGAAGTTGGGCATGCTGAGCTTGTCGGACGATGCCTCCTCGCTGAGCTTTCAGGAAGCCAAGCGGCAGTGGGTGGACGAGAACGGCAGGCATGTCAGCGCCGCTCGAGGCAGTAACTGGTACGCCGCCGCAGTCGGCACCCCGGTAGAGGCCCAGCTATCCTCGGGCTTCACGTTCTATGCGCTTCGCGATGGCATGTCCGATCGCTACGACATGCGCACTCTGTCGGAGCTGAAAGAGTTCATCCGCGCCACTGCAGGAGTCAGGAGAGGCTTCCCAGCCTTCACCGTCTCCTTCGACGAGCGGGGCCGGATCTACGCCGTGGCGCAGGAATTCCAAGCATGACCTCGGGCATGTCCCCGAGCCCGAAAACTGTGCCTACGCCGATATCTCATTCGCCACGTGAGGCGAGGACGGTGGTGACAAGGCCAGCAGGTCGGCCCAGCTCTGCTGGGCCCTACGGAAAGTGACTTCAGCAGCCGCGAACTCACCGATGCGTGGCTGGGTTTCAGTAGAAGGGCCTCTCCACTCTAGGCGGCGTCGATGGAGGTAATGATGTCGGGTGCGAGGGTGTGGCTGGAGGCGGCAAAGAACTACTGCCGCCGGTCCATGGCCTTGTTGATGTTGGCCATGCTGCCGAACTGCTAATCCAGTGGTAAGGGGTTGCTTTCGAGGCCGAGGACCACGTCGCCCGCAGCTTCGAGGATGTAGTGCCCTGGCGCCAAGTCCCAGACTGCGAAGCCCATCGCGAACTCGATTGTCGCGTCGGTGAAGCTTGCCGCTACGTGGCACAGGCTGACGGATCCGAAGTCGACTCCGATGCGGCCGCGAACGGTGCCGTCCGGCGAAGGTGGGTTGAGCGCGTCGAGCAGGCGGGACTGGCGTCCGAGCGGTTGGAGTCGTTCGGCGGGCTTCATCAGGAAGTTCGTGATCATCGCAGTTCCGCGAAGCGGCGCATGCTCGCTCGTCGGGGGATGGCATGCGCAACACCACGCTGGAGCTGGGCTCCACCGAGAAGAGCTCGCGCGGCCCGCCGGCCACGGTGGCGCCTGACCCTGTCACGGTCACGATGAGCCCCTCACCGCGCAGCAACCGCAGCGCCTGCCGTACGGCGATCTGGCCCAGGCCGTGGATCTGCTGCAATCGGGGATTCGGAGGGGAGCGCGTCGCCGGGCTTCAGCCTGCTGGCGGCGACGTCGGCGCGGAGTGATGTCGGCCAGTTGCTTGTGCACTGGCCGGTCGGCGCCGAAGTTGATCACGACAACCTATGATCCTAGGCACCTCGTCTCCTACTTATGACCCTAGGAGCCCAGGCCCTAGCCTGGGCGAACGCAGTCGTCAGGCGTTCACAACCAGGAGCGAAATCTGTTCGTAGAGCGGCTAGACGAGGGCTGGGACCGCCGCCCTGGTGGGGACGGCGGACCTGACCCTCGCGCGCGTCAGTGCTCGTGTCCGGCCAGAGGCACCGTCTCGCACGGCTCCCACTCGTACATGCGCCGGTCTCGGTTGAGCACGATCAGTTCGGCGCTGCGCACCGGCGCGAGGGCGGGCGCCTCGTCCACCGCGTCCAGCGCCGCCTGCACGGGCTCCACAGGCCCGCTCGCGTTGCTGTAGGCGATGCTCACGTGGGCGGCGAACCCGCGCGCCGGTTCCGGCACTGTCGACCACACGGTGGCGATCGCCTTGCGCACGGCGTTGCGGACGGCGGACACCGGGCCGGATGGTGACGCCTCCCAGCGGATCGCCTCGGGCGTGATCCGCGGCCGGTCCAGCTTCAACTCGAACGGCTCGATGCCCGCGAGCATGGTGCGGGCAGCGTTGACGATGGCCTGGACGTCCTCCTCGCTGACCTCGTCGACGAAGCCGAGACCTTGCATCGTCAGGTGGAGCCACGGATCGGGCACCAGGTCCAGGCCGGGAACGTGGGTCAGACCCTGCCGGTAGCTCTGCGCCAGGCGGTGCACCTCTGGGGCGTTTTCGAAGGTGAGATGCCACGTGTAGAACCGCCGTCCCAGCGCCCAGCCTGGCCGCCACCACCAGTGGTCGGCCATCTGCTGTTCGTCGCTCACGATCCGCTGCCTCCTATGCTGAGATTCTCGTCAGATGATGGGCGGGCTTTCAGAGCAGGCCAGCATGCGCGGGACGGCTTGCAGAGCCCAGTCCTCGATCTCCCCCTGGATGATCTGCGCGGGGCTGCTGGTGGCCAGAGGGGATCGGGCCATTGCCGCGGCGAGCTCCCGCACCCGGCGTGTCACCGGATCCAGGCGTTGGTGCGAGGGGAGGGCCAGCACCGCCCGCAGGGGTGCCAGGGCCCCGTCCGGCTCGCCGAGGGTCAGGTGTGCGGCGGCCTGCACGATCCGCACTTGCGCGAGCGTCCCGTACGCCTCGTGCGGGTGCTGGTGGGAGAAGGCCCGATGGGTTTCGTCCAGCGCCTCGTCGGCGGCGCCCGAGCGCAGCAGGACGGCGGAGGCGTAGTTCGCGTGCCGGAACTCGGTGCAGGAGAAGATGCCGCCGATCTCGTCGCTGTCTGAGAGCGCATCCCTGGCTGCCGCTGCGCGGGACAGCGCATTGCGTGCGTCATCCAACGCTCCGAGGGTTGCCCAGGCGTCCGCTTCCTGGCAGGCGAGCAGGACGGACACCGTGCCGCGTGCCTGGTAGGTGGCGCCCCGGCGGGCGAGGTTGATTGCGTCGCGCAGCCGCCCGTCCCAGAACGCGATCTTGCTGCGGGTGGACAGCACCCACGCGCGCAGGTCGTCATGGCCGGCCAACTCGGCGCACAGCCATGCGGTGCGTCCCTGCGTGTCGGCGTCCCGGAGCTGCCCCACGTCGGAGCTGATCCAGGCCAGCAAGGCGCACAGGTAGCCGGCGACCGCGTACAGGTCAGTGCTCTGGCGAGGATGCTGATGTCCTTCGAGTAACGCGAAGACGCGGTCGCGGAGGGCCCGCGCCCGCTGGAACACCTCCAGCGGGTCTTGGGTGATGTAGTGCTGCGCCAGCGTGCGGGTGTCGGCGTGGAGTTGCTCGAGCGCGATGTCGCCAATGTTGGTGGCCTCGGCCCACTGCGCCCACGTCGCTGATTCGGCGGCGGTCGCCTTCACCAGCTCAACGCCGGTGAGGGCGGGGGGCTCCGGAACCGATGCCGGTGCCGTGGACGGCTCCGCGTCGGCGGGCCCGTCCGGTGTGGCGAGGAGTTTCAGTTCCTCGGCAGGGAGGGCGCGCCGGTCGTCCAGATCGAGCAGGTCGCTGATCGTGCAGCCGTACACCTTGGCCAGGAGGGTGAGAACTTGCAGCGACGGGCGGCGGCTGGATGGCCCCGGCCACTTCTCCCACTTGCCCACGAGGGAGGCGTCGGCGGCCAGCGCGCTGCCACGGCGGGCGGCCGCGGCCTCGTTCAGACGATCTGCGGTCTGCTGGAGACTCCAGCCATGCGCGTGGCGCCACGCCTCGCGGGGGCGGAACCCCCAGCAGGCACGCATCTCGGCCACGATCTGTGCGGCGGTGCAGCCAGCTACGGACAGTTCCGTCCGAAGTGCTTCACGCGCGGCGCGCGCCCCGGGCTTGGGGTCTACGGCCATAGGTTCTCCCTTGGCGGTAGTGCTGTCGAGACAACCACAGTAACGGCGGCCCACCCTCCGTGATCGGGCACATCTTGGCCGGGTGTCCAAATCCGCCGCCCAAGTAGCGCATTCACGCATGTCGGAGCCGCCGTGGGGTGTCCAACGGATATGGACATCACTGCCCGTGACGGTCCCCATGCGGGCAGCGTTCAATGGTTTCAGCAGTTCCACCGCCACAGGAGCAACAGCCCCACCGCATGGCTCCGCGACCCGTATCCGTTAGAGGCCAACGCCCATGACCACATCACCGAGCAGCACCCCCGACGCCGGAGGCAACATCCCTTCGACGCCAGCGCGCATCTACAGCGCGCTCAGCCCCACCGGTAGGGACCATTTCGCCGCCGACCTTGATGCCGCAGCCGCCCTCGACGAGGCTCTGCCCGAATGGCGGTTGATCGCCCAGTCGAACCGCCAGTGCCTGGGCCGCATGGTCGCTTACGCCGTCGAGCTCACCGACCAGGACTCGTCGCCGCAGGTCCTCGACATCAGCGCCGGCCTGCCGGATCAGCCGCCCAACGTGCACGAGGTCGCGCAGCGGGCACGCCCTGACGCCCGGTGCGTGTATGTCGATCACGACGAGCAGGTGTGCGTGGACGGACGCGCCCTGCTGCGTGAGGAAGGCGTGGCCATGGTCGAGGCCGACCTACGCGAGTCCTCCCGGCTCCTGGCGGAGGTCGAGAAGGCGGGTCTGGTCGACTTCAGCCGTCCGGTCATCGTCGTCATGGGGGCGGTGCTGCACTTCCTGGATGACGGCCAGGCCGAGGAGGCGCTGACCGTCCTGCACGACCACCTCGCGCCGGGCAGCCTGCTGCTGGCCACGCATGCCACCCGCGACGTGCCCTGCCCGCCCGACTGGGTCGAGGCTGCCCGCGCCCTGTACGAGCGGCCGACCGGCCAGGCCCTGTATCTGCGGACGCGCCAGCGGATCGGGAAGCTGCTCCTTCCGTGGGGGCCGCTGCACCCTCCCGGCCTGACGACGACCGAGACGTGGCATCCGTACTACGCCACCGCGATGGTGGAGCCCGCCCCTTACTTCCTCGCCGGCGTGGCCGGGCCGAGGTGATGAGCGTGGCGTGGCAGCAGCCCACCCCAGCGTCCCCCGCGACGCCGCTCCTGCCGCGCCACGACGCCGGCCCGGTGACTACATCCGCCGGCACCGCCGGGTTCGGGCCGCCCTTCCTCCGCGGCGACCCGAACCCGGTGCCCAACACGTGAGCGTTTTCCCTGGAGATGTGATGTATGAGGACCTGGACGCTTCGGCCACAGAGCGGCTGTGGCCGTGCTCTGACGGCGATCAAGTGGGCCGCCAGATCGCCGACAACGTGGCGAAGCACACCGGCGGCCGGTGGTTGGCGGTATGGGGCTCCTACAGCCAGGCGTTGACCCTCTTCTGGCGCGGCCCCGCCCCAAGAGGCGGCTACTGCTTCCAGACCGGTCTGGACAGCGTCTGGGACAGCATCGCCGCGGCGGAGCTGGAGATGGCCCTCCAGTACCCGTTCGGGCCGCCCCTGACGTGGAGGTGAGCCTGGTGAATGCCGTTGCGCTGTGGTTCCTGGCCCAGCCCATGGCCAAGCGCAGGAAGCCCGACACCATCCAGGGCAGCCCGGGCGGGCCGGACCCGGCCGAGCCGCCCCAGCCGGAGCCCGCTCCCAGCCGGAGCCCGCTCCCGGACGCTGCCCGAGGCCGAAGAAGGGGAACACATGACGATGAACCGAACGGAGCCTACGATGAGCAGGCTCACATGGGAAGACCTGCCCGAGCCTGTCCGCGACCGCGTCCAGGCGGGGACCGGGCAGGTGGTGAAGACCGAACCGGCGGCCCGCAGCGGTCTCATGCCGGGCCTGACCGCCCGCCTGCACCTCCTTGACGGCAGCAGCCGCTTCCTGAAGGCGATCCGGTCCAGCCACGAAGCCGTCCGGCTGAACTGGGCGGAGGAGTGGGTCAACCGCGTCCTCCCGGCGACGATGCCCTCTCCGGCCCTGCTGTGGCACAGCAACGGCGACGGCTGGCACCTGATGGTGTTCGAGTACGTCAACGACCACGCCCGCCACGCCGACCTGTCACCTGGCAGCCCTGACCTGCACGCCGTGCTGGACACGCTCGCTCTGATGCAGGGGCTGCTCACCCCATGCCCGCGCGGCGCTCTGCCGATCGCCCGGAACCTGGCGCCGCTCCACCGCAAAGCCCGCCACCTGCTCGACAGCGAGCAGGTCAACGACCTGGATCTGTATCTGGCGGCGATCGGCCGCTTCTGCGACGACGACCTCGACGGGGACACGCTGATCCACTACGACCTCAACCCGGGCAACCTGCTCGTCTCCCGAGGCCGGGTGAACGTGCTCGACTGGTCGTTCGGATGCCGGGGCGCGGCCTGGGTGGAAAGCGCCCTGTTCGCGCCCCGCCTCGTCCAGGCCGGCCACACCCCCGCCGGCGTCGACGAGCTGCTCACCACGATCCCCGGCTGGTCCGAAGCGCCGCGTGACGCCGTGGCGGGCCTCGCCGCCCTGTGGACCCTCTTCCGCACCTACAAGGCGCTGCACGGGCCGCAAGAGCACCGCCCGGCCCGCGCCGCAGCGGCATCGGCCGGGCATGCCTGGCTGCTGCACGTGGCCGCCAGGTAGCGCTGCCGCACGCGGCTCTGGCGCGGACCGCCACGCACGAAAGGGAGGCTGGCTCACCTCTCGACGCAGCGACAATCCGTCACCCGAAAGGGGCAACACCATGGCAACTCTGCTGAAGCCCTGGGGCCTGACCCGGGCCACCCCGCAACTCCCAGCATCCGCGCCGCCGTGGGCGGCCACCCAGCTCGACCCCGACACCCAGCTCACCGTGTTCCTCGACGAGCACGGCAACCCGATCGACATCACGAACGGCACCAGCCGCACCTACGTGTCCGTGAGCATGTCGAAGCCCACCGATGGTGACGGCAAGGGCAGCGAACAGGCCGACGACTCGCCCAACGACCAGGAAAAGGACTAGGAGCTGTTTCTTGGATCAGGTTCGGAGCCAGATGACCAGGGCGGCCAGGGTGACGGTGCCGAGGAAGATGTAGGCGCGTTTGTCGTAGCGGGTGGCGACGGCCCGGAAGTTTTTCAGCCGGTTGATCGCCCGTTCGACGACGTTGCGCGCTTTGTAGCGTTCGGCGTTGAAACCGGTTGGCCGTCCTCCGGTTGAGCCTCGTCGGCGGCGATGGGCGCGTTGATCGCGTGGCTCGGGGATGGTGTGGCGGATCTTGCGGCGGCGCAGGTAGGAGCGGTTGGCGCGGGAAGAGTACGCCTTGTCCGCGGCCAGGCTGTCAGGCCGGGTGCGTGGGCGTCCCGGTCCCAGCCGGGGTATGCGGATGGTGGCCAGCACTCGCCGGAACTGCGGGCTGTCGCCGTACTGGCCCGGTGTCAGGACCAGCGACAGTGCCCGGCAGCGGCCGTCCGCCGATAGATGGATCTTGGTGGTGAACCCGCCACGGGAGCGGCCTAAGCACTCCCCAGTCTGACCACCTCCTCCAGCCGGGCGGCCAGTGTCGCCAGCACCGGATCGCCCCGGTTTGTCCCGGCGGTGTCCCCCTTTTGCCGTCCCCGCACGGGCGGGGGCGGTGTGCGGGGCGCGCCGGCGGCGTGCTGGTGGGCCCGCACCGTGGTGGAGTCCACGGAGATGTCCCAGCCCACCCGCCCCTCGGCGTCTTGCTCGGCCTGGATCGCGGCCAGCAGCATCTGCCAGGTGCCATCGGCCGACCAGCGGCGGTGCCGTTTGTAGACCGTGATCCAGGAGCCGAATCGTTCGGGCAGGTCACGCCAGGGCAGGCCGGTGCGGGCCCGATACAGCACGCCGTTGATCGTCCTTCGGTGGTCATTCCACCGCCCGCCCCGCCCGCCGCCCTTGGGAAGCAGCGGTTCGAGCCGTTCCCACTCCGCGTTCGTTAAGTCACCCCGACCCATATGCCCATCGTGACGTCTCAACCACGAACGGTCAGCAGATCTAAGAAACAGCTCCTAGCCGCAATGCGATCCACTCCGGGCACCGTCATGGTGATCACGTCCGAGCAGGACGCCACGGCCAACCTGGTCATCGCCGCGCTGAACGAGCGGGGCGCGCCGGTCGCCCGGGTGGATCCGGCGGACATAGGCGCCGGCCTGACCTTCCACGCCCAGGCCGGTGCCGATCTGCCCGGCTGGTCCGGCCTCCTGCGTACCCCAGCCGGGACATCGCGCTGGAGCAGGTGCGGGCGGTGTACTACCGGCGGCCCTCGCTGTGGCGCTTCGACGACCTGGACGTGCAGGCGCGCGAGTTCGCCAAGGCGGAGGCGCGGCACGGGCTGAAGGGGATGCTGGCCGCGCTGCCCGGCTGCCGCTACGTCAACCACCCCGCGGCCAATGAGCGGGCCGAGGTGAAACCCGCCCAGCTCCAGGCAGCGGCCGACGCGGGCCTCGACGTTTCGGCCACCCTGATCACCAACGACGCCGCCGCCGTGCGCGAGTTCGCCGCCAAGCACGCCCCGATCGTCTACAAGTCGCTGCGGGGTGTCCCGCCCGCGCCCGGCGGCGAGGTCGCGGCGATCTGGACGCAGCGCATCGACCCCGCCGACATCGACGACGACGCGCTCACCCTGACGGCGCACCTGTTCCAGGCCGAGGTGCCCAAGACCGCTGATGTGCGCCTCACGATGGTCGGCAACCACGCGTTCGCTCAGGCGATCACCACCCCGGGCGGGGAACTCGACTGGCGGCGCGGCGACTGGGAGAAGCTCCACCACACCCCCGTCCCGGTGCCGCCGCACATCCACGCCGCGGCACGGGCCTACCTGGACATCTTCGGGCTGGCCTTCGGCTGTTTCGATTTCTCCCTCAACGAGTCCGCCGGCGGCGACGCCGACTGGACGTTCATGGAATGCAACCCGAACGGGCAGTGGGGGTGGCTGCCCGACGCGGCAGCGATAGCGTCCGCGTTCGCCGACATCCTCCTGAAAGGATGAACCACATGACCGACCCGGCCCTCATGGCGCGGAGCGAGCTCGCCGACGCGATCGGCTCTCCAGCCTGGCGCACAGCGGTGGAGGCGGTACCGCGCGAGCTGTTCGTGGGCGGCGCCTTCTATCAGCATGACCCCGTCGCCGGCTGGACGCCCGTGCGCGCCTGCGAGTTCAGCCGGGAGGAGTGGCTGGCGAAGGTCTATCGTGACGTGACGCTGGTGACGCAGGTGTCCGGCGTCCTGGCCGAGCACGCCACCCACGGCTTGGAAGGCGTGGTGAGGCCGACGTCGTTGTCCACGCTGCCCAGCCTCGTGGTGCGCATGCTGGACGCGGCCGAGATCGCCGAGGGGGACACGGTGCTGGAGATCGGCACCGGCACCGGTTACTCCACCGCGCTCCTGTGTCACCGGCTCGGCGCCAGCGCTGTCACCTCGGTCGAGTACGACCCCGACGTGGCCGACAGGGCGGCGGCAGCGCTTGCGCTCGCCGGGTACAGGCCCACCCTCGTGCAGGGCGACGGGCTGCACGGCTACGCCCCCAACGCCCCGTACCGGCGGCTCATCGCGACCTGTGCCGTGCGCGTGATCCCGGCCGAGTGGGTGCTGCAGGTTAGCCCCGGCGGGACGATCACCACGCCGATGCTCGGCTGGACCGAAGGAGCGGCGTTCGCCCACCTGTACGTGGCCGACGACGGGACCGCGTCCGGCCGGTTCCTGGACACGGTGTGGTTCATGCCGGCCCGGACCCATGCCGCCCCGCCGCTGGAGTCGATCGAGCTCGGGGTCGGCACGAAAAGCTACACCCGCACCGACCCGTCCCTGTTGAAGGACGACACCGCCCGGTTCGTGGCCCAGCTCGCCGTTCCGCAGGCCCAGCACGCGTGGGCGGGCGACATCCTGACGCTGGATGACCCCGGCAGCGGCTCCCACGCCGACGTCAGGCCCGACCAGGCGGGCCGCTGGCTCGTCCACCAGCAGGGGCCGGCCAGCCTGTGGGACGACGCCGAGAGGGCGCTGAGCGTGTGGCTCGAAGCCGGGAAGCCCGGCCAGTCCGCGTTCACCATCACCGTGACGCCCGACCGACAGTGGGTGTCGCTCGAGATGCAGGGCCGTGATGACCTGCGGTGGGACCTGCCTGCCTGACCCAGGGCCCCTGCCACAAAGACGACTAACCACCCGGGCGCCCCGCCCGAGACTGGCATCAGGACGAGAGCTGCCTCCATGGGGGTGGCTTCGCATCTGTGGGTGAGAGTGGTCGGTCGCTACTATGGCGCGGGGCGAGAGTCGCGCCGTGGAGGAATACGAGACAGACCCTGGGTCCTGTCGCGCGAGGAACGAATGCGTCGAGCTGAAGACGAGGGAGGGCTCGCCCTCGTCATTGCTCGTCAGTGGCAGTTGACGCTAGTTATCGCTATGGCTGGCCGGGAGTCCCATGAAGCCACCTGGCGGCACCAATCACGATGTGTCCAGCAACTCGGCATATGTCAGTGAGGTGAAACCCAACCGGCACCATCTCCAACTGCCCCGCGCTTCGCGATGAAGCGGACGGACCCTGTTCTGGGATATATGCCACGATATGCCCGATGAGAGCGTCCGCTAGAAAGGCCGCAGCCAGATCCTCACCACCGTCGATCAACAGCCGTCGGACGCCGCCGGAATAGAGCGCCTTCAACAGTTCGTCAGTCCCAAGCTGTAGAGGGTTGGACGGGAGGTGAACCACATCAGGCCCGTGGCTATTGGGTACCGCCTCCTCCAGTCGGCCATCGGCGTGCAAGACAGCGTCGGCCGTGAGAAGCAGGTGTCGGGATTCCGGTACGTGATCGAGGGCTCCCGTCAGCCCTGAGGACGTCTGCGTGTAGACCCAAGTGAGAACGGGACGCCCCTGACGGAGTGCGGTTCTCCACTGATCAAGTGCGAGCAGGGCCTCATCGGCGAGGACATCGGTCTCCACGCTCACCCCGGCCTTACGCAGATCGTTCACCCCGCCATCGCCTCTGGAGGTCGGGTCGAGCAGGGCGACGACCACCCGCGATATACCGGCGTCGATGAGAAGCTGGCGGCAGGCGGGGGCTCGGCCGACATGGTTACAGGGTTCGAGCGTGACCACAGCCGTGCCGCCCTTCGCCGCAGGCCCGGCAGCCAACAGCGCGTTGCCCTCCGCGTGGGCTTCGCCTTTGCGGGCGTGATACCCCTCGCCGACCGGTCGCCCGGCTGCGTCGAGGATCACGCAACCGACGGGAGGGTTGGGGCTCGTGGAGCCGAGGCCATGGGCGGACAGGGCAATAGCTCGGCGCATGGCCTGGAGTTCGAGGGGGGAGGCCATCAGCCGGCCGCCGTGCCTGCGAGAGCCAGTCTGAACGTGGCCACCGACGGAAGACGACGGTGGACGCTCAGCTTGCGCTCGACCGCGGTGAGCACGTTGACGATCCTCACTGATCCGGCTGCCCTGGCGATGGACAGAGCCTCGACCGCGGTGGCGGCGGCGTGTTCCGGCTCGCCTTGACCGGCGTAGGCTTCGGCCAGTCCTGCCAGGGCCATCCCTCGATCTCGCCGGTACACCGTGGGAAGGGCGGGAAGTGCGCTCTCGTAGGCGGTGACCGCGCGTTTGGGCTGGTTCAATTCCAGCCAGCAGCGGGCTCGCTGGGCCTGCACGTAGGCGGCGGTACAGAACGAGCCGTGACCGCCGCGGGCGTCACCGGCGTCGTTCACTGCCAAGGCCAGCGAGAGCGCCTCGTCCAGTAGCCGCTGACAGGCCCGTTCGTCGCCATCGAGGGCGTGCCCTTGGGCCTGTTGCTGGACGATAGCGGCACGCATCGGCGAGGGCAGGTGATCACCTTGGCGCAGTGCGGAGGTGGCCAGGCCGAGTACGTCGCCCGCTCGGCGGCTGCCCATCGCCTGTTGACTACGGCGGAACATCGTCCACGCGATCAATTGGTTGTCACCCACTTCGTAGGCCCAGGTGGCCGCCCGGTCGGTCCAGTGCCCGGCCTGGTCCGCATCCCCGGCGTCCTCGAACAGCCAGGCTGCCGACTCCGCGTACCGAGCGGCCAGGCGAAGCACGTCTACCCGGTCGTCTCCGCGAGCAGGGACAAGTAGCTGCTCAAGGACGGCGATCTGCTCGCAAACCGCTGGAATGGTGTGGCGGGGGCCGAGGAGGTTGTCGCGCTGCACCAGCAGATGCCACTGTTCGCGCAGGTGATCCAGAACGTCGCTGTACTGCCCGCCGATGGGCGTCGCCACCGTCGTGTCATGTCGCCTGGGCGGCAGGAGCTCCGTGGCCTGACCACCGAACAACTCGGCCTCGCTCACTCCTAGAGCCTTGGACAGCAGCATCCGATCAAGGGCGTTGGGCTTGTGGGTGCCAGCCTCCCAGTAGCGGATGTTCCGGCAGATGCTCGCCGTCTTGGGCAACGGCATCCCTTCCCCGGCGACCTGCCGCATCAGCCGGACAAGAGCTTTCTGGCTGAGCAACGCTTCGTGCCTTGCCTGGCGCAGTCGTATCGCCCAGTCGGGCGTCGCCTGGTCGTTCATCCGTTGCACCTCGCCGGGGAGAGGAAGGAGGGGGCGGAAAGCTCCCCTCTTGCTTCCTCCAGTCTCCTCTGCCGCCACGGGGTCTTTCCAGGCTGTGATGAAGCTGTGCCTGCGCGGCACGAGGTGGGCGCCGACCAGACAGCCGCGATTCAGGACATTCCTCTGTCCTTCAAGGAGCCCGGAAGGGAAATCCAGTGACAACCATCTCCGGTGGCACGATCGCTGAGCTGTTCTCCGGCGCGGTCCGCCTGACCCTGAATGGGGAGAAGGTCAAGCCGCGTGGGATGGAGACGCGTGAAGTGCTGGACGTACGGCTGCTCTTGGAGCGGCCTCGCGCCCGTCTGCTCTACGCTCCTCCGGCACGTGTCCTGAACACCGCGTTCGCGGTCGCCGAAACCGTCTGGATCCTGTCCGGGTCAGACGCACCCTGGATCTACGACTTCAATGGTCAGCTACGGCAGTATGCCGAGGACGACGGCATCCTGCGTGGGGCGTACGGGCCTCGGATGCGTCGCTGGGACGGCCACGTCGACCAACTCGCTCAGGTGCTCGTCACCCTGCAGGCCGACCCACATTCGCGGCGGGCTGTCATCCAGCTCTACGACCCCGTCCGCGACGCCGGCGGGCACCGAGACGTGCCCTGCACTCTGGGCTACCGCTTCCACCTGCGCCAGGGACGGCTGCACATGGCGACCACCATGCGCAGTCAGGACCTCTGGACCGGCCTGCCGTACGACATCTTCGCGGCCACGACCCTCCAGGAGCTGATGGCCGGTTGGCTGGGCGCCGAACTCGGCGACTATCACCACCACGTCGACTCCCTGCACCTGTATGAGCGGGACCTGGACAAGGCTGTCGGCGTCGTACAGCCGGGTGAGACGGTCATGCCTGCTCCGGACCTGCCCTCTTTGGAGACGCCTTGGGAGGGATTCGATGCCCTTCTCTCCGACGTGCGGTCTGGCAGGCCGGTCCACCATCCCGGTTGGAAGGGGATGGCCGCGGTGCTGGCCAGCTACCAGCTATGGAAGCGGGGCAACCGCGAGGCCGCTCTGCAGGCGGCTGGAACGATCAGCGGCCCTCTGGGAGACGGGTTGCGAGCCTGGTATGCCGCTCTTCAGAGCAGGGCCGGGACTCAGGAACAGGCAGGGTGATCGAAGTGTCTTCTCACGTTGTCCTGGGCGTCTGCTCCTTCACCCACGACTCGGCGGCGGCTCTCCTGGTCGATGGCGAGCTGGTCGGCTTCGTGGAAGAGGAGCGCCTGTCCGGGATCAAACACACCCGCGCCTTTCCCGAGGAGGCGGTCGGCTGGCTGCTGAACGCGGCGGATGTCACTGCTGAGCAGGTGAACGCGGTCGCCTACAACTTCCATGGTCTTCACTACCTGCGGGCGGCGGCGACGTCGCTCGGCCTGATCGCCACGCCTGCTGCGCGCGGGCGAGCCGTGGCTCGTGCGGCCAGTTTCGCGAAGGTGGGTCTGCGTACCCTGCGGCGGGTACGGAGCCTTGGCCTCCGCTTTCCGCGCGCTCGCGTCCAGCCTGTGCTTCATCACCGAACTCACCAGATGTACTCCTTCGCGGCGTCTGGGTGGGACCGAGCGGCCGTCCTGGTCGTGGACAGTCTGGGCGAGGCGCAGACCACCACCGTGGCGGTAGGGCTTCAATCGGGTGGCGGCCTGCCCGTTCTTCACACCGTGCACGCGATACGAGACCCCGCATCGCTCGGCTACGCCTATGGGGCGGTCACCGAGCACCTGGGCTGGCGGCGTGGAGACGAGGAGGGCACCGTGATGGCCCTCGCCGCTCTGGGAGATCCGGCCCGCTTCCGCAGATTGTTCGCGCGGGCCATTCCTGTGACCGATACCGGGTTCGCCCTGCATCCGGAGTACTTCGCGCCGAGGGTGCTCTCGTCCGCCTACACCCGCCTGACGCCGCGCTTCGCTGCCGAGACCTGTCCCCGCCGCGCCCCTGAGGATCCCGTCACTCAAGTTCACCAGGACCTGGCCGCCGCACTCCAGGAACGCACCGAAGTGGTGATGCTGCACCTGGCCGCCCTGACGAAGACGCGTACCGGAATGAGGCGGTTGTGCCTGGGGGGCGGGGTTGCCACCAACTGTGTAGCCGTGGGGAAGGTCGTCGAGTCAGGGCTCTTCGAGGAGGTCTTCGTGCCTCCCGCACCCGGCGACGCCGGCACCGCCATCGGTGCTGCGGCTGCCGTCTATGTGCAGAGCAACAGCCGCCCCGTTTCCGGTGTCGCCGGTAGGTGCTACCTGGGGCCCGCCTACCCCGACTGGAGTCCAGACCTATCGTCGTGGCCTGGGACGACGGCGCGACAGATTGGTAGTGACATTGCCGACGCCCTGGCCGAGCGCCTGGCAGCAGGGCAGATCATCGGTGTGTTCCGAGGCCGAATCGAAGTAGGCCCTCGTGCGCTGGGTAACCGCTCCATCCTCGCCTCGCCCTTGAGCGCGGGCGTGGTGGCACGGCTGAACGACACGGTGAAGTTCCGGGAACCGTTCCGGCCGTTCGCGCCCATGGTGATGGCCGAACGCGCCGCTGACTACTTCACGCTCGGCCAGGAGGCGCCGTTCATGTCGATGGCCTCGGGCGTGACTGACCTCGCTCGTGATCGCATCCCCGCGGTCGTCCATGCCAACGGCACGGCACGCGTCCAAACCGTCCACAAGGACGGCAACCCGTTCATGTACGCCGTGCTGAGCGCCTTCGCCCAACACACTGGGATCCCGGTTTTGATCAACACCTCACTCAATGTCAAAGGCAAGCCGATGTGCGGCACTCCGGCTATGGCGCTCGATTGCCTGGCCAACAGTGGCCTGGACGCGCTGCTCCTGGAGAGCTGGTGGGTCACCTCATGAAGATCGGATACAGCTTCTGGGGATTCATGGGGGCCGGCATCACCGACACTCCGGACGGCGGACGCAGCCACCGCCGCCCTTTCATCAACGCCATCCAGTCAGCAGGCCATCAGGTCGTCTTCCTCCAGTCGAACCGCGACCTTATCGAGGCCCAGGACACCATCGCCGATTCCTGCCGGTTCGACGCAGGCCTGCCCGAGATCGATGCGCTCTTCATGGAATGGCGCTGGCCCATCCCTGGCCGCAACACCACAGCCTGTGGCTCACTTGGACACACCTGCGACCTGCATCGGCAAGCGGCGCTCCTCGACCACTACACCCACGAGCTCGGCCTGCCGACGATCATCTGGGACAAGGACCGCCGGCTTCCACTCAATGACGCATTGCGCCACCACGCCGCCGTGGCGGTGTGCGAAGCCGCGCTTACACCCTCACCCGGCGCGCGTTCACTGCTGTTCCCGTTGGACGACGCTCTCTTGCAGGCCGCGGACCCGGTGGCGCTCGCGTCTCAGCCTCGGCCCTTTCCGCTGGGCTACATCGGCAATCAGTACGACCGCGACGAGGCGTTCCACCACTACTTCGCACCTGCAGCGGCTCGACTGCCGCACTGGGTGGCCGGCAAATGGCCAGACACCCGGAGATGGCCGCATGTCACCTTTCTCGGGAGGGTGCCCTTCAGCGACGTGGCCCGTATGTACGGGGAGAGCCTGGCCACGGTTCTCCTCCTACCGGACCGGTACGAAACGGCAGGCCAGATGACTCAGCGGATCTTCGAGGCGGGGCTGGCCGGATGTCTTCCGCTCGCGCCCGCCACGATCTCTCACGTGGAGCGGTTCGTTCCCAGCGAGCTGGTCGTCAGCAGCGGGGCCGACGTGGTCGATTCAGTGCGTCGGCTCTGGTCCATCGCCGGCACCACCGAGCATGCTGACTTGATCGCCGCGTGCTTGGCCAAACTGGAGATCTTCCGGCTGGACCGGCAGATCCAGGCGCTGCAGGAGGTCCTGGCCGAACTCGCCGCTCTCCGTTTCCAGGCGACGGGGGCACGTTCATGAGCGTCCCTTCACGGCCCCTGACCTGCTCGCCTGGCTGTAACACCTCTCTGACTTCGTCCGGCCCGGCTATCGTGGAGCGCCATGCAGATGAACCGAGTCGCCATCGTAGGGTCGGGTGGGAGCGGCAAGTCCCACGTGGCCCGCGAACTCGGCCGCCTGCTGGACGCGCCGGTGACCCATCTGGATTCGGTCTACTTCGACGACCAGTGGAACCCGCTTCCGCCGGAGAAGTTCGAGGCTGCCCAGCGAGAGCTGGTGGCGGCACCACGCTGGGTGATCGACGGCAACTACAACTCGTCGCTGCACGTACGGCTCCAAGCGTGCGACACCGTGGTGATGATGGACGTCCCCACCTGGGCCGCGCTCTGGGGGATCTTCTCGCGCCAACTCCGGCACGGCGCCGGACAGCACACCTCTGGGGTCTACAACCGCATCCACTGGGGCGTGCTCACCTACGTGGCCACCTACCGCAGGCGCATGCGGCCCAAGGTGCTGGCCAAGATCCACGAGCTCGCGGCAGGCAAGCAGGTGATCCTCCTGACCGGGCGCGCCCAGACACGGCGATGGCTCCAACAGGTGGCCGCCGGCCGCTGAGCCACCCAGACGGCGCGAACGGGCGGCGTCCATGACGTCGACAGGTAACGCCTTCACCCATCCGTCCACCACCGCCGATCTGTACCGCGACGGTGCCCGGTTGGCCGCCCGAACGTCGGCCTTGCACCAGGCCAAAGTCCAAGGGCGGCCCGTAGCCGAGGTCATCGCCGCACTGGCCGCACATCAGATGCCCGATCGGCGCCCTGCGATCATCGCCGACATCGGCTGCGGGCGCGGAACGAGCAGCCGAGTCCTCGCCGAACGCCTCCGTCCGAGGCTGCTGCTGGCCATCGACGCCTCCGCGGCGATGCTCGCCGCCGCCCGAACGCGCATCGAACAAGCGCGCGTGCCGACGGAGACCAGGTACATCCAGGCCGACTTCCATCGGATGCCCCTCGCGGACGGTGCTTGCGCCCTGGTCGTAGCCGCCTTCTGTCTCTACCACGCCCCTGATCCGCATCCGGTCATCACCGAGATCGCCCGCGTACTAGCCCCGGACGGCCTCGCCATCCTGGTCACCAAATCCACTGACAGCTACCGGTCCCTCGACCAGCTCGTCGCCGCCGCTGGCCTGGACATCGCGGCGATCCGGCGGCCAAGCCTGTACGAAACAGCCCACAGCGGGAATCTGGCAGCCCTTCTCGCTCCGTCCCTCCGAGTCATCCACATGGAGCACGAGGAGCACAGGTTCGCCTTCACAGGACTGGACCACGTCGCCGCCTATCTGGCCACCACCCCGAAATACGAGCTGCCCCCCGGCATGACCGGCAACCCGGACGCGATCGCCACCGCATTGCACGCCCGAATGACAGACCAGCCGATCATAGCCACTTCCACCATCACCTACCTGACCAGCATGCGAGGTGACCTGCCATGAGTCCCGGCACCTTCCGGAAGTCGTACTCCTCGCACCAGGACCTCGGACGCGTCGTCGCCAATCACGCCTGGCTCGCCGAACACGCCAAACCACTCCAGCTACCAACGCTTGTGGCCGTACACGCCGATCACATCGAGTTCGGCTTCATCAACGGCCGACACTGTTCGGTCGATGACGCGCCTACGGTGGCCATCACTCTCGGCCAGGCCCACGCCGCTGCCTGGCAGAGCGACCTGCACCGTGCCATGCTCACCCGCTCGCACCCGACGTCCGACACCCACGAGCTGCCCGACTTCGCCTCCCCGCGAATCCGGGCTCTCGACAGACACCACGAAGCGGGCTTGATCAGCGCATCGGAGCTGGCCGTCGTCCGGCCCCTGCTGGAGCCTCACCCCGCCGAGCTGGCCGCGTTCTACAAGGACACCAACCCGCGCAACGTCATGATCACCAGCGGTGATCCGGTGATGCTGGACCTTGATGACCTCACATTGGCGCCATTCGGCTATGACCTGGCCAAGCTGCTGGTCACCCTGGCCATGACGTATGGACCATTGCCGTCCGGCGCCTACGCCGCCGCGCTGGCCTGCTACAACCGGCCGCTCCTCGATGCCGGGTTGCCGCTCGTGCCCATCCGCCGGCTTCTCGAATATGCGGAGCTGCACCACTTGCTCACCCTGCCCTACCTCGGCATGGGCGGCTACCGGCATCCATGGCCGACCGTCCGTCCCACTTCGGAGGAACTGCAGTGATCGTCACCGAACTGCTCCTCGTCCGGCACGGCGAAGCCCAATGCAACGTCGACGGCGTCGTCGGCGGGCCACGCACCTGCACGGGCCTGACCACTCTCGGCCGCCGTCAGATGACCCTCGCGGCCACCCGCCTTACCGCTGCCCATGAGGCCGAACCCTTCACCCACGTATACGCAGGTCCCCGGCGCAGGCTCCAGGAGAGCGGGCAAATCCTCGCCGACGCTCTCGACCTGCCGCTGATCACCAGCAACAACCTTGACGGACCGGTGCACGGAGAAGCCGACGGCAAGCCCTGGCACCAGGTGAAGACGGCCTTCCAGGGCGGCCCGCACGCACACCCCGATCACCCCTGGGCGCCCGGATCCGACACGTGGAACGGCTATCTCAAACTCGCCTGCGCAGCTCTCGCCGATCTGATCCACAGCCATCGCGGCGCACGCGTGCTGATCGCCGCGCACGGGGAAACGGTTCTCGCCGCCCACACCATGCTGCTGGATCTACGTACCGGCCTGGTGAACGGCTGCACCGTCGATCACGCCTCCATCACCCACTGGCAACTCCACCGCAACCGGTTCGACGACGAGCGATGGATGCTGTTGCGCCACAACGACACAGCGCACCTCAGTGACCTGGAGCGCCCGTGAGCACCTCCGAACATGACATCTTGGCCCTGGCCCGCCGCCATCTGGGTCCTGTCACACGCCTGCCACGGCTCGACCTGCCGGCGCACCTCATGCTCCTGGCCGCGAGCGGCGGCGAGCGGTACGTACTCAAGCGCCACGACAACCTCGACCGCTTCCGTGCCGAAACCCATGCCTACGCCACCTGGGTACGCTCCCTGGGCGACCACGCCCCCCGGCTGATCCACGCCGACCTCGACAGCCTCTCCTTGCTGCTGACCGTCATTCCGGGGCAACGTGCCACCCAACTCCCCGAAGGTTCCGCTGCCGAGTGCTTGGCTCACAGAGCGGCTGGACGCGTCCTGAGGCTGCTCCACCAAGCCTCACCCGGGCGCTCGCAATCCGGAACCGACGTGTCCGCATACCTGGCTGAGCGGATGCGCTGGTGGACCGCCCGCGCTCAACTCGCCCGCCTCATCGAACCCTCCGACCTTCGCGCACTGCACAGCTGGGCAGACCGGATGGCCGTCGAACCTTTGGAGACGGCCATCTGCCACCTGGACTACCAGCCCCGCAATTGGACCCTCGGGCCCACAGGTGACATCGGTGTCCTGGATTTCGAGCACACCCGACCGGACGCCCGTGTCCGGGACTTCAGCCGCCTGGAACACCGCTACTGGCGGCGCACGCCCCACCTGCGCACCGCCTTCTTCGAGGGCTACGGCAGCCCTCTCGCCCCATCCGACCTGGAACTCCTGCAGCGCTTCCGCAAGCTGGAAGCGATCACCGCACTGGTGCGCGGCCACGAATCCGGCAACGCGGGACTCCTCGCCCACGGCCGCATGCTCATCGACGATCTCCCCCGACCACGAAGGACCGCCATGACCACCACTTCGGCCGTCGTGAAGGACGCACGCCCCACGCTGCCCCGCCGGGCCGTAGTCACGGGAGCGGCAGGTTTCATCGGCTCGCACCTTTGCCAAGCGCTGCTCGACCTGGGCATCACCGTCATCGGTGTCGATCGCCGCGACCCCGGCAAGCACCAAAGCGCGGCGACGAACCTCGCGACCGCACGAAGCCACGCGGGCTTCGTCTTCGCGACCGGTGACCTGCGGACCTGTGCCATCGAGCCACTCCTGCTCGACGCCGACGTGGTCTTCCACCTGGCCGGTGTCCCCGGCGTCCAGCCGTCATGGGGAGCCGACTTCGACGACTACGTCGCCTCCAACATCTCGGCCACCCAACGACTCATGCACGCGGTCACCAGACTGCGCATCCCTCGCCTTGTCGTCGCCTCCTCCTCCAGCGTCTACGGTGCAGCCGGTGAACGACCGAGCACCGAATCCGATCACCCCCGGCCAGCCTCCCCGTACGCCGTCACCAAACTTGCAGAGGAGCAACTCTGCCTCGCTCACGCGGCCCGGTCCGACTGCGACACCACTGTGGTGGCCCTGCGGTACTTCACGGTCTACGGGCCGCGCCAACGGGACGACATGTTCGTCCAGCGAGCTCTGACCGCCGCCACCGCAGGGCTGACCCTCCAGATCTACGGAGACGGGCAGCAGCGCCGCGACTTCACCTACATCGACGACGCCGTCGCCGCGACTTTCGCCGCCGGCACCACCTATCTGCCCAACAGCGTGATCAACGTCGGCGGCGGCGGCGCAACCTGCCTCAACGAGGTCGTCGAACAGGCACGCAAGCTGACAGGCCAGACGATCAACGTCCGCTCAACCAGCGCACGAAGCGGCGACGTACCCAGCACCCGCGCGGACGTGTCCACCGCTCGGCGACTGCTCGGATGGGCGCCCACCACTGATCTGCTCACAGGGATGGCCGCGCAGCTCGAATGGATAGCAGCCAATCGCAGCCAATCCCCGATGGAGGTAGAGCCGGCTTGAACGGTCAAAGGGCCAGTACGTAGACATGGCACAAAGATCGTCTTGCTAGCTCTCCTATCACCGAGCCTCTTAAGTTCAACCGCGCTGCGCATCTCCGACTTCCGCTGAGGGCGGTGGAGTAAGCGTCGGCGCCGCCTGTCGTACTCGCCAGTCGCCTGACGCCGTCGACGAGCGAAGGTACGTTGCACGATGACCACTGAAGCCGCCTCCTTGGAGTCCCTGACCTCCTGCGAGCCGCCATGGTCGCCACGCTCATCGAGCGGGGCTCGATTCAGTCGCCGCAGGTGGAAGCGGCCTCCACGAAGGTCCTGCCACCGGTTGGCGCCCGAGGCACCCCGCCGTGTACTCGGACAGAGACACCGTCGCCATCAAGCGCGCGACGTGGCAGCTGTGTCGACCAACTCGATCAGTGCACCGTGGCTCCAGGCCAAGCTGCTGCAGGCCGCCCAGCTTTTCCGCGGGGCGAAGTCGCCGAGAGAGAGCGGCAGCTACAACGCAGCGTTGATCACCGAGATCGTCGACCCCGAAGGCTGGTGGACACCTTCGACATCGCCCCATGGGGCACCGAGCGGCCAATGTACGGTGATCAGCCGAGGAGACGATGGCACGCGATGTTGCGGAGCCGAAACTCGCGTTTGTGTGGCGGAAACAACTGATCGCATTTCCTCTGGATTAGAGAGGGTTGCCCCTCACGCCGGGAGGTACCGGCTAGGGCTGGGCGCGGGTCGCTCGGCGCGCGGTTGGCTCGATGGCCCGATTTGGGAGAGCGACGGCTGGCAGTGGAGGCGGCCGGCGGCTGTTGCCGCAGAAGTCCGTGGCGACGGTGCGGCGTACCCGCATGTGCAGAACCTGCGACCGCGCTCACATGTTTGGTGCCTTTACCGCCGTCGTCCCGGTGTCCCTTCTGCTTGTGGGGAGAATCGGAGAACGCGGTGGCTGAGGCGGACGACGTGCTTGTGCGGCCTTGGGGGGCTGGTGCGAGGGCGATATTGGTGCTGGTGCCTCGCGTGGTGTCGATCACTTGTGGCGTGTGCGGCCGGCCGTCGGGCCTGGCTGCCTCATGGCCGCCCACAGCTATCGCAGTGGCCATGACGAGGCTGACTCCGCTCGCCAGCAGGAGTGGCCTCGTACGAGCTCGCGTGCGTGGACGTCCAACTTCTCCGGCCATGCTCTGCTCCCCGATGCCGTGATCATTACGGTGGGTAGCGTATCTGCGATCTTCGATCGTTCAGCAGGACTTGATCTTTCTTGGACGGTTCGTGTCCTGGGGGAGGCACGGGCCGCCCACCGGGTTTGTTGTCTGCGCCTATGACGCTTTCGTAGCTAGAAGCCATGCGGGGCGGGGCGGGGGAAGGTCCGTCGCGTCTGGCTTTGTACCGAGACAGGCCTTTTCTCGATCGTGCCGAGCTCGTTCTGCAGGTTTACCGACCATATGCCGAGCAGCGCAAGATAGCTTAATGTAGTGTGGCGATTACTTTAGGCTATCTAGGGTTTGGAGTGCTCATGCGCCTGCCTCTCCGTATCGCCAGCGCCGTTCTAGGGGTCAGCCTCATTCTCTCGGCGGCCCCTGCTGCTGCGGCCGCCCGTCCGAACGTGGTCGTCCTCGCGGTCTCGGCTGACAGCGGCGACACTCTGCGGATGATCACCTTGCAATGCCCCGGCCGGACGGACCACCACCCGTATGGGAGGGCGGCCTGTGCCACCATTGATGCCGTTAACGGTGACCTCGACAGGCTTCCGGTCAGCTCGCGCCGGTGTACCAAAGAGCGCGACCCGGTTGAAGTGACGATGAACGGCATGTGGAGAAATCGGGGCATCGGCTGGCAGAAGACCTTTTCCAACGCCTGTTTGATGTATGCAGCGACGGGGCCGATCTTCCGCTTTTGACAGCCCATCAGGTACGGCTGAATACCGCTGCCCGGTGAGACTTGGGTCGTATGTCTGCCTACTCCATAGCGGAATCCGGCGTTCCGCCGCACAGTCGAGGCGTAAGAGATGCCTGGTCGCCAGTCCCGCCCTCAGGAGGGCGAGCGGAGCGCCGGGGCCTCGCTGTGAATGGCGTCGACCATCGACATGAAGCCGACCTGGGTAGGCGCGGAATCGTTCCATGCCTCAGCGCCGACAACCCCGTGCCGTGCGGTCCCTTGCTGATGCTTTCCTGATGCCGCCGACGCCTGTAGGACGGGTGGAGAGGTGTGCGACAACAAGAAAGGAAGCTCTTATCGGGAGTGGCCACAGCCAAGTTGCCTCTATCAAGTACTCCATGCCCGTGTCGGGGACGGGGATCTTCCTGGCTTGCCAGTACTTGCTCGGTTCGCGCGCTTTGTCTGCTGGGGCGCCGTATTGAGGAAGTGCTATTGGCGAGTACAGATGTCAAAATTTGATGGCGTTTATTCGAAGCCCATGGTCTAGCTAGATCTTCGCGACGGTAGATCTGGGGGGTGGTTTTCGGCTCCTCGGAGGTTTCGCTGTGATTCGTGATGAATCGGCAATTGCGGGCATGCTGAGGAAAGCGGGTCAGGCATCTCTACTCGTGTGTGCTGCGGGCGTACTTTTGCTTCTGAGTCTTGTTGTTTGGGCAGCCGGGGTGCGGGCTGATGAGAAGCCCTACTGCCCGCAGGTGTCTCGGCAGGCGCGTCAGATGTACAACATCGACAAATGGTGCGCCTCGGTGCACGGCGACCTGGCGGAAGGTCGATGGCCGGACTTCTGGGGCCGGCTGGGCGAGTCGTCTCGCAAATCGGTGAAGGTGTCGCCTTCTCCTGAGCCGCGGACCAAGCCAGAGCCTCCTGAGTCACAGGAGAGGCCGGTCCCCGACAACGACGTTTCTGCGGTGAACCGATCCCAACTCAAGCCCGAAGCACGGACAGGTCATGGAGTCAGCGAACGGCGCAACTTGAGCGAAGGCCGTCGGAAAGCTGATCAGAGTTCGGGCCATGCCCCTGATCGAGCTGTTCCGGTGCGGGGGGATCGTCAGCGGGGCTCACGGCAGAAGGATGACAGGGAGCGATCGTCGCCAGCAGTCTCCGCCGACGCCTTCGATGCCTCGCCGGTCCCGTCAACCTTGCTCTCGCCAATGCCCTCAACAGGGTTCTCCGTTCCACCGTTCGCGGTGACGCCGGCGCCTGCGTCTGCCTCAACAGATGAGGTGAGAGGGAAACCGGAGGGTTGGTTTGATCTGACCAGGCCGCTGGGTGCTGCGCTGGTATTCGGGCTCGTGGTCATGGCACTGAGCGGTGCGCTGATCGGCCATCTGCGAGTGCGGACGAGAGCACCGGCCGAGGCCTCGGCTGCTGCCCCTTCCGACACCACTGCTCGTCAAAATGAACAAGCAGAAGAACCTGCGGCGGTGATCCCCCCTGGGCTGCAGCCACCCGAGGTCGACTGCGCCATGACGGCGTCAGCTACCGAGTCGGACCGTGATGAGCTTCCGGCGGCGCTGATGTCTCAACCAGACCAGCCCAGTTCCCGTCCCGTGGTTGCCGAGGCAGGCGTGAAGGCCCAGGCGAGGGCGGTGGTCAAGGCGGAGGGTGAGGTACCGGTCGCGCCAGGCACTGCAGCCGGGCTGGGTATGGGGTTTGTCGCGGCGGTGGGAAAGGCGAAGGCCGAGGTGCTGGGGGTTGCACGGCTGTCGTGGGGTGAGTCGGAGGTCCGTTTCGGTCGTGCTGAGGCGCGGGATTTGTATGCGTTGCTTGCGGTGTCGCGGGATGGGGTTTCGGCGGAGGGGATCGCTGAGACGTTGTGGCGGGGGGAGGTTGGCGGGCGGCGGCTTGAGTCGGCGGTACGGGAGATCAACCGGGCAATGCGGCAGGCGATGGGGTGTGCAGCCGGTGTGCGGTTCGTGATCAAGGCTGGCGAGCGGCGGCTGCTGCCCGCGGCATCGTTCGATGTGGACTACTGGCGGTTCGACGAGGCCCGCAGGCTGGCCTCGATCGCACCCGAAGACGCTATGAGGGTGGCGGCGTTGCAGGAGATGCTGTCCTTGTACCGGGGGGAGCTGCTGTCGGGGCGTGATGATCTGTGGGTGCTGCCGGTGCGGCAAGCCGCTCAGCGCCAGGCGGTTGATGCCGCCGAGCGGCTCGCCGTATTGGCGCGCCGAGATGATCCAGATCGGGCGGTTGATGTCTTGCGGTTGGCAGTGGAGCGTATCGATCCGTACAGCGAGGTGCTGTGGTGCCAGCTCATGACGATTCAAGGAGAGCTGGGCCGGCATCTCGCGGTCCGGCGTTCGTTCGAGTTGTTGACGGAGCGGCTGGCGGAGATTGATACGGCGCCCAGTGTGCAGGCGCGGCAGGTCCATGAGCGGCTCCTTCGCTGACCGGCCTGCGTCAGGAGGAGGGAAGGGTCAGATTCTGGCGTCGGCGGGGTCCTCACCCTTCGCCGCGTAGCGCGCGCTGGTCGTGTATCGGGTAGGCGGCCAGCGCCTCGGCGGCGAGCAGGTGTGCGGGGCGCGTGCCGTAAATGTAGGCCAGCAGGCGGAGCGTGAAGACGGACGGCCGCCGGCCAGCTCGCGGCCAGTTCTCGTAGTCGTACAGGCGCGACTCACGCAGCCCAGTGCCGGTGGTTCCGGCAAGCCGATGAAACGCCTCTATCGTCTGCGCCGCGGTGAGCCCGGCTGCGTACCGGTGGAGCCGCAGTGGGCTGGCGGGGTGATCCAGGGCGAGGATGACGGCGATTTGGTCGAGGGTGAAGCCGTGCTGGCGCAGGTATCGGCTGCGTCGTCGGCAGTCGAGCAGCGCCTGATATCCGGTGCCTGACATGCGGATAGGTCCCTGCCTTCCTCAGCGCGGTGGGCGCGTTGTGCGCCGTGGTCGGGGTTCGGGGGACGGTAGGTGACCTTCGGGGAGGGGCTCCAGTCTGGGTGTGGGGTGATCGCGGTTCGATGGCGGCGGTGGTTGGCCGGGAAGGGCGTGGTGTTGCCGCAGGCCGGGGCGTGGTTGGCGCCGGGTGGCGGTTGGGGATGTGATTCGGGCGGCGAGGTGGGTGATCGTGCTGGCCGCTCCGGCACGGTGCCGTGAGCGGACCGGAAAGGGACACCTGTCATGGACACGCGCACGCAGCACACGAGCCCGGCCAAGCCGAGCAGCCCCCTCGTCCCGCTCACCTTCAACGTTCCCCGGCAGGAGCTGCTTGCCGATGAGTTCCCGGATCTGGCACCGGGCCTGGTGATGTCAACCTTCCGGGCGCGGCATGTCTGGAGCGGGGTGGCCTGGCGGCGAGCTTTCCCTGGACGGGGCGATCAGTCGGCTCTCGCGCGCAGGATGGTGAGCCAGCTTCTGGCGGACACGGGGAGGGTGGATGACGCGCGGTGGGTGACGGCCGAGCTGGTCAGCAACGCGGTGCGGCACTCGCGCTCTGGGCAGGCGCGGGGGTTCTTCGTGGTGGAGGTGCTGCGCGGCTCAGAGATGGTGCGGATCGTGGTCTATGACCTGGGCGGCGGCCCGGCCCCGGACTTCTCTCGCTTGCCGGGCACGGTGCCGGAGACGGCCGAGGGCGGGCGGGGGCTGGCTGGGGTGGCGGGGCTGGCTGTCCGGGTGGGGGTGGCGGGTGATGCGGTCTGCGGGCACGCGGTATGGGCCGATCTCGCGCTTACCGGTGATGCTGCTGGGGCGCGGGAGGGTGAGCTGGTCGTAGCCGGGCCGGTGGCAATGGATGACCGCGCGAGCCGAGGCGCTGCGCTCTCCGAGCGTGACAAGTCTCCGGATCAGGTGTCGGCGTTCGGGCAGGAGCTGTGGGCGCAGCAAACCCTCGCGCAACTGCGCCGGGAGTGGCCGGACTGGGCCTTCTTGGTGGTCGGCTACCGATGGCTGGCGATGCGGGGCAAGGTGGTCACCGTCAACGCGGCAGGGCCGGAGGAACTGCGCCATGCGCTGCGTTCCATCCCGGCCCCGGCAAACGCGGCCGAGCCGGTTACTGTGTCGGGTTCGGCCGTGTCTCGCTCGATCGAGTGCGGGCTGTCAGAGGCTGCCATGGTGTTGCCGACTTTGGCCGGACCGCTGCATGGGGAGCCCGGGGTGAGCGGGACGAAGGCGAGCTTGGCGCCGGTCTCCTTGTCAAGGCCGGACGTGGGTGGCATGCGGGGCGATGGTGGGTCCGGTGCGGGGCTGTGCGGCCCGTTGACGGGCTCCGTGCCGTCGCCGGGGGTGATGACCGCCGAACGTTCGGTGACGGGCACGTGGGCGGTCGCTGGCGGCGGTGTGGCGCGGACAGGATGGTGGCCGGGCGGGTGGTGGCGGCTCTGTCGGGGTCGGGGCCGTTCGCGGCCGGGCTCCCATCCGAGGCAAGGCATTGGCTCGGCTTGCAGGACGGCGCCGGTGGCGGAGGGCGAGCCTAGTCATCGCCATGCCCCGTCGAGGCTCTCAGCGCAGGTTGCCGCCATCGCTGCTTGAGGTCGATTTCCGGTGGTGGACGACCGGTATCGGTGGCCGGAACGGACTTGACACCGGGACTGAAGGTGGGCGTTGATGCCGATCCGCGTATCCCAGCGCGCAGGGGCGCTGGGATACGCGGATCTGGGCTGGGCCGCCCCGCGTAGGGGTGAGGCGACCCAGCCTTTCCTCAACCCGGCAGTACATGAGGTGCCAGAGGGACACGAACTGGTGGGGACGTCTTGTGCTGCGGCGAGGCGGCCCCACCTCCGGTTCTGTCAGAGCCTGAGGCGAAGGTGGTGGGGGCCGGTGCATGGTTGGCGGGGTGTTGCGGGCTCCGCTGACGGGGTGTTGATCGGTGCCACATTCGGTGTCGCGTTTTGTTGTCGCGCCCGATGTTGCCGCTGAGATCGCGACACCCTCTGGCGTGCCATCTGCCCAGGTCACGCGGGTTTTGTCTGTTGCGGTGGCCGCCCCGAATCGCCTGAAGGCGACTCTCTTGAATATGTGTGCGCATGTCGTGGGGATATCTGCGTCATTATCTCTTTTCTCTCTTCCGTCTTTGCGTCTCGCCCTACCATTCTCCCGCCAGCAGTTGCCGGCTAGCGGCCTTGCTGTGGGCCGGCCTCGCGGTGACCTCGTCCTGTGCGGCGAGAAGTTCCTCCACCTCGGCTGGTCACGGAGATGCGGGCCAAGTGGAGACGGTGGCGGGACGGCCACACGCAGCAGGCAGTATCGGATCGGGCCGGGAATCGCCGGAAAGCTTTACCTCTAGCCTCAGGAAACGTCGCGTGGGCGGCGGATCCACCGGCCGGGGTGATCGACAACTTTCGTCCGGCCGACCCGATGCGGGCGTGTGAGGGGTGCGACGCGGGGCCGGGGGAACCGTGCGCACGGGGTTGGGCGGGGTTGGCGGCGTTGGATGACGCGATCGGGTACGGGTTCGCCGGTGCGGGCTGACCTGCCGGGGGCAACGGGCGGCCCCGGTACCGCTGTAGGGCGGTGCCGGGGCCGTTCGCCTGCCGGGGTGGGGTTAGGTGGTGGTGGGCGTGTCGGTGTGCTCAGGCGCGTCGGTGTCGTTTGTGGCGTCGCCGGGTGTGAGGGGGGTGCGTGGGTGTAGGGCGAGGTAGGTGGTGATCAGTTCGGCAACGTCGGCGGGCGGGGTGTCGGCGGGGACGTTGGTGGCGGGGTAGGTGACGCCGGGGGCGGTGCGGCCGAGGTAGATCCATTGGATCGTGAGCGGCGACGCCGGGGTGTCGCCGTGGGCGGGGGGCATTGGGATGTTCATCTCGATGCGGTGGCCCTCGAGTGAACGGTATTCCTGGCAGTAGGTGTCGTAGGCCCGGTTGTGATCGCCGGGGTGCCGGGTGCCCTGTGCGTGGCGTTGGTAGCCGTGAGCCCTCAGGGCGCGGGTGTAGGGCAGGGTGAGGGGCATGTAGGCGGCGCGGTCAGCGCGGTCGTCGTAGTAGTCGCCGAGGATGTCGGTCATGTGGTCGGCGATCACCGCGAAGTCGGGCTGCCCGCCCGGCATGCATCCCTCGCAGGCGAAGGCGTCTTTCAGGTTGGGGCAATGTCCGTCGAGGGTGAACATTTCCTCGTATGTACAGATTTCCAGCAGGGTGCCGTCATCGCCGCGCTCGTGACGGCCGATGACCGGCTGATCACGGCCGTCGTCCCACATGATCGCCCACCCGGGTCCGTGGTTGGCTAGCGCGCGGGCGTGACCTGATTTGATGCGGAGGCGGGTACGGGTTCCGGTCCCCGTGTGGGTCATGCGGTGTGTCCTTTCGTATTGCCCCGGTGCGTTATTCCGGTGCGGCGTTCCGGCGGCGTTTCCCGCCTACTTCTATGGACGCTCGATCCCGCGTCTGTGTCAACCGGGATGCGCGTCTATCGCGCATATCTTTTTGGCGGTGGTATTCGGACCAGTTGCATCGTTCGCCGCCGTCCGGTGGAATGCGTGAAGAGTCGGTCTGGCCGTGAAAGTCAAGCCGATGCGACGCTCTGCTAGCGAGATGTTTTCCCAGATCAGCGGTTGTTTTGTTAGGTTAGCCTCTCCAGCCGTTGGGGTGACATTATTTGATGGCCGGTCGGCTTGCCATTCGCGTTATTGGCGAGGGATGGTCGTGGCGCACGGAAAACACCGGCCCGCACCAGGGCCGGGAATCCAACCGGAAAGGGCGTCACGTAATGGCTATTCACACCCCGGAATCGACCGCCACCGAAACCGTCGCCGCTGATGCGGGAATCGCCGTTACCGGTGCGGCCGACGCCGCGCCCCTGACGGCCCCCGCCAGCCCCGCGACCGCCCCGGACACTGACCCCGGGACGGACGCTGACGGGCGCGTGGTGGCCGTGTGGGCGGCGCTGAACGCCGAGCCGGGCGGTTCGGCCACAGTGATCGGGGCGGCGGCCGGTCTGAGCCGGATGGCGACCGGAAAAATCCTCAACGACTTCGAGGCCAACGGCCGGGCGCGGCGAGAGCCGGGCGTGAGCGAGGGCGGGCGCGGGAGGGCGGCCGACCGATGGTTCCCGATCACCCCCGATCCCGTCACCGCGACGGCTACGGCACCGACCGCCGACGCTGAGCCGAACGGCACCGCCGACGCGTCCGCTCCGGCCTCCGAGATGCAGGATGCCGCGCCCGAGGCGGTCACCGCACCGGACACCGACACTGCTGACATCCCGGATGTTGACACGGTGCCCGCACCGGAAGCAGGCGCCGCTCCGGCCGCGATCGACTCGCCCGGCCCGGCCCCGGCAGATGAGCCGACCGGCGAGGAGGACCTGATCGACGACGAGGAAGCGGACGGTCAGTGTTCGGATGGGGCGGACGGTGATCTCGACGCGGCCACCGAGGCCGACGCGTCCGCGCCGGTGACTGAGCCGGTGTCTGAGCAGGTGGCGGATGACCCGGCATGGGCGCGGGCGCACGCCGAACTCACGGAACTGCTCAACCTCTTCAACGGGGTGATCTCGGCGAAGGACGAGGGCAACGCTGTGATGGCGTTGGGGTGCCTGGAAATGGCGATGACGAAGGTCACCGCCGCGCACCGGGCCGCGCGGGCGGCGCTGACCGGCACCGCCGCTGCGGCCCGCCCGGCCTCGCCTGCCCGTCCTGCCGGTGGTGGTGCGGGCATCGGAGGCAGCGTGCGAACGGGCGGGCTACGGGACCTGGTTCACGCGCACCTGATCGAGTTCCCGGACAAGGACTTCACCCCTTATGAGATCGCGAAGGTCATCAACCGGTCGTCCGGCGCGGTGGCCAACGCCCTGGACCGGCTGGTCAACCTCGACGAGGCGGTGCTGACGTGTGAGCGGCCCCGCCGGTTCGGCCTCGCGCCCACCGCTATCCCCACGACTGCCGCGCCCGACGCCGACACCGACGCGGCCTGAGCCCGAGGTTGGGCGGGCCGCCCTGAACAGCCCGCCCGCCCGGTAACGGAGCGGGACAGCCCCACCGCCCCGCTCGCACCCGGCCCACAGCGCGCCCGAGCACGGCCCCGGTCCCGCGTCGTACTACGCGACCCTCTCACCCACTGATCACCGGCACACCGGCCCGCACGGGCCGGGCCGGACCCCACTCACACCTCGCGCGGCATCGCGTCTGTTTCGCCTGCCCGCACACCACAACGCCGCACGTCGGCACCTCAGAAAGGGACATGTCATGGCTCACGAGATCGAGATCTTCGCCAACGGTTCCGCCGGATTCGCCGCCGCAGGCAAGCCCGGCTGGCACGGGCTCGGCTACACCGCACCCGGGCCGATGACCGCCGAGGAGCTTCTGTCGCGGTCGCAGTTGGCAGGGTGGAACGTGCGCAAGGTGCCGGTCGGTCAGGTGACCGATCCCGTCACCGGCCAGCCGGTCATCACGGACGAGGACTTCCTGGTCGTCCGTACCAACCCGGTCACGGGCCAGGCTGAGCGTCTCGGCCGGGTCGGGCGGGACTACCAGGTTCTGCAGAACGAAGAGGTCTGTGACTTCCTCCAGACTCTGGTGGACGAGTCGGGGGCGATCTTTGACACCGGCGGGTCTCTGAACCACGGGCGGCGCGTATTCGTGACCATGCGGCTGCCCGAGCCGCTCATGGTCGGCGGATTCGATCAGATCGACCTCTACCTCGCCGCGTTCTCCCGGCACGACGGATGGGGCGCGTTCACCACGGTTGCCACCCCGGTTCGCGTGGTGTGCGCCAACACCGAACGGGCCGCCTTGGCCAACCACGCCTCCAAATTCACCGTCCGGCATACCGGCAACGTCGCCGGACGCATCGCCGAAGCGCGTGAGGCGCTCAAGCTCACGTGGAAGCACGGGGAAGCGTTCGCGGCCGAGGCCGAGAAGCTGCTCGCGGTCCCGATGGATGTGAAGGAGTTCCGTCAGTTCGCCACCCGCCTGCACCCGCTTGCGGCGGATGCGAAGGAACTGGCCAAGCGGAACCACGACCTGACCATGCGAGAGCTGGAGTACCTGTTCAGTGAGGCGCCCACCCAGGAGCCGATTCGTAACACGCGGTGGGCGGCCTACAACGCGGTGACTGAGCGGCTGGACCACAAGAGCCCCGTGTTCGGCAGCCGCGATATCGCCACCGTCCGCGCCGAGCGCGCCCTGCTCGACGATCACGAAAACGCCAAGATCAAGGCCCGCGCCTTCCGGATGCTCGCCACGGTCTGACCGGGCCGCCCGGTGCGGCCCCCTTATGGGGCCGCACCGGGCACCCCTGGCCGGACGCCGTAGATCCTGCGCAGCCACGCCGAACCTAAGCCCATATGCGGCGTGCGCCGCAGTGGCCCCACCACCCCATGCCCTCGGTCGACAGCGCCCCGCGCCCGGCCGGGCGGCCCACCCGAACCCGTCACCTGATCACGAAGGAGAACATCATGGGTCGGCTCGAAGACCTAGCCGTGCACAACGCCAACCTCGCCCGCTACGAGCTCAGCGAAGCCCTCAACCGCATCGCCCACCTCGACGAGGAAGGGACGTTGCACGACAAGGACCTGGGCCGTATCGCCCACGCCTACCACCGGATGTCGTGGTGGCAGCAGGTCACCGACCTCACCCACGGCCGTGAGGAGACCGTCGACGGCGCAACCGCGCTGCTGACCGTCCGGCAACAGGCCGAGCAACTGCTGATCAACGCTCGCCCGCTGACCAACGGCGGCTTGTTCGCCCTGGCGATGGCCGAGTCCCGCCGAGGGGGCGCGCGCGCCTTCCTGGACGCCACCCAGAAACTCGCCGAGGCACTCGCCCTGCCGCCCAGTCGAGACACCAGCCCGGCCGCCAACCCGCCCGCCGACCTTGCGCCCGCCGGGGCCGAGCCGGTGGGCCCGGCCACGGGCTACCGGCCGTGACCGGCCGCCCCCGCATCACCCGGCCCGATGCTGCCCGCCGGGCGACGCGGGCCGGGCAACACTCACGCCGCCAGAAGGGCGGCTCCATGACCCTCGCCCCTCACCTTCACCGATCCTGTGTCACCGACGAAAGGAACTACCCATGCACGACCGCTACCAGCCCGCCTCCCCGCCCTCGACCAGCGAGACAGGCGGCGACGACGCCCCACCTGAGCAACAGCCGCCTTCGCTCGATGAGGTCACGACCTTGACCATCACCGCCGCCCGCCACGCCTACTACGCGGCAGCGGCCGAGGTGGTCATCGCTCTGCAGAACGGCCAGTTTCTCGGCGGCGAGCAGTTGTTCACCGCCGTCTACACCCAGATCAAGCGCGCCTGGTGGGACCTGGTGGACGGGGAGATCACCCACAAGAAGCTGACCTGCGAACACGCGGTGGTGCGTGTGCGCTCCTGGGCTCGTCACTTCCTGACCAAGCAGACCCCGGCCGCGCGGCCGGGAACGCTGTTCGATCACGCCCTCGCCCACGCCGCCCGCATGGCCGCCCGCGACTTCCTCGCCACCAGCAGCCAGCTCCTGATTCACCGCAAGGCCCAGCCGGGAAATGGAGTCGACGCATCGGCACCGGGCACGCCCTGCGCCCACGACACCCCTGTCGGATCGCCCGTTCCTCCGGCCATGCCCTGGACGCCCTCACCCACAGCCAGCACCCCGTGAACGGCCGACCGGCCACGTCAGCGCCGCCCAGCGCGGACGCCCACACCCCACGAAAGGACGGTCCTATGTGGGACCCGCAACACCCCGACACACCGACACCCGGGACCAACACCGGCACGGACACCACCCACAGTGGCGCTCCCGGTGAGGCGCTGTCGCTGGAGGCGGTCATTGAGCGGGCCCGCACCCTGCGCCAGCACAACGCCGACGACATCGGTCGGCGGCTGGGCCGGGGCGAGAGGCTGACCGCCGAGCAGCTCTACAACACCTTGCGCACCCAGACGCTCGCGACGTGGTGGCTGCTGGTCGACCGGCACATCCAGCACGCATGCGACGACCGGACCACGGGGCAGATCGTGGCCCGGTACGTCTCCTGGGTCAGCCCCTACCTCGAAGAGGACACCGTCGCGCCCGATGTCGCCCTGTCGGTGCACATCCTCGGACCGGACATCGAGCACAAACTCGCCCTCGCCCACTTCGACCGGGCCTTGACCCTCATCCGGCGAGACACAGCGCGAACCTTCATGGCTCAAGCCAAGAACCTCGTGCCGGCCTGCACCGAGCAGACTCCGGCCCGCCCGACCGAGCAGGAGACGACCGCATGACCAACCACAACACCCCCGACACCCACGCCCTCGACACCGCCTCGACAGCAACCCCGGACAAGCCCGCACCGGGCCGAGACGACCGCCCGCACAGGGAGTTCTTCCAGATGCTGGCCTGGCGCTGGGACGTCACCGCCGCCAAGGAGTTCGCGCGAGGCCGGGAAACGGAAGGCCGAATCAACCCCAGGGAATGGGCAGGCATGCTCCACCTGGTCGCCATCGACACCGAACACGCCGCGCGAGTGGACATGTCCGAGCCGCTGATCGTGATCACCGTCCCAGACAGCGGCATGCTGATCATCGACGGCTGGCACCGCCTCTACAAGGCGCTCGACACCGGCGTCCCCGAGCTGGCTGCAGTGATCCTCACAGCCGATGAGGAGCTCGCCTGCCGGATCTTCGGGGGAGAACCACACAACGACGAGTACGAGGAGGACGGCCTTCCTGACGCCTGAGCCGGTGGCGTAGGGGACATGCCCCGCCCAGCACAAGAGAAGTGTGCTGGCCGGGGCATGCCGCCTTCGCCGCCGGATCACGCCGGGATGTTGGGGTTCGAAGCAGGTAGGGGCGGAGCTCAAGGCCGAGGGCGCTAACGTCGTCGCTGGCTCCTAGGCGCTCGCGCGGACTGGGGGCGTGACCGTTGCGACGAGGTTACGGTGGTGGAGAGTGTGGCCGATCAAGCGTAGGACCGACTCGACGGGGGTCAGGTAGTCGCGAAGGCTGACCTCGTCGATATGCGACAGAGTCGGGTCGTGGGGCCGGTTGCGGTTGTGCAGGTTGACTAGCCCGGAGCTGTCGAGGCAGTAGTAGAGCTCGCTTTCGAGCCATGCGGCTTCACTGCTGTTCAATGTTTCGTCGTCGTTGGATGCGTAGCGGATGAGCAGCGCCCGATACCAATGGTCACGCTCTTTGACCTGCCGTAGCACACGACGGCGGAGGCCGGGGTTGGTGGCTTTGCCGACGTAGGCTCCCCACCTGCCCTCGCTGTCGGGGCGGTCGAGAAGGATGTATGCGCCGGGCACGTTCCAGCCTCGATCGAGGCGCCTGGCGTGATTGCGCTCGAGCAGGAGCATGCCGGCGACCTTGTGCTTGGCTCGGAGCTTGATCGGTTCGTCGAGATCCTCGGAGAGGCTGACGACGAGCGGGAACGCGGCGGGCCGTACAGCTGACACGGGGGCCTCCTTCACCGAACTGCCGGAGATCTCCCGTCAGTATCGGTCACATCGCTCTGCGTGACCACAAGTTTCAAGAAGTAGCAAGCCACTCACCTGCGGATTTACCGCGATACGACGCCAGGCCCGTGGCGTCACCCCACGCCGTCACGGCGTCGGGTAGGTGAGCATCACGGTCTGAGCGGGTGTGGGCCCGGGACGGCACCACGGCGGCCGGTGCGGCAATGGTGGCTGTCCTGGCGATCCCGTGGGGGAACACGGTCAGCGCGGGTCGGGCTGGCCGGTGGGCGCGTGGGCAGCGGGGCGGGTGAAGCCGATCAGGTCACCGCGCTGGTAGGTGCCGATTTGGACGACGGTTCGCTTGTTGGGTGCGTGGATCATCCGGCCGCCTCCGATGACGAGGCCGACGTGTCCGGGCCCATCTGGTTGCATGCGGAAGAAGGCGAGATCGCCGGGCTGTTCCTGCCCGTTCGGGATGGGCGGGCCGTAGCGCCATTGGTCGGCGGCGACGCGCGGAATCGAGATCCCAGCGGCTTGAAAGGCGCGCATGGTCAGCCCCGAGCAGTCGAAGCTGTCAGGTCCTTCGGCTCCCCAGACGTAGGGTTTGCCGAGCTGGGCGTGGGCGTAGGCGATGACAGCGGCGACCTGCTCGCCCGGGATGAGGGTGATGCAGGTCCCGGCCACGGCGTCGACCACGCGTTGCGCGAGTGCCTCCCACTGCGCGTAGGCCTCGGGGAGGCCGGAGCGCTGGACGGCCTGGGCGGCGCGGGTGAGCGGGAGCTGCTCCCAGCGCGGCACCTCGACCAGGCGGTCATAGAAGGTGCCGGTCGCATAGCGGGGATCAAGGATCTGCTCACGCGTCCCCCACCCTTGCGACGGACGTTGCTGGAACAACCCGAGTGAGTCGAGGTGCCCGTAAGTCAGGTTACGGAGCTTGGATTCCTGCAGGGCGGTGGCGACGGCGATCACCGCCGCCCGCGCGGGAAGGCCACGTTCGACCGCGACGTGGACGATGAGCGTGGCGTTGGCCTGCTGCTCGCCGTCCAGGTCCAGCGTGGTGAAGCTCGCGGTTGCCGGGGACGCCACGACCGGTTTGCCCGTCGTGCTGCTCGCTGTCGTGACTGGTGTAATCGCGCAGGCCACGCCGCCGGGTGTGGCGGAGCCGGTGAGGATGCTGGTGGCGGCTGCGAGGAAGGCCAAGACGATGAGCAGCAGGAGAACGGCGCCGGCCGCGGCGGCCTTCACCTGCCCGACTCCTCCTTGCCGAGGACGCGATCGAAGAAGGCGTTGCCGTCCCCGCCGGTGGCGGCTTGTTCGGGGGCCTGGCCGAGGGTGAGATGGGGCCACCCGTTGACAAGGTCGGCCAGCCGCATCCGCTCGTGGTCGGAGTGGGCGGTGACGGGTAGCCAGCAGGGCCCGGCCGGGCCGTCATCCAGTTCGGTCTGGACGGCGGTGGCGATCGGCAGGTCAGTGGTGATGATCAGCTTGCGCAGGTTGGCTTCGCGGGTGCGGTTGGGCAGCCAGAACAGCACCGGGGTGACGATGCGGGTGGTGTCGGCGAGGTCGCTGTAGGAGGCGAGCTTGCCGGTGACCTTGGCCAGGGTCATGCTGCCGGTGTCGTGCTCGAGGAAGAAGTCGATCTGGTGACCGTTCTCGGCCCAGCAGCCGTAGGCGTCGGGCCGGGCCAGGTCGCCCCAGATCTTGGCGCACTGCTTTTCCGACAGCCATGCCCGCAGGTGGGTGTCAGGGCGGTGGCGGGCCAGGTGGGCGAGGTTGACGAAGAAGTCGTTGACGCCAACCTGATGGCTCCGCACCGATGACACCGCGACGCTCATGGACCGGTCTGGGTGATAGCCCAGGTCTTTGATCGTGGTCTGGTCGCGTAGGGCGAGCAGTTCAGCTCCGGCCCGGCCGAGGACCCAGTGGTGAGGGTAGGAGCCGGTGGGGGACCAGGGCCGGTAGGGGGTGATCATGCCGAGGTTGCGCAGGATGCCCAGGCGACGGCGGGTGGGCTGGGGCGTGGTGAAGAACAGCCGCTGGAGTTGATGGGTGGTCAGGACCCGGTGGTGAAGAAGGTGCTGCAGGATCTCGTAGTCGCGCGGAGTGAGGCAGGCAACAGCGTCGGCGATGGCAGCGGCGTCGAATCGGGGCAGGCGGAGCGGGTGGCGGGTGACTGGCATGACGGTTCTCCAAGGTCGGGATGGATGCTGCTGCTGGTGGTGTGGCTGGACGGGGTCGGCTGACCGAGGGAAGGCTCAGCCGAGTTGCTCGTCGAGGGCTGCGGGCTGGCCCTGCAGACCGGGGCGCACGTCAGGCTCGGCGGCCACCAGGCGCGCCCTGCGGGCGGGAGGCCGCACCACGGCGTGGGGCTGGGTGAACCGCTCGCGCGACGCCTGCCTGATGGCCTCTTGCCGGCCTTCGATCGGTGCGGGAAGGGGCCTGGTGCGTAGCGTGAAGGCGGTGGTTTGCTGCCCATCGATGATGAGGCGGGCGGCGGCTTGGTAGGCCCCGAGGTGGGTGAGGTCGTACGGGCTGATCAACGGCGCGGTGTGGTGTTTGAGATCGTTGGCGTCCTTGGGAGAGGCGTTGAAGTAGATCTTGCTGCGGGCGTCGGCTGACAGTGCTTCACGCAGGTCGGCGGGAAGCTGGTCCAAGTGCTGGTGGGCGAGCACAAGGGACAGGCGGTATCCGCGTGCCTCGGCCAGGACATCGTTGATGTGGCCGGGCAGGTTCAAGAAGTTGTGACACTCGTCGATGACGAGGGAGGCGTCCGGCCGGTCGGCCTCTGCGAGGTTGGAGCGGCGGGTGGTGGCCTGCCAGGTGTGGGCGAGCAGGATGGAGCCGAACAGCCGGGCGGCGTCGTCACCGAGGATGCCTTTGGGCAGCTGTGCGAGCACCAAGCCGCCGTGGTCGAGGAGCTGGCCGATGGGGACGGTGGTGTTCGGGCTGGCCAGCGCCTGCCGGACGAACGGCCGCAAGAGTACGGCGCGCAGCTTGTTCATCACCGGCCCGATGACGGTTGCCTGTCCGGCTGGGGTGAGGGCTTCGTAGGAATCCCAGAAGCCGCCCAGCAGGCTGTCATCCAGTTTGGCGATGATCTGCGCGCGGAACGCCCGGTCGGTCAGCAATCTCGGTACATCGGCCAAGGTGGCTTTGCGGCCCAGGACGCTGGTCAGGGTGAGGCAGGTGGAGCGGAGCAGGTCGTCCACACGTGGTCCCCAGGCTGTGGAGAAGCAGCGGTGAAAGATCGTGACGACGGAGTCGACGGCGAAGGCGGGGTCGTGCCCGGCGAGGATGTTGATCGACGGCGGCGGCGCGTCATCTTGCGGGTCGAACACCACGGTCTTGCCGATGGCTCGTGGGGGGAGCCGGTTGAGGATGTCGGTGATCAAGTCGCCTTTGGGGTCGATGACCAACGCTCCTCGCCCGGCATGAGCATCGGCGAGGACCAGGTTGGCCAAAAGGGTGGATTTGCCGACGCCGGTTCCGCCGAGGACGTGGGTGTGGTGCCGCCCGTCCGCTACGGGTAGCGCGATGGGGCGCTGTGGGCCACTGTCGGCGTCGCCCAGGATGCGTGCCGTCCCGCCCGCCGTGTTGCGGGGGACGGCCGGTGGCGGGGCGATGGGGCGGGCTCCGGCGCGGGCGATGCCGGGGGCATCGATGTCCCACGGCAGGTGCGCCAGCGCGGCCAGCTCGGCGACCGACAGCAGATATCCGTGATCGAGGCGGCGCGAGCCGATCGCGCGGCCGGGCCGCCAGAGGCGAGCTCGGCGCAGGTACTGGTGACTTCCGGTGTAGAGGGCGAAGACGCCGGCCAGGGTGTGAGCTTGACCTCGAAGCCACCCGCGGACCAGATCCGACGCAGCAGCATCAGCCCGGACGCCGACCGGCTGCTGGGCCGTGGTCGCGGGTTGGCGGCGGATGGAGACGGCATACCGGATGGCCACCTCGTAGCGAGGCTGACCGGCTTTGCCCAAGATCGCGCGGACCTGCTCGGCGCGCTCGGGAAAGACGCGGGCCACCTCGCCAGGCCGGTGGTCGTGCGCGTCCGAAGGCAGCGGGAGGATGACGTCGAAGAAGCGGCCGACGTGGTTTCGGCTGCCGCCTCCCCGTAGATGGGCGGCGGCCCGGTAGGCGTGACGCAGGCGGCGCCCGGTGGTGGGGCGGGCGAGGATCTGCACCACGGCGTGCTCGCCCTCGCGCAGGCCGCCCATCGCTTCGAGCAGGGAGCGGGCGGGGTCGTGGTCGTGGTCGGTGGTGAGCGGGAAGTGCTCGGGTCCGGCCAGGACGAGCCGCCCGCCCGCGACCCTCGCGCCTTCGGGCAGAGGCGAGATGGCGGGCCGGGTGGTGGTGGTCGCGCCGGGCCAGGCGGCTTGGACGGCCTTCTCCACGATGCCGGGCGGGATCGTTCCGGGCACCCACAGGCAGATACGCACTCCGGCGTCGCTGCCGTGGTACTCCCACACCAGATGCGGCTGCCCGGTGAACAACCGCTTCCACGCGGGCCGGAGCAGGCCGACGAGCTGCCGCCACAGCACTACCGCGCCGTCGGGGTCGCTGCGCGGCGGAGAGGAGATTTCGATGAGCCTGGCCTGCGGTGTCATGTCGGCGTGGTGAGCCCAGCCGAGCACGTAGCGGACGGCGGCGGCGACGGACCAGATAGCGGTCAGGGCAGCGAGCAGGTAAGGCCCGTAGGTGAGAGCAAACTCGGGCAGGCGGGCGGGCAGCTCGGCGAGGAAGTCAAGAGCGTCTTGGACATCACGCTCGTCAATGCCACACAGCAGGCACGGCGCGTCACGGCTTGGCGTCGGGCTGGATGGCAGGTTGATGCTCAAAGCGGGTCGCCTTCGTCGTCGTGGTCATCGCTGAACCCGGTGAAGGTGGGTGACTCGGCTGGCGGTTCGGTCTGAGCTGGTGGCGCGTGCTGCTGATCGAGTTCGGCGAGGTGAGCTGGGTCGGTGGTGATCAGTTCGACTTCGCGTGGTGAGGCGATGACGTGGAAGGCGGCTCGGCTGGCGGGGCCGGCGACCAGGAGTGCCTCGCCGCGTTCGGCGGTGAGCAGGAACTGGCGCTCGCCGTCGGTCAGGTCGAAGGCGTCTCCGACCGCGCTGATGGCCTGTGGTGCCTGACGTAGGAGGATCTGGTTGGCGGCGTTGGCTACGATCGCCTGCCCCAACTCCGAGCCGAGCAGGTCCGCGGCGTCTTGGGTGACGACGGCGAGTCCGGCCCAGTGCTTGCGGGCGGCTTTGGCCATCCGGAACAGGAACCGTGCGCCTTCGGGTTCCTTCATCAGCAGCCAGGCTTCGTCCACGACGACGAGGCGCTTCTTGCGGTCGCGGGGGTTGGCGACCCGCCGCCAGATGGCATCCAAGGCCAGCAGGGTGCCGACCGCTTTCATCTCCTCGGGCAGATCCCGCAGTGAGAAGACGGTCAGGTGCCCGGACGGATGGGTGGTGGTGGGGCCGTCGAACAGCTCGCGGTGGGAGCCGGAGACGTAGGGGGCGAGTTGGTTCGCCAGTTCCGCTCCCGCCGATGCGGAGCCACCCTTCTTTTGGGTAAGAGCGGTGACCAGATCGGCGAGAAGGGGGGCGGGCCGGGTCCAGGTGGCCGGGTCGCGGGTGATCCCGGCAGCCTGGTAGGTGGCGATGATCGCCGAGTCCAGCGTCGCCCGAGCCTGCGGGGTGAGCTGGCCGCCGAGCATGGTGGCGATGAGGGTCTGCAGGAACATGGCCCGCCGCGACAACACGTCATCGCGGGGGCCTTGGCTGGTGGGCAGATCGAAGGGGTTCCATCGGACTCCAGTGGCGCCGAGGTGCAGACAGGTGCCGCCGACCGCGCGCGCGAGGCGGGCGTATTCGTCTTCGGGGTCCACGACGGCGACCTCGACGCCTTGGTAGAGCAGGCGCAGGGTTTCGAGCTTGGTGAAGAAGCTCTTGCCGGCGCCGGATCGGGCCAAGACGACGGAGTTGTGGTTGTCCTGGGCATAGCGGTCCCAGAGCACGACGCCGGAGCTGGTGGCGCTCAGCCCGTACAACACGCTCGTCTCGCCGACCTCGCACCCGAGGTCGGGTGAGGTGAAGGGGAAAGCCGCCGCAAGCGCAGTCGTGTCGAACGTCCGCGTTGCTCCGAGGGAGTCGACGCCGAGCGGCAGGCCGGTCGTCCAGCCCTGCAGGGCGCGGAACGTCGCCGGTTGTGCATCGAGGAGCAGCGAGGAGGCGAGCGCCCGGACGCGCTCGACCTCGGCGGCCAGCTCCGGCTCTGTCGGGGCGTGGAGATTGAGGTAGAGGCCGACTCTGAACAGGCGGCCGTAGCCTCGGGCCAGGCTGTCGGCCAGGTCGGTGGCGTCATCGGCGGCGGCTTCGGCGCTGAAATCGGTTAGTCGGCCATGTTGAGCGTCGGAGCGGCTGGCCGATTCCAGGCGAGCGAGCTGGCGGCGCAGCCGCATCGCCGCGATCTGCTGGGGGATGGGTTCGATGTGCAGGGACACATCCAGGTGGCCGGGGTAGGTGAGCAGCGGCTCGAGCCAGCCGGCGCCGACTTCCCGCGGGTAGCCGGTCACGGCGAAGGAGGCAGCCACAGCGTTGGGCAAGGTGATGGTCCGGACACCGACCTCGACGGCTTCAGGGCGGGTGAGAGTGCTCAGCTGATGGCAGTGGGCGCGGCGGCGTAGCTTCACGGGGTGCTCCTGGTCGAGGTGATCAGCTCGTCGGGGAGGGCCTGGCCGTGGGGGAGGGTCTGGCCGGCGGGGTGCCGGCCGCCGGGGTCGAGACACTCGGAGAGTGCTTGGGCGGCTTGGTCGGCGCCCAGGACGCGGGTGGTGATGCCGAGTGCGGCCAGGGCGCGTTCGGCTTCTGCGGCCCGGCGCAGGACGACCGCGGCCGAGGCGTCGCGCCGCGGAGAGCGGCGTCCCCGGCCGCCAGCGGCGGGGTGGTCGCGCAGCACGAGGAGGACCTGGCGGGTCAGGAGCTCGCGCGAGGTGTTCAGCTCGGCCAGGTAGGCGGCGTGCTGGCGAGCCGCCTGAGCCAGCGCCGCATGTGGCAGAACCTCGGCCTGGGCCTCGACGGCCTCGACCAGGTCGGTCAGATCCGCGGGCCGGGCTCGGGCCAGCAGTTGCACGGGTGCCTCGAGCGAGTTCAGCCATCGCGCGAACGCTGCGACCAGCGCGGCCTGCTCGCTGGTGGTGCGCAGGTGGAAGGACAGGGTGCCGGCCTCTACGAGGACGGCTACGCCTCCATCTGCCAGTTCCAGTGCGCCGTCGGTGCGGATGGCGCGTACGGGAAGGCGGAGCGGCGCGGGTAGTTTCCCGCGCAGGCGACACCAGCGAGGCGGTTCGATGATCCCGTTCGGTGCGGCGATCAGCCTCTTGGTCGCCTGGCCGTGGAGCAGGGCGGCCAACGCGAAGCGATCCAGGCTCAGCCCGTCCCGCCTGCCGAGCGCGATGACGAGGCCGAGTGCGAGGAGCGGGAGCAGGATCGCGGCCAGGATGACGACGGGCAGCAGCTGGTGGCCCAAGTAGTAGACGGCGGCGGCGATCCCGCCGGTCAGAGCGATGATGAGGATCTGGCGGATGGTGAGCCCGTAGGCGATCTTGTCCGGCTGGTTGATGTCGGCGGGGATGCGGGCCAGCAGCGGCGGTGGTTCGGCCTCGTGCTTCATCAGTTCCCCTGTCGTGGCTGGCGGTTGGCGAGCGGGATACGGCGGGGCGGCGGGTCAAGGCGGAGGCGGAGCTGGCCGGGGCGGGGCGCTCGGATGGGCATGCCGGGCAGCCGGTCTTGCACCCACGGCGGACGCGGGCGTATCCACGGCCCCGACCGAGGCGTTGCCGCAGAGGCGGTCCCGGGTGGTGTGGGTGGACGTGGGACGCGGGTGACCGGGAACGGCAGCGCGAGCTGTGTGCCCTGCCGAGCTCGCCTTGCTGCAGCGGCGGCTGCCGCCGGGGTGGGCGTGGGCTGGGTGCGAGGCGGCAGGTTGAGGGGGAGTTGGAGTTGCTGTCCGGCGGGTGTGTGGTTGGGCATGGCGGCTCCTGGTGCCGAGCTGGGCGGCGTCCTCGGGCCACGCCGCGATGGGCCGCTTTGGCCGTGCGGCCTGCCGGGGCGGCCTCGACGTGCCCCGCCGTGCCGTTGGGCGGCCCGCGCGTTCGTTGTCCGGGCGGCCGCGCTTCTGGCCTGGCCGCCGATAGCACGGGCGGCACCGAGGGTCTTGTAGACGATCACGGCTTTGAGCAGGCGCTTCAAAACGTTGGGCTGGCCCTGCTGCCAGATCGTCCGGGCGACCCAGCCCGGAATCTTGATCAGGACATACAGGATGCCGATGATGATCAGCACATCCAGGGCCCGGTTGACGGTGGGCCGCATCGTGGCCTCGACCGCATCGCCCACCCCGGGGTTGGCGGGAGGGAGCGGGTAGGCGGCGGCGGAGTCGGTGAGGAACAGCTTGAACGCCAAGATCAGCCCGAGAGCTTGCAGGATCTGGATGGCGAGCAGGCCGAAGAAGCAGCGCCACCACAGGCGCGCGACGCCTTCGGTCTGCGGCAACGCGTGACACAACAAGGCGAGCGGCGCGGCGATGATCAGGAACGCCAGCAGGGTGATGCGGATGAGGCCGATGAAGGCGAGCACGAGCCCCATCAGCGCCGCCGCCCCGACCAGCAGCACGAGGAAGAGCACGGTGCCTTCGGCGTCTTTGATCAGGCCGTCCACCTTGGCGGCGATCAGATTCCCGGCCCGCTGCCCGTCGACTCCGTCACCGAGCAGCGCGGTGACCATGGCGTTGGTCAACTCGATGGCGTACTGGCAGATGATCAGCGAGGCGTTCAACGCGATCGCCGCTATCACCAGGCGCGGGATGACTTCGCCGGGTGTGGTGGAGGTGTGGGCGCTGCCGTAGGCCATGACGATGACGCCAGCGGCCAGCACCATCAACACCAGCAACGCGTTGGCGACCAACCTCACGTGGCCAGTCAGTTCCTGGACCCGCTGGAGCATCATGGGCGGCGGGGCGGCGAGCAGGGCGCTGCCGACGAGGACGAAGGCCGGGTTGATCGCATCGACGACCAGGCTGGTGAACCAGCCGTTCATCGCCTGGTTCAGCTTGCAGCCCACATCGATCCACCCGCACTCCTGCACGCCGGCAGGCGTCGACGACGGGGGCGGCGTTGCCGGCGATGATGAGGACGAGGGTGGTGACGGGGATGGAGATGAGGGTGCAGCGGTAGGTGCGCTCCAGGGCACGAGCGGCGACGGAACCGGTCCCGGAGCCGGGCTCGGGCTCGCCGTGGCGGACGGCGCCGGTGCGGGCTCGGCGTAAGCCGGGACGGCCGCCGCGAGTCCAGTTGCGCTGGTGGCGAGCAGGAAGCCTAGACAGACCCGAGCCAGCCAGCACGGCAATCGTCTTTCGGCCCCAGCACGTTCACGTTGGCAGGTCATTGAGCGCCCACGATGCCTTTGAGGATGGTCACCAGCAGCGGGGCCAAGACGGCGATGCCGTAGCCGAGGGCGGCATAACGCAGGGTTTTCTTGGCGGCATCGACTTCGCCGGGGTCGCCGCCGGCCAGGATGTAGCGGACCCCGCCGACGGTGAGGAAGAGCGTGGCCAGGGCCACCAGCAGTCCGACGATGACGTTGCGTAGGTTGTCGATGACGGTGTTCAGCGATGACGGTGGCGCCGCCGTGCCTGCTGCGATCACGCTGGTGGAGTCGGCGTAGACAGCGGCATGGGCGATCGCGTACTCCAGCAGGATGCCGAAGGTGATGCTGGCGAGGATGACCAGGCAGACGAGGAGGACTTTGAGGTTGAACGCTTGGGATGAGGTGGAGCGGCGCGGGCGGGACATCGTGTGCTGCCTCCCAGAACGGTGGAGCGGACCGACCCTTGCGTGCGGCCCGTAGAGTGCGGGCGATGCCGGGCTGGGTGGGTTGTGTGGGCGGGGAGTGAAGGCGGCGCGGAGGGCCGGGCCCGGCGTGCAGGGCCGTGTGGGCGTCCTCCTTCGAGGTGCGATGGGGTGGGCTGGGCCGGGTGACAGGGACCGGTGACCAGGGAGGTCCCGCCTGCCGGGCTCGTCGCCGTCCGCGCTGCCTTCAACTGGCTAAAGACCGGGCCGAAGAGCCGGATTCAGACATTGAGGCCAGCGGATTTTGTGCAGTCTTTGCTGGCATGGCTCGCGCTGGCCCTGATGCGATCCCTACCGGTTCTCCTGGAGAAGTGCCTGGTAGAGCGCGGATTCAGCGCGTTGCCGGCGCTTGAGGGCGGTGCAGTAGAGCAGGCCACGGCGGCGGCAGTAGGAAATGAGCGAGATGCCCTCCAGCCGGGTGAAAGCGATCAGCTCCGCGTCCGCCCCGGTGATGACGCCCTCGGCGACTGCCTGGGCCAGCAGCAGGTCGGGATGGCCCGCTGGGTAAGCCAAAGCCTGCTGCCCGTTTCCGGCACGCTCAAGGAGGTCGGGATCGGCCAGCAGAGCGGGACATGGGGGAGCGTAGGCGCGAAGGACGGCGCGCTGGGTCAGCCGTGACAGCCGCAGCACCGGATGCGACCAGGCCAGATTCACCCGGACGAGAGCTTCCATGAAGGCGGCCAGAACTTCGGCCTCCAGATCCTCCCGATCGACGCGAGCCAGGCGCTCGCTCAGCCCGGGATGGACCTTGCCCGTCAGGGCGGCGACGAGACGGCGCAGCATCGGAAGGGCAAGTGCGCAGGTGGCGACCATCCACGCGCCACGGTGGGTGCGCGCCTGGTCGATCAGGTGTCGCCACACATGATCACGTGTGGTCCGCGAGCAGGACGGATGCAACAGAATCACGCGCAGCTCATCCAAGGGGATCGCTCGCGCCGGGAGCCCTTCCCCGAGTTTGGCTCCGTCGATCGACAGCGGGCTGGGACCGCGCATGAGCAGCGTGAAGGCGTGCTCGGCCACGTCCAACGCCAGCGAACCCGAAAGGGTCGACTCGTGGCCGAGGTCATCCTGTGCCCGGCTGGCACAGGGGCCGTCGACGTGGGGGACGGACCCAGAAGCGTCATCGGCTGCGGCCGAGCGACGCTCAGTGGTACCGGTGGAGGACGACATGGCGACCGCAACGGTGACGGCCTGATTCACAGCGGCCGGTTTCACAGCGGCGCGGTCCACGGAAGCGGGGCTGGTTACGGTGCCCGCAGACTGGTGGATCGAAGGGTGAGACATGACGACGCTCCCGAGGCGTGATCGGTTCGGACGTCGCTATGCCGCCAGAGGAAGCGGGCAGGAACCGGACTCCCAATGATCAGACATCGAACAAGGTAAAGATCAGATCAAAGACGAATCGCAACCCGAAAATAGCTGTGACCTGGGGAAACAGTCCTGATCGGTGCGCGGTTCCTCCTGTTGGCTTCGAGACTGTGATCTAGGCCGATCGAGGCGGAAAGCCATCTTGACCTGCGATAACGGGGCGATGCTGAAATTGTCGGGTCAAGCTTGAGTCATGCGGCAGATCCGCCTCGGAACGACGCTGAGTCGATGCTGGCCCGCAAGCAGACCACCAAAGCTTGATCAAACTGCGTCAGACAGGGCCTGTCTTCCGAGGCTCGATTAACCAAATAGTTCAGGGTGGCTCCGTTTCACGTCCCCGCACGGAACGGAATACCGCTCGTGTTCACTCGGATCACCCTGGCCGGCGCTGCTGCTGCCTGTCTGCTCCTGTCCCCGTCCGCCCACGCCCAGGCACCAGGCGTCTGGGGAGACCGGGCCCCGTTCGGATCTGTCACCGTCTCGGCCGATCGGCGGCACATCGAAGTCTGCGACCTGCAAGCCGATGGCCACGGCGTCAAGGTCGAGTACGCCACCTCCATGCTCCTCACCCATACGGTGACCGATCCCAACGGTGCCAAACGGGGATGCGGAACAGACCGCGTGTGGATGGGACGCATCGACGTCTTCAAGCTGTGCGAGACCGGATTCGCCAGCTCTGGATGCAACGCATCGATCTGGATCAACAAGCGCTGACCGATCAGTCAATCGATCACGCCTTTCGACGCCTCGGCCGTGGGCCAGACGAACCTCCTGGCCCACGGATCTTCTAAGCCATGATCTTCCAGCGCTGACCGCTTACGGTGACCAGCACGTGTCGACCCGGCCACGAAGGTGTCGCCCTGACGCAGGAGACCGCCCGCTAATTGGTCGCTACTTTCAGTCACTAGTCGATGCTGTCTGTAGTTGTCGAATGGAGATCCATGTCTCGATTTCTCCGCCTGGGCGGCACCGCTCTCATCGCCATCGCCTTCATCCCAGCTGCCAGCTTCCCGGCCGCAGCCTCTCCCGGTGCCGCCGCCCGGGCCGCCGAGGGGCTGCTGCTGGCCGATGCTGTAGCCACTCTCCCCGTAGCAGCCGAGCAGAGAGAGGGTTACAAGCGGACCTCCTTCAAACACTGGACGGACAGCGATCGCGACGGATGCTCGACCCGATACGAGGTACTCCTGGAAGAGGCGGTCACCGCCCCGGAGGTCGCCGATGGATGCCGTCTGAACGGCGGAAGCTGGCACAGCTACTACGACGACAAGACGATCACCGACGCCTCCGGACTTGACGTGGACCACGTGGTGCCGCTGGCGGAGTCGTGGGATTCCGGCGCCTACGCCTGGGACGCGGCCCAGCGCGAGGCGTACGCCAACTATCTCGATCATCCATGGCACCTCGTCGCGGTGACCGCGCGCAGCAACCGATCAAAAGCCGACCAAGACCCCTCAACATGGCAGCCACCCGTCGAGGGCGTGCGCTGCCGCTACGCCGCAGAGTGGACAGCCATCAAGATCCATTGGCAGCTGTCCATAGATCCAGCAGAGCAGCAGGCGCTGAACGAACTCGGCGCCGCCTGCCCGGAGCAGCGCCTGCCCAGCGTCGACGAGCAGCTCGCACGATGACGGCCGAGAAGCCGGCTACGCGGCTGAACGCCATGTCCCTGCTCCTCTGAGGGAGGAAGTGCTCGCCCGGGACCAGTGTCCGTGCCTTCGTCGACGGCAACATTGTGCTCCGCTGGCCTGGAGAACGAGTGCGGATGTTGCCCGGAACTTGTCCAAAGACGCTGTGACCTGCAAAAACAGGTTGTGATCTGAAGGTGCGCTCAATGCGTGGGTGTGCTGGCCCGGCGAGGAGGGCAGCCGGGCCAGCACACCCGAACGGTTCGGATCGTCCTCCAACGGCTAGGCCCTCAGGCGGCACCAGGATCGGCACGATCGATCATGCGTGCACGGTAGGAGTCGCTAGCGAGGTGCGGACATGTGCACGTTCGGATGTGGAGCACAGGAGAGTCCCTGGCGCGGCCGGACTGCGCCGGGGCAATGAGCCTGCCCGAGGCGGGCAGAGCACGGTACAGGCGGGCATTGCTGAACCTTTGCTCAGCCAGCTGTCCGAACTCCAGCCTTAGGACAGGTATTTGGATCAGTGACAGGGATCGGCGGCCTGGTACTCGGGCCACACCCACATGACTGAACCCACTACCTCCACCGCCGTCACCAGCTCCACCATCACTAGTACGTCGTCCACGATCACCACCATGGCTCGGCCTTCCAAGCAACTCGCCATGAGCCGGGCGATCGAAGACGCCTCGCGAGAGCATCTCCCATTGACCGTGTGGCTGGCCGCAGCGGACGCCGAAACGGCCGCCGCCTGCGAGGCGGGCTGCTGCCATCCGGTCAGCGGCCCTCTGGCCCGCCACCTCATCGCCGCCTGCACTCGGCTGGGCGAGACGGTGGTCCACCTCGGAGCCAGCGATCACCAGCTGGTCTCGGCCGCGCTGACGGCGGGCTGCTTTCCGGTAGCCGTCTTCACCGACGAGGTACGCGCGGGCGTGACCTGGACCCGGCTCGCGCGCACCCACCCGGACTCTGACCTGGAGATCACCGACCTGCGCATCATCGACCCGCACGACGAGGCGTCGACGCTTGCCGATCTCACCGGGAGCGCGGGACTGGTGGTCGCGGAACAGCATTGCGGCCAGGCGGGGCAGCGCGCCGGCCACCTGGGCCTGGACGACGATGCCGAGGTGCCCGGCATCGCCTCGGCGGCGGAGCTGGTGAAACCGGGCGGGCACCTGGCCGTAGTGGCCGGCCTGCATCGTCAGGCGCGGGTGGCCGATCCGCTGCCGGAGATCATCGACCAGGTTCGGCAGGCCGGGCTGGCGTATTTGCAGCACATCATCGCCCTGCGTCAGCCCGCCCGGGGCGAACGCCTTCACACCGATTCCTCCCGTCACGGTCTGGCCGCGTTGCGGACACTCCCGGAGCGCGCCGGATCGCTGGCGAGCGCGCGCGTGCACTCGGACGTGCTGCTGTTCACCCGGCCGAAGACCGCCAGCGAGTCTCACGGACCGCAGGCGATACCCGCAAGCGGCGCCGGCTCGCAGGGCAGGCGCGAGTCACTCTCGCAGGCTGGAGGTGAGAGCTGATGGCCGAGGTGACATCGTCGGTGTGGGCGACCGGGCAGCAGCCCTCCCGGGTACAGCGGCGGGGCCGATATGTGCCGGAGTCGATGCGGCATCCGGGCAAGATGCTGCCCTCGATTGCCGCCCGCGTGATCGCCACCTACAGCCGTCCAGGGGAACTGGTGGTCGACCCGATGTGCGGGATCGGCACCACGCTCGTCGAAGCCCTGCACCTCGGCAGGCACGCCACGGGAGTGGAGTACGAGGAACGGTGGGCGAGGCTGGCCGTGGCGAACCTCGGCCATGCCCGCAAAAAGGGAGCATCCGGCTCCGGCAGAGTCGTCGCGGGGGACTCAAGGCACATCGGCCGGCTTCTGCCGGACCTGACGGGGCGGGCGGCGCTGGTGCTGACCTCCCCGCCATACGGCACCTACACCCATGGGCACGTCCGCTCCACCCGCGACACCGGCGAGCCCGGCGTTCGCAAGTGGAACCACCACTACTCAGCCAACCCAGGCAACCTCGCCCACCAACCACTGCCCGCGCTGCTGGAGGGGTTCAGCCGCATCCTGGCCGGATGCGCCGAGCTGCTGCGACCAGGCGGGGTCGCGGCGGTTACCGTGCGGCCCTATCGAGTGCGCGGCGAACTGGTGGACCTGCCCGGCCAGGTCCACCGGGTGGCCGAGCAGGCCGGCCTGGTGTTCGAGGACCGGATCGCGTGCCTGCTGTGCGGGCTCGGTGAAGGTCATCTGCTGAACCGGGCGTCGTTCTTCCAGCTTCACGAGGCACGCAAGGCGTGGGCGCGCGGCCTGCCCGTCCACGCCATCGCGCACGAGGACCTGCTGGTGTTCCGCCGCCCGCAGACGCCGGCCACGGCGATACCTGGTGCCGGCCTTCGAGACAGCCGCTAACGGCAGTAGGGAGCAGGCAGCCCCCGTTCCTGACCCGGATTCGGGCCAAGAACGGGGTGCGGACGTAGACCCGCGGATTTTGCTTGACGCGGGCCATGAAGGTGGGCGTCGATACCGCTGCCATCAATCCGTCGTACCGAACCCAATGCCGGAGGGCGTGACTGGCCCGTCGCGAACGGGGCGGCCACACCCCTGGTGTGTGGTGCCGGACGGGACCGGGTTGGCGGTGTAACGCCCCCACAGCCCGCCCCGCCCCGTACGGGCATCGCATCCTGCACGCCCGGCACGGGCCCTGTTCGCCAACGTCACGGAGGTGATGCATGACCAGCACAACCCCAAGCAGCACGACCCGGCAGGAGCCTGAGGTGATCAGCCTGATCACGGCCGGACGGCTGCTCGGCATGGGCCGCACCAAGGCATACCGCCTGGCCAAGCTGGGCCAATTCCCGTGCCGGGTGCTGCGCATCGGCGGCCGGTACGCGGTGCCGGTGCGCGGGCTGCGGGCGCTGCTCGACCACACCAGCCCATGCAGCGGCACGGACCGCCCGGTACGAGAGAAGGAATGACCACAATGGCAACCAACCCCGGCACCTCGGGGGAGCTGAAAGCGGTCGCCAAAGGCACCACGTTCAAAAGCTGCGCATGCAAGGACCCGGCAACGGGCAGGAGGCTCGGCAAGACGTGCCCCAGGCTCCGGGTTGCGCACAGCGGCGGCGGCCGACGATGGAACACGACGCACGGCACCTGGGGATACCAGCTCGAGCTCCCCACGCACCCAGACGGAATGCGGCGCAGCCCACTGCGCCGCAGCGGCTTCGCGACGCTGGAGGATGCCGAGGCCGAGCTGGATCACGCCCGCGGCCTGCTGGCCCTGGACAACGACCCCGCCGTTCGGCGGCAGATCACCAAGCTGATGCTGTCGGTGCTCAAGGACACCAAGCGCCTGCCGGACACTGAGGAAGTCCGGCGCAAGGTCCGTACCCGGCAGGACCTCAACCGGCACATCACCGTGGCCGAGTGGCTGACAGAGTTCCTCGGGCGTAAGAGGGCGATCGAGGCAACGACGAAACGCTCGTATGAGTCCCATGTCCGGCTCTACCTGAAGCCCTATCTTGGGGAAATCCGGCTGGACCGGCTCCGGGTCTCCGACATCGCGGGCATGTTCGAGGCGATCGAGGAGTTCAACGACACCATCGCCACCGAACGCGCCAGCGGCGACCCCGCCCGCGTCGCGGCCGTCCGCTACCGGAGGCCGGTCGGCCCGACCAGCATGCACCGCATCCGTGCCACCTTGCGTCATGCGCTGAACATCGCGATCCGCCAAGACCGGCTGCTGGACTTCAACCCCGCCGCCGTCGTCGAGATGCCACCGATCGACCGGCCCAGGCCGGTGGTCTGGACCGAGGAGAAGGTAGCCCAATGGCATAAAGATCACGCCGAACACGGGGAACGTCTCAAGCAGGCGCACGAGGGCAAGCGGATCGACTCGGCCGCCGCCTACGTCAGCACGGCCCGGCCGTCGCCGGTCATGGTGTGGACAGCCGAGCAGACACAGAGCTTCCTCGCTCATGCCCGCACCGACCGGCTGTTCGTTCTGTATCGGCTCATCGCTGTGCGCGGTCTTCGGCGCGGCGAAGCAGTCGGCCTGCGATGGCCGGACGTCATGTTCGCGACGTCGAGGATCGGCATTCACTGGCAGATCACTCAGCTCGGCTGGGCCACGATCCAAGGCAAACCGAAAACCGACGCCAGCGACCGCGAGATCGCCGTCGACGCCGAGACGATGACTCTCCTCGCCGAGCACAAAAGACGCCAAGGCCGAGAACGGCTGGCCGCGGGCGAAGACTGGGCCGACAGCGGATTCGTCTTCACCGACGGCATCGGCCGACCCCTGCACCCGCAGCACGTGACCGACCGCTTCTACTCGATATGTCAGCAGGCAGGACTGCCACCGATCCGACTGCACGATCTACGCCACGGCGCGGCCACCGCCATGCTCGCAGCTGGCGTGGACATCAAAATCGTCCAAGAGACCCTCGGTCACACCTCATCCACCTTCACCCGTGACACCTACACCTCCGTCTACCCCGAAGCTGCAGCGGCGGCAGCTGAGGCGACCGCCGCCTTCCTCACGGGGCCCGCTGCCCCCGCGCCTGGGCCGGTGCCACCTATCCGGCGCATCACACGCCCCGAGCCGGGGGAGCAGGACGTGACAAAGGGAGGGACGGTGATCCGGCTGCCCACGAGATAGCCATCACGATGCCGGTACTCAGCATGTCCGATGTCCGGCCCGCCCAAGGGGTGCACCAGACTCCCTCTTCCTATCTCTCAGGAAGGCCATGCGAGAACGGACCGTGCGCCCATGAGTGTTGGCGACCCACGGCCATGCTTCTCGAAGGCTCCCGGCCCGGGAGCAGCACATTGGGGAAGGGCGTGCTGCTGCCGGACGTTGGATGTGGGCGGCCCCTCGCGTCGCGCCTCTGGCACCGCGACGTCACCCTCACCATGGGGCCGCCCGGCGACGATCAAGCGGACGGGGGCTCCGCCATGAATCGTCGCTGGAGGGAGCCTGGCCAGTAGCCTCCTACCGGCCATGTCCCTACGGCAACCGCGTCCACGTCTTTGCACGCGACGTTCGCGGTCACCGCCATCTCGGGAACGCTTCGAGCCGCCTGCGTAATGTCTCTCGCACTCCCGAGAGCTTCAGTGCCCTCATCCGGATTTCCCCGAACACGTCCAGATAAGGGCCATGCCAGCCACAGGCTCCTCCCGTTGGTGAGGTTGTGGCAGACAGGGGTCTGGGGCACTTGTAAGGCCGATGCCGCACTGGATGAGCACGCATCCGGGCTGAGCGATGGACCCCTGCTTCGGTACGGCGACGAGGGAAAGCGGGTGGAGGTCGATGGCGGGTTCGCACTCGTGCAGAGTCAGGTGGGCTGTCGCGCGGCCGGGGTCAGCACGTAGCCGACGCGTTGGGCGGCATTAGCGACTTCACTGACCGGAGTGATCGGCTCTTCCCATGACCACCAGAAGCTCCATACGCCACGCGCTGGCGCGGCTGTGATGACCTCGCACAGGGAGGTGGCGCGTGGATTGATAACTCGCAGTCGTGGCAGCTCCCCCGGCTGGGTGAGCAGGCGGGCGTGCAGGCCCTGTTCTTGGAGCAGCTTCTGCAGGGAGCTGAGGTGGGTGGTGGCTTGGTCGGCAACTGCGACCTGGATGGGATCGGGCATGGAGTCTCCCAGGGATGATGGGCCACATCTGGTGCGGGGCATGGAGTTGATTGCAGTGGCAGAACGTCGTGTGAGGCAGGCCCTTTGCGCAGGACCTCGACGAGGCCGTGAGAATCACGTCGAGTACGCCCCATGCCTCTGCCTGCCGATGCTGAGGCGTAAGAGCCAGGAACGTGGCGGCATGGAGGAACATCAGCGAGTTGATCTTGCGGTGTGAGGTGCGCACGCCCTGGGTGCGCGAAGAGGGGAAGAGCGCTTTGCTGGATTGCACGAGGCGTTCAATGGGAAATGGGTCAAGCTGCGGCGTGCTCGCAGACGGGCGGAGCACGGTGATTGTAGAGGCGTCGGCGCCAGCACGAGCACATCGATGGTGACCGGGGCGGGAGGCTGTCGGACCAGGGCGATCGAGCTGGTGAGGGCGGCGATGACCAGCACCGGCTCAGCAAGATCAAGGGATGGCGACGTAGGTCCGTCCCTCAGTGCTCAGGGGACCAGCATGTCGCTCGGAGAAGTAGACCGGCTATGCGGGGCGTAGAAGAGTGCGTCGTCCTGTGCCGGGATCGGATCGAGGTCGAGATGGCACCACACGAGGCGCTGCCCTGCCGGAGGGAGCAGGTAGCTGCCCCACCGGCCACGAGACAGGGCCTCCACGATCGCCAGCCCCCGCCCGCGCTCAGCGTGCAGGTTCGGTGCCTGAAGAGGAATTATCGACGGTTGCGACGAGGATCCGGGATCGGTCACTGCTAGCCGAAGGTAATCCGAGCCCTGCGACAGTGTGACTGTGATCAGGTCCTGTGTGCCCACGGGAACGGTGGCGGGGTGAGTGTTGTCGGGGTGCTGGACGGCATTGGTGACCAGCTCCGACACTGCCAGCGTTGTGATCTCCCGGGCAGGGTGCGCCCGCTCCAGCCAAACGGCGACAGCTCTTCGGGCCAGACGAGGAGCCCGGTTGCTGCGAGCCAAGTGGGCAGTGCCAATCGCCTTAAGTTGTGGGGGAGGAGCGTAGTAAACCACCAATCCACCTCGCTATTCCTCGATCATCGCTAGTGTCGCTTTTGTGAATAATGCAGTGGCTGTATGCACAGACGATCACTAGTGCGTGTGCAGGGTTTGATGCGTCGAGCCGGCCTGAAGAGACCATCTCAGAAAACCCCAGCGTGCGGGGTATATTGCAAAGCACTTCCCAGGCACAATCCATGTGTGCTACTACACGTGTCCTGTGCAGTTCCTGTGCGCTATAGGAGAGAAGGTGGCCCGTCATGCGAAAGGTCGAACTGGAGCCTGCCCTAAGAAATCCGAAACGGGCATTCGGCGCTCACCTGCGTGAATATCGTAAATTGGCGGGAAAGCGACAAAAAGAACTCGCTACCATATTGGGCTGGTCCGTCTCGAAGATCAGTATGGTGGAGCGCGGGGAACGTCCAGCCAGCGAAGACTTCGCCCGCGCCGCCGACAATGCCCTGGGGGCAGAAGGAGGCCTGCTTGCTCGCTGGCGTGAAACGGTTGAGCAGGCCGGTCGCTGGCCCGTCTGGCTAGCTCAACTGGTCGAGATCGAACAGCGGGCCGACATGCTCCGCGCTTGGGAGCCGCTGATCATTCCCGGCATGCTCCAGACCGAACGCTACGCTCGAGCCGTCTTTCGCGGTAGGCCAGGAACCACACCTGACCTAGTCGAGCAAGGCGTCACCGCGCGGCTGAATCGCCAGCGAATCCTGGAGTGGGAGAATGGGCCTACGCTATGGGCAGTTCTGGACGAAGGAGTCCTCACCCGCCCAATCGGCAGCGAGGAGGTCATGGCCGAACAGCTTGCGCATCTCGCTGTCATGGACGACCATCCCCGTGTCCATGTCCGTATCCTCCCTCATGACGCGTGGCTGACAACTGGCCTGCAGGGTGCCTTCATGCTCGCCGGTGGACCCGAGATGCCGGACACTGCCTACATCGAGTCGATCACGCTGAGCCAGATCACTGCAGACCCCGGTCGGGTTCTGGAGGTCAAGTCGAGATATGAGATGTTGCACGGTGACGCCCTGCCCCGGAGGGCTTCACTCCACTTGATCGAGGAGAAGGCCAAGCGATGGAAGTGACCAACGAAGACCTGGACCGCGCCGCTTGGCGTAAGGCCACACGCTCTGGCGACAATGGCAACTGTCTCGAAGTAGCCCCTCTCCCTGGCGGCATGGTCGGTATTCGTGATACCGAAGCGCCCGGCCAGCCTCCATATGTCGTCTCAGAATCGGTGTGGGCTGCATTCATCGACGGTGCCAAGAAGGGTGAGTTCGACTTTTAGCCTCATCCCTGCAATGGCACAGGATGTAGGAGCTTCGGAGCTCACCGGGGCTTCTCAACTCGACCGGGTCACGGCCGCGGAAGCGAGCACGGACACTGGTCGGTTGCTGAGTGTGTCCATCCGCAATGATCATTTTGTGCCCCGAAGGTCTGACACGGGAATCGCCGGGAGAACGCACTGCTCTTCCTAGAGCTGTCGTTTTAGGCCGCGGTTGATGCTGCCGGCAGGCCTGAGCCCCGGCAAATCCGCTTCTTTGGAGACGTCACTGAGAAGAAGTAGTGCGGGCAGCGACAGTAGACGTCGAGAGACGGTGTGCGCCATGGACAAGAGCGCGGGAGGCGGTCCCAGGCAATCCAGACCAACAGCTCAACGATCTGAGACGACTCGATCGCACTAGGCGAATGGCTCCAGCGCCGACGATTCGTATTCTTCAACCCCGCAGGCCTGCACAGCCTGTCCGCCACGACGTTCCAGCGGACAGGCTGACGAAGGCCGATGCGGGTCAGGGGTCCTCGTTGCCACCCTCCGTGACTGGAGTTCTCATGGCCGGACCAAACCGTCGCTGGCGGTCCCGGCGCGGACGTGCTCGACGGGCGTTAGCCGCTGTCGGAGTGCCGACTGCTGATGACGTTCGGACTGCTGAGAAGCCCTGAGGGCCGCTGCACGACCGTCTCAGCTAACGGACATGGTCGCGCGAGATGCGTATCCGTTACAGACCCTCATGCTCTGCACCTACTGCGAAAATAACTCGGCGTAACCGACAAATGGGGGCTGGTTTCCCATTTGTGATATTCGCCTGCCTTGTCTGACTGATCACGCTTCCGTAGCTTGCCGTCGGAAGTGATCAGCTCCGAGCCGTATCGTCGCAAATAGCGCGTTCTGCTGCGGCGGAGAGCGACGTCTGACGCCCCGGCGGGGTGTCCGTTGTGGTTCGGAGTGGTGGCGCATGCGCCGGGTTTTGTCATGGCGTCGTTCGGCCGGGATCGTTGCCGCGTTGGCCGGTATGGCACCGGGCTTACTGATGGTGCAGGCATTGCCCGCGGGTGCCGCTACGGCTACCTCCACGGACACGTCGGTGGCGAATGATGCCGCGGCCTCGCCCGTCATTCCGAAGCAGATGGCCGGGACCGCGGCTGGGTTCCCGTCGTTGCTTCCAGCGGCGAAGGTTGGGGCCGCGGCTGTGCCGGAGAGCGGCTGGAAGTCGGAGGTGAAGCCGCCCAAGGGCGCGGTGCCGGCTGAGGACCGAGTGCAGGATTCTGCTCCGGCGGCAGAGGACGATCTGCCGGCTGGAGTGCGGAAGGCCGAAGCTGCCGAGCGATCGGTGCTGGCCGTTCCGGGCCTGGTCGACGTGTACCCCAAGCAGGGATACCTGGTCGACTCCTTGACGCCGACGCTACGGGCCTGGGGCGGGAGCAGCAACGGCAACTACCCGGTGTCGTACCGGTTCCGGGTGTGTGACGTCGAGTCGATGTCCGGCACCGGTTGCTTCACCTCGGGGTTCGTGGCGGGCAACCGTAACCACTGGACGGTGCCGGCAGGGCAGCTGGCGTGGGGCAAGCAGTACTGGTGGAAGGTCACCGTCCGCGACTCCTACGACTCCTCGACCACGACGTCGCCGCTGCTAACGTTCACCACCGGTGTGCGGCAGCCGCAGCTGAGCGCGTGGCTGGCCACCCCGGGTACGAGCGGGCAGGAGTTCAACCAGCAGACCGGCAACTACACCGCCTCGTTCACCGATCTGCAGGTGGCGACGGTGGGGCCGCCGCTGTCGGTGGTGCGCACCTACAACAGCCTGGACACGCGCACGGACGGCATGTTCGGCGCGGGGTGGTCGACGCGTTGGGACATGAAGATCGTCAAGGAGGTGCGCGGGGAGTCGACGTCAGCGCTGGTGACCTACCCCGACGGGCGGCAGGTGCGTTTCCGCGCCAATGGCGACGGGAGTTTCCAGCCGCCGCCCGGCACGTACGCCACCTTGGCACAGGAGAGCGGCGGGACCTGGCGGCTGATGGACAAGGCCGCCACCAGCTACCTGTTCAACGCGCAAGGCCAGCTCACCGAGATCACCGACCGGCGCGGCCGTAGTCAGACGCTGACCTACGACGCGGCCGGCAAGCTGGCGTCGATCGCCGGAGTGGGCGGCCGGACGGTGACGTTCACCTGGCAGGGCGGCCAGGTGGCGTCGGTGTCCAGCGACGCCGTCGACGGTCAGCCGCTGACGTGGACGTATGTGTATGACGCGGGCCGGCTGACTCAGGTGTGCGCGCCGGTGGCCGCGCCGAACTGCACCAGCTACGCCTACAGCAGCGGCTCGCTGTATCGCAGCAGCGTGCTGAATTCCGACCCGCACGCGTACTGGCGGCTGGGCGAGGCCTCCGGCAGCACAGGCGCGGATCTGGGTAACGGCGCCGGAAATCTGACCTATCAGGGCATCACCTTGGGCGAACAGGGCGCGCTGGCGGGCACCACGGACACCGCGGCCACGTTCAAGGCCGGATCGGTGGTCCAACTGCCGTCCAACACGATCCCGCATCTGGGGGACCAGATGTCGGTGGAAGCCTGGTTCAAGACCACCCAGTCCGGCGTGATCATGGCCGCCGGCACCGGGCAGAACGCCGCCGGCCTCGCCCGAGGGGCGATGCTGTACGTGGGCACCGACGGCAAGTTGCGCGGCTCGCTGGACACGGTGATGACGCCGATCACCTCTGCCGGCACGGTCAACGACGGCCAATGGCACCACGTGGCGCTGACGGTAGCGGGCCAGAACCAGACGCTGTTCCTGGACGGCGCGCAGGTCGGCACGATGACCGCCACCGTAACCTCCTGGCGAACCTACGCCACCATCGGCAACGGCGTGGCGAACCCGGCGCACTCCCCTGCGGTGCCCCCCACCACAGGCGCGTTCCCCTTCCAGGGTCAGCTGGACGAGGTCGCGGTGTACGGCAAGCCGCTCACCGCCGAGGAGGTGCAGCAGCACTACGCGGCGCGCACTGGCGCGACGCACCAGCTGTCGCAGATCACGCTGCCGTCCGGGATGGTGTGGGCCTCCAACACCTACAACGACAAGAGCGACCGGATCGCCACGCACACCGACCAGCACGGCGGCACCTGGCAGATCGGCGACATCGTCACCGAGCAGCAGTCCGGTGAGGCGCAGGTCACGGTGACCGACCCGGACGGCAACACCCTGGACTACCTGTATGACGCCTGGCGCGGCTACCGCGTCCGCGGTGTCCCGGACGAACTCGGCCACACCACCTGGTACGAGTACGACCAGGCAGGCTTCCTCACCAAGATCATCGACCGCAACGACATCGCGCACGACATTTACCAGGACGAGCGCGGCAACAACCTCGGCCGCAAATACTGCCGGGCGCCGGGGGAGTGCGCGATCGAGTTCTGGCAGTACTATCTCAACGCCGATGATCCGTTTGACCCGCGCAACGACCAGGTGATCGCCTATCGCGACGGCCGCTCGGCCGGTGACACCGACAACACCTTCGCCACCACCACTGCCTACAACACCCACGGCGAGCCGACTTCGCAGACCACGCCGGCCACGCAGGACTTCCCCAACGGGCGCACCGTGAGCACCGCCTACACCGACGGCAGCGAGCCGGCGGTCGGCGGCGGCACCACCCCGGCCGGCCTGGTCGAGACCAAGACCGACGCGCGTGGCAACTCCTGGTCCTACCGCTACACCGCAGCTGGCGACCTAGCCGAACAGACCGACCCCGAGGGGCTGGTCACCAAGCTGGAATACGACGTACTCGGCCGCCTGAGCGCCAGCACCCGGATCTCACAGGCTTTGCCCGACGGTGTGCGGACCACGTTCGCCTACGACGGCCGCAGCCGGATCACCACCAGCACGGCACCTGCGGTGAAGAACGAGCTCAGCGACGTCACGCACACCGCGCAGATCCGCTACACCTACGACGCCGATGGCCGGACGCTCACCGAAACCGTGGTCGATCTGACCGGTGGGGATCCCGACCGCGTCACCACCTACACCTACGACGCGCACGGCCGTCAGGAAACCGTGACCGATCCGGAGGGCGGCGTCGTCCAGCAGGGGTGGAACGAGCGCGGCTGGATGACCAGGGTGACCGACCCGCGCGGCACGGTGATCGAGTCCGGCTACAGCAAGCGCGGTGAACTCACCTCACGCACGATCAAGGGGTGGACGGGCAGCCCGGTCAACCCGCAAGCGGCGCAGGACGTGGTGCTGGAGTCACGCGCGTATGACCCCGGCGGCCGGCTGACGGCCAGCGTTGACGCGATGGGCCGCAAGACCACAACCGTGTACTGGATGGACAACCGGCTCAAGGAGCAGATCGCCGACGACGCCAAGCTCAACGGCTCCACGACGCCGCGTGACGTGGTGGTGCGGGGCGATGAGTATGACCCGGCAGGCAATCTGATCGAGCAGATGACCGGCAACGGCATCACCATCAACGTGTTCGAGTATGACGAGGCGAGCCGGCTGATGTCGCAGACGCTGGATCCGGGCGACCTGGCCCGCACCACCACCCACGTCTACGACGCCAACGGCAACGTCACCCGCACCACCCGCACGGCCGCCGGCACAACGCGCGCCGAGACCACCACGTTCGCCTACAACAAGCTGAACCAGCCCACCCGGGAGACGATCGAAAACGGCGACCAGGACATCATCTCCAGCATCGGCTACGACGACCGCGGCCTGGCCACCTCCATCACCGACCCACGCGGCAACGCCGATGGCGCCACCGCCGCCGATTTCACTCACACACTGCGCTATGACGCGCTCGACCGGCTGGTGGAAGCCACTGCGCCCGAGGTACAAGTCGACAAGAACGGCACAGCTACTCGAGCTCGCCCCACCGTTCGGATCGGTTACGACACCGTGGGAAGCAGAACGCACAAGCAGGATGCCGATGGGCGTACCGATGTGTCGGCCTACGACAGAGCAGGCCGGCTGACGACTTCGGCCGCCCCTTCCTACAGCCCGCCAGGTGGCACCGCCGTTACCCCGGTCATCGAGCGCGCCTATGATGCGGCTGGGCTTCTGGTGTCCGTCACCGATCCACGCGGCAACGTAACCTCGTTCGACTACGACCAACTCCGCCGCCAGGTCCGCGCCACCGACCCCGCCCCACAGGGCCAGACTGCTGGCACGTCAGTCGTTGAGTACGACATGGCTGGCGAGATGCTGGCTACGGTGGACACGACGGGGGCCCGCACGGAAGCCACCTACGACGACCTCGGCCGGCAGATCACTGCCACCCAAATCGAACGCCAGCCGACCACGGCCGCTTACGTCACCACCATGGAGTACGACGACGCCGGGCGGCTGACCAAGCAGATCCAGCCCGGTAACAAGGTCACAACCCTGGCGGTGAACGCAGCCGGCGAGGTGACTTCCTCTACCGACCCGATGACCAACACGACGACGATGGCCTTCGACCTGGCGGGCCGCCTAGTCAAGGTGATCAACCCGCTGGGTAACGCCTCAGTTGCCGAATACGACCTGGCCGGCCGCCAGACCGTCGCCAAGGATCTCGACAGCGGCGGTACCGTACTTCGCACCATCGGCTACAGCTACGACGCAACAGGCAACCCGATCAGCAAGACCTCGGGTGCAGGGCACGTCACACGCCAGACCTTCGACGCTCTGAACCGGATCACTGCGCTGATCGAGCCCGTCAGCAGCGGTGAGATGATCACGACGAGCTTCGGCTACGACGCCACCGGCGCCCGTACCCGGCTCACTGACGGCCGTGGTAACGCCACCTGGACCAGCTACAACAGCCTCGGCCTGGCTGAAACTGTGACCGAACCGGCCACCACTGCCCACCCGAACCTGGCCGACCGAACCTGGACCCACCTCTACGATGCCGCCGGTAACCCGACGGCCACCATCCAGCCCGGCGGTGTGCGCATCGACCGCACCTTCGACCACTTGAACCGGCTCACCCACGAATCGGGCACGGGCGGCGGCGCCACCACCGCGGAGAAGACTTTCGGCTACGACCTCGCCGGCCGCACCACCACGGCGGGCGACCTGACCGTCGCCTACAACGACCGCGGCCTGCCCCTGAGCATCTCCAAGGACGGCAGCCAGCAGACCGCCTACAGCTACGACGCCCTCGGCAACCCCACCCAGCGCATCGACGCCTCCGGCACCGCCGCGTTCACCTGGGACAACGCCAGCCGGCTGAAGACCGCCACCGATCCGGTCACCGGCCGCACGCTCACCTACGGCTACGACAAAGCCAGCAACATCAAGACCATCACCGCCACCACCGGCCAAGGCAGCGCCCAGAGCTTCGACTACGACCCGATGAACCGGCCGATCAGTCACACGCTGAAGAACGGCTCCGGCACCCAGCTCGCCCAGGTCACCTATGGGTGGGACGACGACGACAACCTCACCACCAAAACCACCACCGGTACCGCTGGAGCAGGCACCAACACCTACGGCTACGACCACGCCGGACGCCTGACCTCCTGGACCGCCCCCGGCGGCGCAGTCACCGCGTATGAGTGGGACGCCTCCGGCAACCGCACCAAGGCCGGCGATAAGACGTTCACCTACGACGAGCGCAACCGGCTCACCAGCGGCGACGGCAGCACCTACACCTACACACCGCGCGGCACCCTCGCCACCGAGACCAAGGCCGGCGCCACCACCCAGTTCACCTTCGACGCCTTCGACCGGCTCATCGCCGACGGCGACAGCCTCTACAGCTACGACGCCCTCAACCGCGTCACCTCACGCACCCGCGGCACCAGCAACCAGACCTTCGCCTACTCTGGCCTTGGTAATGACCTGGCTGCGATCAGCGCCGGCGGCACCGTCCAAGCACGCTATGCCCGCGACGCCCACGGCGGCCTACTCGGCCTCCAAGAAGGCGCCGGCGCTCCGCTCGCCGCCCTGTCCGACATGCACGGCGATCTGATCGCCACATTCAACACCGCACTAGCCACCTCCACCGCCTACGACCCCTTCGGTACCGTCACCGCGCAAACCGGTACAGCTACCAGCCTCGGCTACCAGGGCGAATACACCGACCTAGACACCGGTAAGGTCAACATGCACGCCCGCTGGTACCAGCCCAGCACCGGCACCTTCACCAGCCGCGACACCATGACCCTGGCACCGAGCCCGTCCGTCCAGGCCAACCGCTACACCTACGCCAACGCCTCACCTCTGACCGGCATCGACCCCACCGGTCATGCCACCGTCGGCCGCGGTACCAGCGGCGGCGGCGGAACCTTTGGCTGGAACCAAGACCCTAGTGACTTCACCTCTAACATCAACTGGGGCCAAAGTAGCTCCTGGTGCAACCCCACCTGCTTCAACACCCCTAGCGATGCCATCGACTCATGGGGCGGGGAACGCAGGGGAGATGCTCTAAGCACGCCATGCCACTGGGAAGGGGAGGTCCTTGCCTGTGTGGCATCAGTGGCCGAAACGGACAACCGGTGGTATTTCGAGAACTTCATTCTCAACGACGTCGCCCTGGGCGAACGTGCGGTGGCGCCGGACGGCTACTGGGACGCGGACGCACAGGCTCGCGACCTGTACCGAATGGCCTACTACCTGGGCTGGTCGACCGACAAGCTGGCAGACTTGTGGGGTGAACTGCAAGCACTCTCGGGTGGTAGTGCTCCCGGGATGACGGGCGGCATCAGCGGTGGTAGCCAATCAGGGGACAACCGCAAGTGCGGAACCATATGCGAAGTTCTCGTCGGAGTAGTCAGCGCCGTCGTGGGCGGAATTGGATCCGGTGTCTGCACGATCGCCACGGCAAGCGCCGGAGCCGCTCTCTGTGGTGCGATCTTCGGAGGCCTGGCGTCTGGGATCGGCTACTGGGTGGAGACGCTATACACAGGAGAATTCAACTGGGCTACCTTCCGAGACAAAGTCATCACTGGCGCTGTAATGGGGGCATTTGGAGGTCCGGCCGCCAAGGCTTTCTGGCAGAGCGCAGCAGGCAAAACGATATTCAGTAAGATTCAGGCCGGAATTCAAAAAGTAGGTACGGCCGTGGCCAAGGCGATCGATTGGGCCATCGGTTCGCGATCAGGGCGCGTGACCAGTCTTGTAACCTACATCACGGGGCAGCTCGCCGTAATATATAATAACGAAACCAAGGACTAGCGCTGCTCTAATGGGATGCAGAACTCTTCAGGGTGATGATGTTGTCGAAACCTAGACGCGACTCCAAGCCTATGTCACACGGTAATCTCATCATCCTGGGGGTTGCACTATTCGCGTTCAGGCTCGCCCTCATGCCCCTCATTGGAATGGCTGCACCCACTCTCTTCGAGTATCTCTTTTTTGGAGTGCTCGAAACCATTCTGATCGTTGTGTGGGTGCGGCAGAGACTCCGACGGCGCCGCCAGGATCAATGAAGCCTTCGTCTCCTGGCGGCCAGGATGCCGACCACAGCATGATCGCGAGCCTGCCGTTCGCTCGACGAGGTAGAAATCCCTGGTGAAGATGGTTCGGTCACCGCAACCAGATCCGTCACAGCCGGGGGCCGCGGATCCATGTGCGTTGTGCTGCCGTCGAAGCGTTGCGTTCAACGCTGAATTGCGTTCGCCAGAGTGATCCGCCGACAGCGCGAGGTGATCAGGCGGCGAAGAAGATCACGTCGTAGGCGGAGGTGTCCGCGCCGGCCGCTGGAAAGGTCACACCGAGCGTGCTGAGGAAGCGGCCCTGCGCCGGATCGGCCCGGCTCTGCGCCATCGTGCGGCGGCGTGCCGCCCGCCGCGGGCACGATGTCCACCTCGTGTCCGGCTGCGGTGACGATCTCCACGGGCGGGCAGCCTCGGACGGGCAGAAGCCGGCGCCGCGCCCGGTGGAACCCCGGGTCACGTGCATCGGAGTGCACTCGCCGCTGTCCCCAGGGGTGGTGGCGGCTGGCGCGCTCTGCCGCGTGGGCTCTGCCTGGAGGGCGTCACGGTGGTGTCCCAAGGACGTTTTGTGCGTCAGCGATGCGGACGTGGCAGGCCGAAGCGATGTCGCTCCACGTCGCTCCGTCCGCGCGCAGGCTCTGCACCGCTTGTCGTAGGGCGGTGTCGTAGCGCTGGCGTGCCTTGGCCAGGGCGTGGAGTTCGGCGGATCGCGGGTGTATCCGGATGGGCGGGACCGCAGGGGTGTCCGTGGTCAGGGCCAGTGCCTGCTGCGCGCTGGCCTGCAGTGCCTTCAGCGTCGGGGCGTGGACGACGACGCCGTGCGTGCCGGCCTGTGTGGTCCACCGCCCTTCCCGCCGGGTGGCTGCCACTTCGAGGGCGCCGCTGTCATGGGCGGGGTCGGCCGGAGTTCCGCGGCGGCTCACGCGCTCGCCTCCAGAAGCCGGATGACTTCGTCGGCGACCGCGGCTGGCAGCTCTCCGCGTGGCAGGACGAGTTGCCGCAGGCCAAGCTGGTACAGCAGGTGCGTGTCGTTCTCGCGCAGCGCGGTGAGCCGGATCCCGCGCTGGGCGGCGGCCTGGTTCACCCGCTCCCAGCCAGGCATCTGCCGCTCGCGCATCCGCGCGGTCACCAGCTGGGTCTCGTGCCACTCCTGCAGGGTCACGATCGCCGGATGCGCGAGGGCCCGGGACCACACCCAGTCGGCGATCGGATTGGCCCGGCCACGGTCGGTGCGCGCTGCCCGCCGGTTGAACACCTGATAGCCGGAGTACTTCGGCTGCAGGAGCATCCTGCGCACCCGCCGCCCGGTCCACGGGACCTGGCCGTCGGCCAGGGGGTGGCGCTCGAGGTCGACCGCCAGCAGCCGGCCGATCTCCTCATCTGGCATCTGCTCCTGCAGGCGCAGGCGGAACACCTCCTCGACGGTGTCGGCGCGGCGCCGGTCGGGGTGCAGCGCGAGACGCATCTTCGGGCGGTCACCACCGAAGCGGCGGGCGGCCGGCGGCGCGTCCGCGTCGACGACGGCGATGTAGCCGTAGCAGGCCGGGCCGTGCCGGTAGCCGTTGGCGGTGTGCTGGCGATGGCCACGCATGGACTGCTCCTGCATCTCATGCCGGAAGATCTCGGCACGAACCTGTGCCGAGCGGCGCAGCTCCAGTTGCCCGGTTGTCTTGCCGCCACGGGGCTCGTTGGCGCATTCCAGCAAGACGCCGCGGGACTTCAGATGATTCTCGACCTGGAGGTTGGACAGCATGTCGCGAGCGACGCGGCTGACGCTCTCGCACCCGACGCGATCGAGTTCGCCGCGCTCTACCCACTCCAACAGCTCGCGTAGGCCGCCGTCGCGGGCCACCGGGACCCCGAGCCGCGCGTAGTCCTCAGCCGTGCCCTGACTGCGCTCGTCCAGGCCCAGCATGCCGGACTCGACATCCCAGAAGTGGGCGATGAACACCTCGCCGGGTGCCAGCAGCGCACTGGCCTCGGCGAGCTGTCCGGCGATGGACGAGCGGGGATCCTGGTTGTCTTTGGTTGAGCAACGACCGAGAAAGGCAATCCTGGCAGGCCTCGCGCTGGCGGCAGCCCGGTAGCCGGGAAGGCCGGAGAGGTCGATAGGGGGATCGAACATGGCCCGTTCCTTGCGGTAGAAGAGACGCCGACGAGAGCCCTGCCTGATGGAGGGCTTCACCCCCACGTGCGTGGGGAGCATCCCCGCTACAGCGGGGCCTACGGGCAGCCGTTACCGTGGCCTCCCGATCGTTCCGTGATGCCACACCCCCGTGCGGGGCATGATCGCGTCCGGAACCATGCACAAGGTGCCATGCTCGGACCACGCTTGGCAAGAGGCTGGGGTTGCGCCGGCGACCCCAGCCGGTCAGGCGGGCACCGCTTTTCGGCTGTGGCTTGGGTGCTGCCGGCGCTGACGGGTTCCCCGAGGCGTGCGGCTGAAGATCCTCCTTCCGGGGCGGATTCTTATCACCCGTGGGTGAGAAGGGATGCCCCGCGTCGGCTGCCGGCTCCGCGCGGACCCTTGCTATGCGTCATCATGAGCACGCGCCGTCGATGACCTCTGCGCTGTGGCCGTCCGGGCCTGTCCGCCGGATGGTCTGGCGGAGCAAAGGAGAGTCCTGATGGACGACGACGGCCGCGAGCGGAGAGATAGGTACGGCTGGATCCGTACGGCACTGGCGGTGGTGAAGCTGGTGTTGTGGATCTGCTGGGTGCTGTTCGATCCGCGCCACCCCTTCTAAGGGGTGGAGGGCCTCCTACCGGCAAGGCTTCGCACACCGTCTGGTAGGAGGCCCTTCGCGTACTCACGTTAAGTCGTGATGAGACTGGGTGACAACCCGCAGCGGCATGCATCCGGTGGTAGAAATTCACCGCTATAAGCGTTGCTGAGAGGGGATTCGATTCCATCGAGGCGGAGAAAAGCTCCCCCAAGTAGAACAACCAGCGGCAGGACCAGCGCAACCTGGACGCTCGCTCCCGCCCCGAGCCGCACGGGCTGTGCGTGTTCCTGGGCGTGGAGCTTCGCGTGCCCCGCCCGGTACCGCCATCGTGGCGGCCCCGGGTGCGTGTCTGGGGGCGACAGTCCGGGGAGGTCCGCCGGGCCAAGCCCCTCAGTGGCCTCCGTTCATGGGCAGGCCACGCCCCTCCATCGCTCGACCAGACGCTGGCCTGGAGCGGAGCAGATGCTCAGAAGAGCACTTCCCAGGATCGGAGTGATCGTTTCCCGTCCTGGATGCCTCGCCCATGTCTGTGCTCGCCACTCAGTGCTTCAGCTTGTTGAAGGCGATGGTCTGAGCGGCAGGCGGAGGCTTGATGGCGAGCTTCATCCCCCAGTCCGAGTAGCGGACATCCTCAACGAAGCCGTACCAGCCCTGGCCACCAGTGGTGCCCTTCAGCATCTCACCTTCGGGCTGCCGCCACTTGGACCAGGCACGGCGTACGAGGCCGTCTTTGCCGATCCACAGCCGCCAGTCGATCTCCCAGTCGGCGTGTTCATCCTTCATTGAGCCGCCGCGCAGATCCGGTCGGACATCCCACAGCTGACGGAACGAGATCGATCCCTGGTGGAGGGTCGTGGGTGAGCCATCGTAGGTATCCGAAGCTTTGGTGGTCGTCGTGGTCGCCAGCACGGCCGCGAGCACGGCCGGCGTGTCCAAACGGAGGTATCCCGTCTCCAAGGGCTCCAGGCAGGCGTCCTTGATGGCCACCCACTTCTTGCTCTTCGGCCGCTTCTCTGCCGGGTCGTACTCCCAAAGGCGTTTGCCGATGCAGATAACGCGGACGCCTGCGTCCCCCAGTTGGTGGTGCCAGAGGTCGGTCGCCACCACTTCGCCGTCACCGAATCCGACGACGCCCTTCGTCGGCTTGAAACGCTCCCAGCCAGAGGTCGGGCCCGAGTTGAACGTTTTGTATTCGGCGATCCGCACGCCGTGTCCTTTGACCAGCTGACGCTGAATCGCCGCGACCGGGTCGCTGGCCCCGGCCGCACCAGCGGCGGGGATGCCGAGGAGCGCTAACCCTGTCACGGTGAGCGTCCCGACCGTCGTCCATCGCCTCATCAAATGATGCTTCTCCTCCGCGTTGGGCCCGGTACTCGTCGATACGGGCCGAAGCGGCGATCTTCGCATGCATTGGTCTCACCACGATTACAGCAGCGGCCGGTCACACTAGAGATCACAGGTCCGCCATTGCCAGTGGATCGTCCACTCGTGCCTCAGGACCCGTCCGGTGGTCATCGGCCCCGGCCCGTGTTTCGTTGGGAGAAGGAGGCGTCGGGATACAGAATGACTACACGGTCTGGTCTGGCTCAGTCCGCCTCCAGACCATCGCGCCGCAGCCGCTCGGCCTCTTCCACCTGTCCCCGCTTGATGAGCGCCGCAGCCAGCCAATCAGCGGCGACTGCATGTCCGGCATCGACCAGCGCGCGCAGCTCAGCAACATCCTCCCGCCTGCCCAGCAGCTTGGCTAGCTCCAAGGCGGCGGCTGAGTGTCCCGCGTCGACGAGCGCCCACAGCTCCTCGACCTCCCCCCGTTCGGCCAGCAGCCTGGCGAGCCAGAAGACGGTAGTCATGTCTCCGGCGTGGACGAGTCCCCGCAGTTCATCGATCTCCCCTCGTCTGGCCAGCAGCCTGGCCAACTCGAAGGTAGCGACCGGGTGTCCGGCGCCGATGAGCGTGCGCAACTCCTCGACCCGCTCCCGCTCAGCCAGCAGCTTGGCCAGCTCCAAGGCGGCGGCTGAGTGTCCCGCGTCGACGAGCGCCCACAGCTCCTCGACCTCCCCCCGTTCGGCCAGCAGCCTGGCGAGCCAGAAGACGGCGTGCTGGTTCCCAGCACCGATGAGCGCGCGCAGCTGCTCGGCCTCCCCCCGCACGCCGAGCAGCTCGGCCATCACCACGGTGGCGGCTGAGTGTCCCGCGATGACGAGCGCACGCACCTCCTCAACCTTCCCTCGCTCAGCCAGCAGCCTGGCCAACACCCAGGCGGCGGCAGAGTGTCCCGCATCGACGAGCGCACGCACCTCCTCGACTTTGCCGTGCCCGCCCAGCAGTTCGGCGAGCTGGGCGGCGGCGTACTGGTTCCCAGCGTCGATGAGCGCGCGCAGCTCCTCAATCTGCCCTCGCTCGGCCTGCAGTTGGGCAAGCTGGCCGGTAGCGTGCTGGTTTCCAGTGTTGGCGAGCGCATGCAGTTCCTCGACCTGCCCTCGCTCGGCCTGCAATTTGGCCCACTGGAAGACGGCGCCCAGGTCTCCGGTTTGAGCGGCGTTGCGGTAGAGGCTGTTGGAGTAGCGATACAGCAGCCGGCTTTGGGCTGCGTTGCCGACTCGGGTCTGGTCGCTGGGGTCGGTGAGGTGGTCGGTCATGGCTTGCCAGCAAGTGGCTGGGATCTTGGCGCGGCGGCGTTCGGCCTGGGCGTGCTGTTGCAGGTAGTCGGCCACGCGGTAGCCGGCGGTCTGACCCATGCCCCCGTGCGAGCCGGCGATCGGAGCGAGCGCGCTGGTCGCGCCGTGCAGTTCCTCCGTCAGGTAGGCCAGTGCGCTTTCGAACCAGTTGGCGGGGGCTTTGGCGCGCTGGCGGGCATCGCAGTAGCCGGGGGCGGCTTCACGGAGCAGCACGGCCGGTAATGGTGAGGCCACGCCGAGGCGGGTGGCGTCGACCGCGGCGGTGAGGACCGCCGCGGCGTAGGCGTCGGCCTGCCGCCAGCGGCGCATCAACTGAGGGGCGGCGGCGATGGTCTGCGTCACCCCGTAGTCGTCGGAGCGGACGGCGACGGCGAGCCGGACATCCCCGTCCGCAGCGATCTGCTCGGCGCGGACGCGCTCGTCCGGGGCGAAGCATTCGGCGATGTCGACGACGTCGGCGAGCGAGAGCAGTTCTCGTGCCTGCGCGTGGGGGTCCGGCTGGCCAGGCTGCGGCAGGGCTGTGTACGTGTTGTAGCGGCCGGGCCACAAGGCGGCCACCAGCACCACCCCTTGTGCCAGCAGAGCCCGGACCGTGCCCGCGTGCAACTCGCCGGGGCAGTCGAGGTAACGCTGCAGCTCGTCGAGCCACACCACCAGGCGAGCGGGAGGATCAGCGGCGATCGCGCAGACCTGAGCGGTATCGGAGGGGTGCAGCAGCCACCAGTCCGGCAACAGCGCCTGTATCGCCTCGAAGGCGCACCGCGTCTTGCCCACCGATGAACTGCCGACCAGCACGACCAGGCCGCCCCGCCCGCCTGAGGCGGCTTTGCCGATCAGCGCGCGCACGCCTCGGGGAGCGGTGTCGGTATCGCGTTCGACGTAGGCGGGCAGTTCACCGTCGGCGCCGGGAACATCGATCGCGGCGTGCACCCCCAGCCGGCGCGGCTCGGCCTGTGCCACCCTGATCAACCCAGCGGTACGCGGATCACCGGCGCTGTTCGCGCGTTTGCGGGCCTGCAACCAGGCGGTCTCATGTTGAGGCGGCACTGCGCAGGCGCGCAGGAACACCTCCAGCGTCTCCTCGCGAGGGAGCCCCTTTCCGGGGTTGAGCAGGTCCGACACCGTCGATGGCGGCAGCTCCCCGTGGGCGGCCTCGTTGAGGGCGGCGTACGAGCGGCCGGCGCGCAGCAGTTCAAGCGCGTCTTTGAACTCCGCAACGTTGTGGATTTGACCAGGGTCAGGCTGCTCACCACTCACCGGCAGATTCTCCCTCCATCCGCTGCGCCGAGGCCGTCCGCCGCCACCCGCCGGACACCGCCGGACACCGGTCCGACACATACGCGGCCGACAGCGCCCAGCTTGCCCGAACCTGATCGGCGCAGCGGTGTCTTCTCCGGGTTGGTCCGCCTGCACCACCGGACCCCCGCGCCGGGAGCTGTACTCAGGGTCCGCCGGCAGCACACCGCGCCGGAGCGATCAACCGCAGGAGAGAAGCCGTGAACGACCTGATTCCAGCCCTCGTCTCTCTGGCCGTGGCCGTCCTCAACCTGGCCACCGCGCTGGCCGCCCGCCGCACAACGCGAGGCGACCGGCGCACGAACGATCATCCGGACGAGACGGATCCTGCCCTTTCATGAAGGACTTCATGTGTTGCGGGATAGGCGCCGGCGCCCAGGTCGGCGGCAGCCTCGGACTGCCGTCACGGCGCGGCCTGCGCCCTGACCGAGCTGCAGTCACGATCATAAAAGGGAGGAGGCGGGCGGGATGCTCGAGAAGCGCCGTGAACGTGAAGTGCTGCGGTGCCACAGCGGGGCACGACAGGAGCAGAGCTGACGATTCTGTGCACAGCATCTGGCTCTAGGCGATCACATGATCCCTCCAGCTTGGCGAGCACGGCCTAGACCAGAGCGAACGGCCGCGTTGGCGATCGCCGAGCGAACGATCAACCCCTTGCGGACGCATCCCCCGGCGCCCAGCCGCCTTTGCCGCTCCGCTTGGCGCACTCGAGCGGGCGCTGGCAAGCTGCAAGCTGCCCCCTGCCCAGCAGGCACAGCTCGACAGCGGCATGCGCCCGGCTGGCCGAGGCTGCCCGCCATGAACACGACTCACCACCCGGGAGATTCCGATGACCGATCAGCAGTGGACGGCCGTGCCGCTCGTCGCCGTCGACTTGGAAGGGACCGGCAGCCAGGACCGTGACGGCGAGCAGATCCTGGAGATCGCGGCGGTCCCGCTGGAGGGCGGCGGCCCCGACATGGGGGCGGCGTGGGACACCGTGCTTAATCCCGGCCGGTGGATCAGCCCGCGGCCGTGGATCTCGCCCGGCCTGGCCGGGGACGCGCTGGCCGCCGCCCCCGCCCTGGCGGACGTGCGTGGGCAGATCGCGGCCCGGCTGGACGGGCGGGTCCTGGTCGGCCACAACATCGGCGTCGACTGGCGGCTGCTACACCGGCGGCTGCCCGAACTCGCGCCGGCCGGGCTGCTCGACACCGCCCGCCTGGTGCGGCACCTGCGGCCCGGTATCCGCCGCTGGAACCTGGCCGGGGCGCTGGCCCAGTACGGGCTGGAGGAGCGCGTGCGGGCACTCGTCCCCGGAGGGAGGCCTCACCGGGCGCTGTGGGATGCCGTGGCCGTGGCGGTGCTGCTGCCCGTGCTCGTGGCCTGCCTGCCGGGCGGGGGCGCCACGACCGCCGCGGTGCTACGCGGAATCGCGGGTGTCCCGCTCGGCAGCGAGCAGCCCGACGTCGAGGCCGAGCAGTTGACGTTCGACGTGTGATCGGGAGCCGCGAAACACCCGAATGAGTGTCGAGCACATCCGCAGGCGGTTTGGGCCTGGTGGCCAGCACAGCGTGCACGATCCAGCGCCCGCGTCGCGCTCAGGTAGCCGCGCCGCCGTCGTCCAGGCCTGGCAGGTGGCAGACCAAGTAAGGGACAGTCGCGTGGTCGCGGTACGTGGCCGTCCGAGGATTTCGGCTCGAACATGGCGGGATATGTCCGGTCACCGGGCGTTGCCGCAGGCACGGGGCGTCCGCACGTCCAAGATCCTCCGGCCTCCTGCCCAGGTCACCCAGCGAGGTACCTCGGTCGTGTTCCCCCCGAATGTCTCCGATCTTGCCCGGTGGGTCGTAGGGTGTCGGCGTTGTGCTCGCAGGCGGCGGCCGGCCGGGGTGCTCGGTGGGCTGTTCAGGAGGCGAGCAGGTCGAGGTGGAACCCGGCGGCGATGAGGGTGAAGGCGAGCAGTCGTATCCAGTTCAGAACTCGTCCGGTGCGTTCCAGGAAATCGGCGATCTTGTTGGGAATCCACTGGAGCGCAAAGACGGCCAGGGGGAAGAATGCATAGAGGGGAATGTAGATCATGATCTCAAGCCACTCGGGTGCCTCACGGCCATAGACGGCTGTGAGGATAAGCGTCAGGGCGAGGGACGTGAGCGCCGCCAGGATGGCATAGGCATAGAAAGTCCGGCGCGGGCTCGCCTTGCGGGTCTTTCGGCCAAGCGCGCGGATGCGATCGGGCCCGAGGATCTCCAGCAGGACGGTGCAGCCGCCGGTGAACTGTGCGATCTTCCCGATTCGGCCCCACCAGATCATGGGCAGGCCGAGCATGTCGTTTCCGAGCGTGGATTGGCCATCCCACCACATCTGCCATGCCTGTAAGTAGCTGATGTCCCCCACGATCGGGAGTCTAGATCGCTACCGGGCTCCGGGGTGGAGAGTCGGCCTGCTCCGCATGGGGGCGGTGACGCTGGGCGGCGTGTGTAGGGCGTCCGCGTTCGTGGCGGTGTGCCGGGAGGTGCCGGGAAGGTCGGATCGGTGGTGAGTCGGGCCGTGCAACCGTGCGGCGCGTGCGGAGTGGGCCGTGTTCCTGGCGGCTCGGGATGCGCACGCGGACGCGGTGGATGCGTGGCTGGCTGGCGGCGGTGAGGGGGAGCCGCCTGTCGAACCCGTCGTGCCCGAGGTGGTGTGGCGGCCGGGGGAGCCGCTGCACTGCGGACGCTGCCGGGAGACGTGCTGGCGGGCGCTGCTCGTGAGCGACGAACTGGCGGGGAGTCTGGCGGCACGGCCGGGCGTAGTTCGAGCGCAGTCCCGCTGGTCGCGAGTGAAGGGGACGCGCCCGAACGGCAGCCCTCCGGGAGGCGGAGGCGGTGCACACGCTGACGGGGGAACTGCTCGCTGTGCGCCACGACGTGGCCGAGCGGCTGGCGCTGGCGGATCTGGTGCCGGGCGGCCGGTCGGGTGTGATGCGGTCCCGGACGGTGACGTGGCTGGTGGACAAGCTCGACCAGGTGCTGGCGCTCGACGGGCTGATGGTCAGGTCGGCGGTGGGCGACGCGGACCGGCCGGTGGAGCTCGGGCCGGTGGAGTGGGCTCTCGCCTGGGAGTCTCGGCTACGGCGCCTGGTGGACGACGAGCCCGGCTCGACGCCGGCGCGCTGCCCGGGCTGCGGCAGGCGGGAGCTGAAGTGGCAGCCGCGGGCGGGCATCTACGTGTGCGCCGAGTGCGATCATCACGTGAGCGAGGCCGAGGCGATGGACCTGGTCGGGGAGGAAGCAGGATAAGCCTGGCGCTCACACACAGGGAATGACGTTACGAGTGTCGTACTTGAGGCCCAGCCGGTCTGGGCCGAAGGTTGGCCCTTGACTCCAGTTCGTGAAGTTCACCGAATCCCTAGTGAGTGAATCAAAAACGTAGAGATCCACCGACACGCCCTCCGGTACGTGGGGCGCATTGAATCTGACCTGGCTACAGGGAGCGACACTGAAGCCGCCGGCCGCGCCACGAAGTGGCTTTTCGCCGGGCTTGACGGAGGGGTAGGTAGCTATCGAGACCGTCACGATGCGGTTGTTGGAGTTTCGAATGACGCCGTATTGCCGCCGTCCCGATTCCCCTCCCTATTTCCTCCACAAGTGGAGGTTACGGCTGAACGCCGTCCGAGCTTCCTCGGCAGCCTTGGTTTGCGCTTTTTCTCTCTGATCTTCTGCGCGTTGTGCGGCGGCATCGGCCCGCTGCTCTTCACTAAGCTTGAGCGCGTTTATGGAGATGATGAGCGCGGGAATGGACATGAGACCGCCGATGATGCCCGCGATGGCCACCCAATGCTGGACACGCACGGAGACGCCACGTGCGCTGGCCCCGCTTGATGGCGGCGGAGGGTACTGCTCCATACCCTATTGTGCCGCTAAGTCGCCTATGATCGCGCGGCGTGCTGGCGAACGGCCCGAGGCCGAGGCGATGGAGCTGGTCGGCGAGGAGGCAGGCGCATGATCGAGGACGACGGGCCGTGGCTGGTGGACGTGCCGCCCGGCCCGGTCCTGCCGCTCTGGCGGCTGTGGCTCCAGAACGGCGTCCAGCTCGACGGCGACCACCGATGGTTCGTGGAGTGCCGGAAACCGGACTGCGAGCGGGCGGTCCCGGAGGGAGTGCGGTACTGCTGCACGCCGTGCGCGGTGGCGGCCGAGGGCCAGTACGAGATCAGCCAGCACCAGGCGAACTACAACGCGACGTGGGCGGACCGGGAACGGGCGTTGAAGGACCGATTCCCCACCTGAACCACGCCGGCGGGTGCGAGGATGGTGATCCGCCCAGCTTGAGTAGGAGTGCGCCCATGTCATGGCTGTCCCGCCACCGAGAGGCCCAGGCGGCCTGCGCGCGGCTAGCACCGAAGTTCGGCGACGCGGCGACCAAGAGCATGGCTAAACGGTTCGAGGGGTACGCGATGCTCTCGATCGAGGCCGTGACAGCCGTGGCGGGCGGGCTCCGGAAGCCGGACCACGAGGACTACATGGCGACGCCGACGCCCGCGGACGTCGATGACGCGCTGCTCGTGGTGCGTGGCGTTCGCGAGCAGCTTCTGGTGGACGAGCTGGCGTTGATCGAGCGAGCGCGGGCGAACGGCCGGTCGTGGGAGCGGATCGCGGAACTCCTCGACGTGAGCGAGGCGGTGGCGAAGGCCCGCCCGGCGAAGCTCCGGCGCGCTATCGACGACCTGAACCGGATCTGACATCGCCCCGGCGTGGAACTGCTGGCTGACGGATTCCGCCTCCCACACGACGCCGTCCGTGTGAGGGGGTGCCAGCCTGGAACATCTCACGGCGTCATCTCGAATACCTGCTATGGGAACGGATGCGTTCTACGCCACAGCGGCGCAGGTGATGCCGACACTACTGATCGCTCTGGTGGTAGAGGTCGGGTACCTGATGCGAACAACGGGACGTGCGGTCTCTGAACTGCGAAGACACCTGGAAGAAGAGCACAGACGGGAGGCCGGTAGTGGGGCATATGGGTATATCGCGCAGCCGAATCATCCGGCCGAAATTGCCTGGCTGCGGTGGGGTCTGACGTCCATTACGGTCTTCTGGACGTTCACGATCGGGGAGGTACTGGCCGTTCTGGCGCTGGGATTCCGCTGGTTCAACGCTTGGACCTTCTTCCCCATCCTGATCTGCATGTTCGTTCTGATCGTCTTGGCTGCTGCCCTTCCTACCTACCGAAACACTGAAGAAGCTTCCCCGCCACCCGTGAAACGGCCCTGGCAAAACAGGGAAGAGGCTTCCCCGCCGTCTGAGGAACCGCCGTCGTGAGCCCTCGGTGCTTGACGAAGGCCCGCCGCGACGCTGTGGCGGGCCTTCTACGTGGAGACAGCGCCGCGTGGCAGGGTGTTGCCGCATGTCAGGGGAGTGTCACCGGGGCGGTAGTGACCATGCCGCCATCCGCTGTGGTTACTTAGCGCAGGTTGATGCCACGCTAGGTAACCGCCGCTGGAGGCCCCGTGCCACGCCACACCATCCCCGCCATCCTGGCCATCGCCCTCCTCGCCACACCCCTGACGAGCGGCACCGCCCAGGCCGCCGCCCAGACCATGCTCCTCCGCGACGCCGTGGCCAGCCTGCCCACCGGCACCGAAAGCCGAGACGGGTACGAGCGCTCCAGCTTCCGGCACTGGATCGACGCCGACCGCGACGGCTGCAACACCCGCTACGAGGTGCTGATCGAGGAGGCCGTCACGCCGCCCGAGGTCGGCTCTCGGTGCGCCCTGGTGGGCGGCCAGTGGCACTCCTACTATGATGACATCACAGTCGAACAAGCGTCCGAATTGGACGTTGATCATGTAGTCCCGCTGGCAGAGGCCTGGGATTCGGGCGCCCACGCCTGGAGCCCGGCGCAGCGCCAGACGTACGCCAACGACCTGTCCGACCCGAACCACCTGGTGGCCGTCACCGCCCGCTCGAACCGGCAAAAAGCCGACCAGGACCCCAGCACATGGCTCCCGATCGAGCCCGTCCGCTGCCGGTACATCGGCGAATGGACCGCGATCAAACTCCGATGGGAACTGACCGTGGACAACGTCGAGAAGGACACGCTCACCTCGCTCGCTGCCGAGTGCCCGAACGAGCCGATCGAGATCCCCCCGCTGCCGTAGCACTCCAGGATGCGGTGTGACGCCAGCGGGCCGCCCTGGATGGACGGCCCGCAGAGCTGGATGACGGGGCGGCGCTCAGGTCAGAGCGTTGAAAGCCGAGTCAGCTTTGGGCAAGGCCGCACGATCACCTCGTGACGAGCCTCCGGACGCGGCGTAGCCTGTCCGCTATGCCGGACTACCTGGTCGGCCCGGACGGACTCAGGGTGGAGCCCGTCCAGTTGATGCGCGGCGCCGCGCATTGGCTGTTCGCCCGCATCATCGAGCCGACTGCCCAAGAGGGAGAGGTCTGGTACCGGGTCACCCGGCACGGGCAGGCGGTCGGCTTCCCCGGCTACTACCAGCTCGACCAACTCCAGGAGATCGTTGACCTGTCCAAGCTGCGCGGGCCGGACCAGTCCGCGAGCTCCGAGACGGCATAGCCGCTCGCCCGAGCGGATTAGGACCCGGCGGGCGAGGGCTACCGGCTGGACGCATCGGTGTCGCCGATCGTTCTTCACGGGCTCGCAGAATCCTCCTGCTCGGTGCGTACCCGCAGCTAGTGATCTCTGGCGTCGGACAGGGTGATGCCGCATACTCCCTCGCCGAAGTCGCTGCAGTGGTAGGTCCGTGCGGGCAGGATCAGCCCGGTGGCGCCGTGGTCTTGACGCGGATCAAGGCCGTCGCGGTCGCCGAGCACGCCGCGGGTAGGGCGGCGTGCTGCTGTACGGGGCGATGCCGCCGAAGCGGCCTGGACAACTCGCGGCGCGATCAGGCTGGATCGACAGCATCGGCAACCATGGCACGGATGCGGTTTTGCTCCTGCAGAAGCTGCTGAAGCTCGATGAAAGCCAGTGCTGACATCTGGGAACGGTGGCGGGCCTGATGGATGGTGCTGACGAAGCTGGGGTGTGTCATCTCCCACAGAGCCTGGCCAAGCCGGTAGCGCAATGCTTTGGTCAGTGGCCGCCCCCGCGCGATCCGGTCCCGGACATCGAGATTCTGTCTATAGCCCATCCATTGGCACGCGGTCAGGAGTTCTTCGTCTGAGAGTGGGCCAGTGGGAACCAGCCCGGCGGCCTGCAATCGCTCGGCCACATCGCGAATGATGATGGGGTTGGGAAGGTCCGCAGCGATCGTCCGCAGGACTCTGCTCTTGCTCTCGTCCAGGAGACGGCCTGGTGGGTCGGCGCTGAGGCAGCGCCGATAGTGTTCGGTCTCCGGCTGCGGTTGGCGTCCCGTCAACTCGGCAAGATGCTCGACTGCGAGCGTCGCGGTGCCCGGGCGTCCGCTTGGCGCTCCGGTGCCCCAGGACAACGTCCGAGCCGTGACCATCTCCCCCCACAGGCGTGCAACCAAGGCGGCGTCCTCGCGGGGGTCGTGATCCCCGCGGGTTACCGCTCCGCCTCCCGCGAGCCGGTCTGGCACCGTCGGCTTGCGCCGGCGGAGACCGAGCGTTTCCCATGCCACGTCGGACAGGTTGCAGCCGGTGGAGCGTCGGCCACCCCGGAGGCGGTGGGCCAACTCCAGCGTGTCGACCGAACGCCGGATGACCGCATCCGGCACGTCAGTGACCATCGCGACGGCGGTCAGGTCGCTGCGCAGGAGGCCATGCCCCACGATCAGCCGCTGCGGATGCTCACGAAGCACCGCGACCAGGAGGCTGGCCGGATGACGCCCTTCGATCAGCTCGTTGCCCGTGATCTGGCAGCGGCGCCCGTCCCACTCCGCGTACACCAAGCCGGCTCGTGCCATGGCCCAGCCGCTGGGTGGTATCGGGTTGGTTCCCCTGCCGAAGGGCCGGCTGGCCCGATCGAAGTCCAGGTCGCAGAAGACCAGCGAGATGGTGTCCGCTCGCCGACGGCGAACCCGCGATCCTTTGCTCATCGTTTCCTTCCGACACGTAATGTGACAGCTCAGTAGCATGGTGTCAGCAAGGTCCGACAGAACTCGGAGAGTCAACGTCAGATGGGCGTGACGGCGACGGCATCACGTGTGGTGTCTTCGGGTTCTCGACATGAGCGGCAGGTCGCTGCTTCGGGTATCCGTCGCCTGGGCGGTCGTGGAGTGGCGGTAGACATGGAGGTCACCCCGGGTGCACGGTGCAGCAGATGAATGGCCTGGCGAGATAGATCGCCTGGCCAGAAGCAACCTCCAAGCCCTCGCTATGCGCTGACAGCTCCCAAGGCCAGGCACCCCTGCATGAACGCGGCCGCGATCCTTACCAACGCCCGGCCGGCTCGTGCGCCCCTCTCCACCCTTGATCGTCTTGCGTATCCGCCGGGCGGCCATGACCGCCACCAGTTACTGTCCGAGAGTGGCATCCCGTCCGAGGCACGGGCCTGCCGCATCCCCCGCCGCGGGCCGGGCCCCTTCTCCCGGAACGCCCAGCCGACCAGCCGGAGCGCTTGGATGTCAGCTCGAACCCCTCGCCACCGCGTGGACGCCCACGCCCTGCTGCCCGGCGACTATCTCCGGGTCATCTTCGATCAGCACAGTCCGTTCCAGGTTGAGAGGTCGGCGTTCTACGCCCGGGCTGAACACCTCGAGGTCCTTCCTGGCGACGGGTTGGTCAAGACCCGGGGTCTCGACGGGCAGGGGCCGGTGGCCGTCTTCTGTCACGGCGTGCCCGGCCCGCTCCTGCTGCACTGCGGCGACCACCAGGTACTGACCCAGATCGAAGCCGACCGGGAAGGCCACGAGCGGAGGGCCCCATGGTGGCGGTCTCTGCCCTCCCCGTTCTTCACGCGAGCGCATGTGGTCACCGCCTCCCGGCAGCTGCCGGCTGCCCCCGCTGCGGAACCGCCCGTTCGCCGGGACGGCCGCCCATCGCGTATGGCCACCACGGTCACCATGCCCGCCTGTGCGCTGCGCCCCGGCGACTATCTGGAGGCCATCGCGGCCCGCTACCCGGCCGCCGAACGCAGCCCCGATGAAGGCTTCGCGCGCGTGCAATGGATCGAAGTCCTCGACCCCGAGCATGCCGGCCAGCTGACCGCCTATCCCGCCTGGCGCGGCCAGCGGCTCCTGCTGGTCAGGCTGCGCAGCGCCCTGGACATCCTGCTGCTGGGCGCCGACTCCCCAGTCCGAGTGCTGGCCTACGTCAACCCCGAGCGGGCCGCCTTCGAGGGCAGCTTCGATCCCGACGGCGACGGCCCTACCTTCGATCCCAAGGTGCCCGCCTGCCGGCCCTTCACCCCCGCCGAGGAGCAGGCCGCCCATCTATTGCGCGAGCGGCTGCGCCAGGACGTGGATCTGCCCGATGATGAAGCGGCCCTCTACCCGCAGCGCTGCACCGATCCGGCCGAACGCCGCCGTCTGCTGCACGGCGTCAACGGGGTACGGCTGGTGCCGTTGTCGAGCCTGCCCTGGCCTCATGGCTTGTTCAAATGCGCCCACGCGCCCGCAGCTCAACGCCTGACCCGCGGATACCCGAGTGATAAGCACAGCGACAGAGCATCCCAGGCCGCGCACGCCGAACTCTTCACTCAGCTGAGTGCCGACGACTTCGCCGCCTGCCCCTACCATCAAGCCAACTGGCCGCTCATCGGCGAGATCGCCCGCCGCGCCGTGGCCGGCCCTGAGCGCGATTGGTCAAGTGCCCTCACTCCAGCCGAGGCCGACCGGCTTACCGCGCAAGACAAGCGCTGGCTCGGCAGCTTCGCATTTGACCCCATCAACTGGGACGACGGCCACAACGCGATCACCAATGGCCAGCACCGCCTGTGCGCGCTACGCGCAGCCGGGATCCTCGCATGCCCCGTGGACGGCCGGCACGTCCCCGAAGACCCCTATCCCGACCCGCTACCCGCTCTCGAGCACGCCCGACAGACCGTCACCGGATTCTGGAACTGCTACCTGACCAAGCGGCTGCGCAGCCGGAGGTTGGCCGACCTCGCCGGCCGCGTCCTCCTCCGGTGGCCTGGCGGCCGCCGCTACCTGTTCGGCCACCTCATCGACAGAGGCCGGTAACCCGCTCGGGGAAACGGACAGCGCCATCACCGGCATAGATGACAAGTCCGCTCGATCGCCTGTTCCCGCTCACGGCCCTGTCATGTCAGGGCCACCAGGAGCATGATCGAGCGAGCACGGCGGGGGCTCCTTGGGCGCCCTCTTCAGCCGGAGGGGGTGGCGGAACGATCCTCGAGCAGGACAGCGCGGCGGGCGCTGCCGCGCCTCTCCCGGCCAGAGAGACCGTGGGGTCTGCTGCTCAGCGCAGCAGCACACCCCACGGGCATGACGCAGAGTAGGTGCTCGCTCCGACAATTTTCGTCTCGGCCCTGGTCACCGGCCTGAACTGTCGGCGGCGTAAGTGACCCTCGCCCTCGTGTGGTCGCCGGGTTAGTCCTTGCGGGGCGTTCCTGGCCGTTGACGAGGGCCGGCTCGGCGCCCCCTCCAGCTTCCGCAGCTCGCCATCGCCTGGATACGCACCGCAATGGCAGGATGTAGCTGTTACGCCAACTCCTCAGCCATCGGCCAGCTCACGAAGAGGTAGCCATGACCGGATCTGACGCGACCGATGCAGCTCGACGGGTTCGGCTTCCTGCTCCGGAATCGAAGCAGGACCGCGAACTGCTCGAACAGATGGGGTTCCGGTGCGAGGGAAACCGAGCCCGTGATGGCCAGTGGACGACACTTCCCGTCAGGTGGCGGCAATCAGGGCAACCGGCCCGCGTCAAGGTAATCCGAATTGGTAGCCAAATGCGTCAGGCGACCATCGCGCCTCAACCCGTCATCGTCGAGACCTGCGGCATGCCCGGCGCCGAGCACACCAAGGCCCTGTTCCTCAACGCCCGCAGCCGCCGCCTGAGCGCCCGCTCGGCTACGGCGGTGCTCAACAGGATCGCCGACCGCACTGGCATCAGGATCGGGGTGGTGATCGCTGAGGTTCACGGCCACTCGCTGGAGACCGCCCGCCGCTACAGCCTGCCCACCGACGCCGATCGCCAGGCCGCCATCGACAAGCTGACGGTGGGTGAGTGACGCCATGGGCTGGGTGACAGAGATTCCTGTTCGCATATTGCTCAACAATGGGGCGCTGTCTCCCGACCAGGGCGGCTACGCGGCGCTGGTGGTCGTGGTGTCCAGGGCTGAAGGTGACGGGTCGTTGCACCAGCAGCACCTCAACGACTGGCCGAGCATCCACAGCGTGACCGGGCGTCATCTCGCGGTGATCACCCCGGATCCCGAGTGGAGCCTTGCCGTGGACCACGGTGTCGTGGTCCGGGGCCTGAAGCTCTTCGGCCCCGAATGCGAACTCCCGGGTGTCCGTCCCTGGAGTCTCGCAGCTGCGTACGCTCCAGGGCTGCCCAGGTCCATCGGCGAGCACGCGGCCGCGGTCACCACCATCGCCACCGAACTGCAGGAGTATTTCGGCCTCGCAGAGGACGCCCTGCCGTGCGCCCTGATCGTGTGCACGAAACAGCAGCAGGTGATCGCGATAGGACTGAGCTCCAAGATCACCCTGTACGAAGTGCTGAAGCGCATGAAGTCCGCGCTCGAGCCACAGCTCGCGAGGCTCAACCGCGCCACGGCCGAGGTGAACGCCAGCAACCGCGAGAAGCTCCGGGCGGAGTCGGAGTATGACGCAGCCGCCCATCGGGCGAGTACTTGGCGCCGTGCGGTCGCGGAATGCAAAGACCGGGCTGAACGACGTGCGTGGGTGGGCAAGAAGCTGACCGACCTCGCCGGGGACGTAGAGGCGGACATCGCGACGCTGTGCCGGTGGTTCGCCGCCCGCATTACCGATGACCGGGCGCTGGATCACCGTGACACCAAACGTGCGGAAGCGCTGTTGGCGGCATTGCATGGCCGGATCGGCCGCCTGTCCCGTGGGCAGCTCCGGTCGCTGCGACGGGAGCTGCCGCGTGTGGTGGCCACTCTGGGGACGCACAGCGCGCAGCTGCCGCAGGAGCCGGATGACGACCTCGCCGGCCTCGCCGAGTGTGCCGCTCGGAGCCAAGCCGCCTACGACGACGCTCTCTCCTCTCTGCATTCTGCGGCGTGCGATCTCGACATGCCCGGCGCTGTTCGATCCGCTGCCGACACGTTCGGATTGGAGGAATCGCCGTCCGTTCTGCTGCCGTGGCGGGAAACACGGTGGCCAGTGACAGCGTTCATGCCCCCGCCCCACCGCAGTCCGGCCGTACGCAGGGACCGCGGATGAGCCCCGTCGCCTACCACGCTCTCCTCATCGATCAACTGGCCGACGAACGCGCCAAGAAGAACTCCTTCGAACAGCGCGGCATCGCAGTCATCTCGACCTCGGGCACCCTGGTTACCATCACCCTCGGGTTCGTCGCGCTGGCGACCCGTACACAGACGTACGTGCTGGGCGCGACAGTCGTCGTGCTGCTGGTGGTGGCGCTGGCCGGGCTGATCCTGGCTGCCGTGACCGGTCTTGTCGTGAATCTGCCCGCGCGGTTGCCAGTCGTTGATGTCGACGACCTCAGGACCGCGGACGAAGGCGGCGACGATCTAGAGACCGCCCGTACCGAGCATGAGATCCTCGCCCTCGTGCTCACCGGCCTGCGCCAGGTGAACCGACGCCGAGCCCGGATCCTGTTCGCCGCCCTGTTGGTCGAGGTCACGGCGTTGACCGTGATGGCGGCCGCTGTCGTGGCTGTCCTGGCGCCGATGATGAAGTGATCCGCGTTGAGCCTGACCCGCAACAAGCTTCCTTGTTGTGGGTCAACGAAGATCACGTCTGATCAACACTCGAGCGTGGGGCCAGCACGCCTGGCAGATTCTGCATCTCCGCCAGCAACCGCGCGGCCCGTTTCTGCCGTACTCCGGACCCGCCGCATATCGCATCAAAGCTGCACGCCTTCCGACGCCTGCGCATCCGCCGGGAGGGCCGCGCTGACATCCACGAGGCCTTCCTCAAACTGGCCTGCGCGCTCATCTGCTGGCGGCACCTCACTTCATTGTGTTAAGCATTCCTAGGCATCGTCGTGGAGTGGTAGTCCGAAACGGTCGATCATGTCCGCCTCGTCGTCCTTGCCTTGCCGTGTGAGCAGGTTGAGCAGATTCCTGGCCGCGTAGGGAGCGCCGACGCCGACCAAGGCACGCAGCTCTGCGATCTGGCCTTGCTCGGCAAGCAGGTTGGCCAGCTGATGTGCGGCCTCGTAGTGGCCTGCCTCGGCCAGGATTCGTAGCTCCTCCACTCGGCCTTGCCCGGCCAGCAGCCCGGCCAGCAGCCCGGCCAGGGGCCGGACAGCGCGGTCGCGCCCCTCAGCGACAAGCCGGTACAAATCCTCGGTCAGGCCCAGCTCAGCCAGCGGCTCGACGGCGGCGTCGTAGCCCGCGAAGGCCAGTTCGCGCAGCTCCTCAAGGCGCCCCTGCTCGACCAGCAGTTCAGCAAGCCGTTCGGCGGCCAGGTGGTGGCCCGCGTCGGCGAGCTCGCGAAGCTCGTCGACGCGACCCTGCCGGCCCAACCGTTCGGTCAGCCGCCTGGCCGCAAAATGGTGGCCCTTCAGCGCCAGATCGCGCAACTCGTCGATCCGGCCTTGCTCGTCCAGCACCTCGGCCAGCCGGTAGCCGGCAGTGTCGGGATCGGCTTCGGCCAGTGCACGCAGGTCGTCGAGACGGCTCTGGCCGGCCAGCAGCTAAGCCAGCAACGAGACGGTCTCACGACGATCGGCGGTGGCAACCGGGGTCAACAGCGCGATGGCCTCCTCTTCCCGCCCCTGCGTGGCCAACGCCTCAGCCAGCTGGTGAGCGGCATAGGGATGCCCTTCCGCGGCCAGCGCGCGAAGATCGTCGAGGCGGCCGTGCTGAACCAGTAACGTGACCAGTTCACCTGTGGTGACTCGGCTGCCGTCGTTGGCCAGCGCCCGCAGCTCTGCGAGCAGGGCGCGCTCCGCCAGAAGCTCAAGAAGCCGGCGGATGACAGAGCGAACGCCCGTGTGGGCCAGGGCTCGCAGAGCGGCGATGGCCTCGTCCACCTGACCCTTCTCCAGCAGCAGATCGGCCAGCCTGGTGGCGACGATGGGGTGGCGGCCTGGCGGGGAAATGGCGCGCAAGGCAGCGATGGCCTCCTCCGGCGTGCCGCGCTGCAGGAGCAGATCGGTCAACCCGTCAGCTGCGTGGGGGAAGCCTTCGTTGGCCAGGGCACGCAGGGCCTCGGTCCGGCCTTGCCCGGCCAGCAGCTCGATCAGCCGGTCGGCAGCCAGGTCATTGCCGTCATCGGCCAGGGCGCGCAGGTCGTCGAGTCTGCCCTGGTCAGCCAGCAGGGCGGCCAGCGAGTCGGCGGCCGTGGTGTCTCCGTTGTCGTGGAGGCTGCGCCAGAAGGACAGTGCGTCCTCGACCCTGCCCTGCTCGAGCAGCAGGTCGGCGACCAGCCACGGATGAGAGAGCTGACCGCTGTCGGCGCGCAGGCACACTGCCATGGCCTCGTCGGCCCGGCCGTCGGCGACCAGCAGCCCTACCAGCCTGTCGGCGGCGCCAAGGTCGCCGGCTTCGGCCAGGGCGCGCAGGTCCTTGATCCGGTTCTGCTGGACCAGCAACTCGCCCAGCATTTCCGACGCCCGGCCGTCAGCGGCATGAGCGTCGAGGGCGAGAGCTCGGCGCAACAGCTTCTCGGCGCACTCGTACAACAGCAGGAACATCGCTGTGTCGGCGGCGCGCACCAGCTCCTGCGGGTTGCTCACGTGGTCGATCACCGCCCGCCACGTCGTGGCGGGCACCTTGGTGAACCGGCGCTCCCGGCCGATCTTCTGCAGCAGGTAGCCGGCTACCCGGAAACCGTGGACCCCCACGGTGTGCGGTGAGGCGACCGCGTCCAGCACCGCGGCGGTCCGCACGAGCGGCTGCCTCAGGTAGTCCATCGCCGACTTGAACCACTCGGGGGGCGCCTGGCCCTACTGCCGTTCATCACCGTAGCCTCGTGCGGCCTGCTGCAGGAGCTCGGCACTCAGCGGGGAGAGCACGCCCAGCCGGGCGGCATCGACCCCAGCCTCCAACACCGCTCTGGCATACGGATCGGCGCCATCGGCGTGACGGATCAGCAGCGGCACGCCGGCGACCGCCTGGAACGGGTCGTCAGGGGCGATCTGCAAGCCTGCCCGCAGATATCCGTCGTGTTCGGCAGCGGCCCGAACCCGTCCCTGCTCGGCGACGCTCAGCTTGGCGCGGATGGTGATAGGGGTGGCGAGTTTCCTGACCACCTCCCATTCGGCGGCCTCGCCCCGCGAACCCCCTGGACCGGGCAGGCGGGCGTAGGGACGGTAGTACTCCTCGCGCATGGTGGCGATCAGCAGCACGCCGGATCTGGTCAGCCTCCGGGCCAGATCGGGGGTGAGCCCGCTGGTACCGAGCAGATGGTTTTGCAACTCATCCAGCCAGACCACCAGCTGGGCGGGCGGGCTGGCCGCGGCCCGGCGGATCTGCTCGACGTCGTCCGGCTGCAGCAGCCACCAGTGCGGCAGCAGAGTCCGTATCGCCTCGAAGGCGCAACGGGTCTTGCCGGTCGAGGATTCCCCGACCAGCAGCAGCAGCCGCCCCCGCTCCCTGGGGCGCATTCGAGGGGTCGTCGCAACACGGTGATCACTTACTGGCGACGGCCAGCATAGTGAGGCGACTGGGTTTCCGTGTTTCGCCAAGTTGGCGGTATGCGGAAACCCGTGGCCGGAAGCCAGAGGATCGGCCAACGTGGGTGTCGAGAAGCCGACAATCACCCCGGCTTAGCGCTGGACGGGGAGATGCACGAGGCATCGTTCTGTATTGCTTTGCTTCCTGTCGATAGGCTGACCCGCGTGATCATCTGGCTGAACGGAGCTTTCGGCGCAGGCAAGACGACTACAGCTGCCGAACTTGTCCAGATCTTGCCGAAGTCGACGATCCTCGACACCGAGGAGGTCGGCATCATGCTGCGTCATGTGCGAGCCCTGCCACGCGTCGGCGACTTCCAGCACTGGCCCCCGTGGCGAGGCCTGGTCGTTCAGACCGCTACCCACCTGCTGGACTACCTCGGTGGATTACTCGTGATCCCTCAGACAGTCCTGATCGAGCAGTACTGGACAGAGATCCGAACCGGCTTGGAGAAGGCTGGCGTTCCCCTCCATCACTTCCTGCTGCACACCGATCAAGACACCCTGACCCACCGCATCGAAACCGACGCCAAGGGCCCAGGGTCGAAATGGCGGCTGGATCACGTTCCGAAGTATCACGAGGCTCTGCCCTGGCTCCGCCGCCAAGCGCAGGTTGTCGACTCCTCTGCACTCACTCCGAGACAGGTCGCCGAGATTGTCGCAGCGAAGGCGGCACCAATGGTCGCCGACTAGATCACGCGCAGGTTGCCAGGAGCTCCGTGAGACGTTCAGCCGGTGTGTCCCAGTCGAGCGTCTTCCGTGGCCTGGTGTACAACTCGGCAGCCACGGCGTCGAGCTGCTCACGTGTGTGCACCGACAGGTCGGTGCCCTTGGGGAAGTACTGACGCAGCAGGCCGTTGGTGTTCTCGTTGGAGCCACGCTGCCAGGGGCTGGCCGGATCGCAGAAGTAGACCGGCATGTCGGCGGCGACGGAGAACTCGTGGTGGCGCCCCATCTCGCTGCCCTGATCCCAGGTGAGCGAACGCCGCAGCTGGGCCGGTAGCGTCGCGATGGTGTCCAGCAGGGCATCGCGCATGCTAACCGCGCTGTGGTCGTGCGGCAGGTGAACCAGCATCACGTAGCGGGTGGTGCGCTCAACCAACGTGCCGATGGCCGACGCGTGGTTCTTGCCAATGATCAAATCCCCTTCCCAGTGGCCGGGCACGGCACGGTCGTCGGCCTCGGCGGGCCGTTCACTGATCATCACCATGGGCGCGCGGTAGCGGGGCTGGCGCTGCTGGGCCTGGCGGCGGGGCTTGCGCATGGCGCGGCCGGTGCGCAGCGCCCGGGTCAGGTCGCGCCGCAGCTCGCCGCGGCCCTGGACGTAGCGCCTGATAGATGGTCTCGTGACACACGTGCATCTCCGCCCGCTCAGGAAAGGTCCGGCGCAGGCTCTGGACGATCTGCTCCGGGCTCCAGCGCTTGTGCGCAGGTGTTCTTGAATGTAGGCCCGTAACTCCGGGTTCTGCCCGATCCTGCTGGGCTTGGGACGGGGCCGGCGTGCGTCGGCGCGGGCCTGGGCCGCGTGCGGCCGGTACTGGCCGCCTGTGGGGTGCCGGTTGCGGCGGATCTCCCGGCTGATGGTCGAAGGCGCGCGGCCGAGTTCGCGCGCGATCTCCCGGATCGAGGCCTTCTCCCGCACCCTGTCTGCGATGTAGATCCGCTCGTCCTCCCGCAGGTAGCGGGACGCTTCAGAAGGGGGCACCGTCGGTCGTCTGGCCGGCGGTGCCCCCTTCTTCTTCGCCTTGTTCGGTGCCGTGCCGTTCCGCCAGCGCTTCCCGGTCCTGATGTTGATCCCGACGATCCGGCACGCTTCGCGGCTGCTGACTCCTTGATCCATAAGCCGGAAGTATGCCTCTCGCTCACGGGTCAGCTTCTTCGGGCCTTGCCGCTCCCGGCTTGCCCTGATCTCGAAGTCCATCGCACTCCCCGAGCTGGGGTGTTGCGACGACCACTAGAACGGAAGTGGTGACGGCTTGCCGGATCCGCTCGCGTAGCCCGCCTACTGCGAGGTCGGTATCGCGCTCCACGTAGGTGGGCAGGTCGCCGTCGGCCCCAAGCACGTCGATGGCGGCATGCACGCCCAGATCCCGCGGATCGGCATCGTCGACGCGCAGCAGCAGACCGATGAGCGGCCCCAGGCCCAGCTCGCTGCCGTGGCCCAAGGCGCGGCTGCGTGCAGCCTGCCACGCCTCGTGCTGCCCCCGGGGCACGCCGCAGACACGCAGGAACGTTGCCAGCGTCTCTCGGCTGGGCCGCCCTTTGCTGAGCATGTCGCTCACGGTCGTCTTGGGCAGCGACCCGTCCAGGCGTCCAGCTGCATCTTCGACGGCTTTCGGTCCCCGCAGCCCGGCCGCAGCCTTCAAGGCGTGGAGCGCCTTCTTCAGTTCCTCAATGGTGCCAACAATGCCCGGATCCGGTAAGACGCCGGCCGGACCATGCCCGACACTCGGCCGCTGAGATCTCATCTCCCAACACCAGTCCCGGAGATCCCGTCAACGCAAGCGGCTTCCGGATGAACCAGTGAGACAGGTTCGACCTGCAGCATCCCGCTCCACCTCGTCCGAAACGTCCGTCCGGTCCGAAACAGCTGCCGGACGCGTTCACCAGCCCGCCAATGGGATGAGCCGGGCCGGACATCGCCTCGGCCCATCCTCGAACCGACGGAGCGCATATGCATCACCTTCACGAGTACCTCCCCCTGGTCGTCGCAGCCGTCAACCTCATCACCACACTCATCAAGCAACGCGCCGCCAACCAGCCTTCTGAAGGGCAGGGGCGCCCTGCCAGTGCTGACCAGCAGGACACCAAGCCGCGATCATAGCTGCGGCTTTCCGACGATCCCGGCTCTCCGCCCGTGATGCCGCCCGACCGTCACGAATCCGTGCCCTTGCCAGCTGGGGCGCTCAGGGGCGCTCGAAGGAGACGGTCAGGATCGCGGCGGCCAGGATCGCGGCGGCCAGAGCCCGGCCGCCGGCAAGGGTGTGCTCGGGATCGTCGAGCCGAATCTCCTGGTCTTGGAAGTGCAAGTACGACGGCGCCGTCCGGGTCCCGGGCAACGTTGATGCCGGCGTCGGGCAGGGTGACGCCGCGTACGCCGTCGCCGAGGTCGCTGCTGAGGCCGGTCAGTGCGGGCAGCACCAGTCCGGCGGCGGCGTGGGCGGTGGCCAGCCGGTCACGCAGTTGCTGCGTCTGCTCGGTGCGCGGTCGCGGTAGGCCCTGTCGGCCAGTACAAGATCCGGACGGGTCCGGGGCCGGCCACCGCCCGGGCGGCCAACCCGGATCTTGCTCAGCACCGCGATGACCTGCAGGCTGTCTCCTCGGTGACCGGCCGTCACCAGCAGAGCTAGAGGCTTACGGCCCTGCTCACACGCCAGATGCGTCTGCTCGACCTGCACCAGCTGCGCCACAGCGCCGCCACTCACCTCGGCGAGGCCGAAGTACCCCTGCAGCTCATCATGGGTAAGACTCGGCACAAGAACCCCGCACCGCCATGCGCTACACCAGGGCAGCGAAGCAATCGCCGCCGTCACCGAACACCCTGCCCCGCCCCGCCAACGTCACTAAGCAGCACGAACCCCGGCCGCGGTGTCTTTCTCCCGTACTCCGGCTGCCCCATGAAGGGGGAGGAGGTCAGGCAGGTGGTGCCGGCCGGGTCGTGCTGGAGCTGCACCGAGGTGTCGGAGACCATCCGATAGGCGCGACTTGGTGGTGCTCAAGGCGTCGGCCCTGAGTACCACCAGCCTGGAGCGAGGGAGCCGGGGTCAGCTCGCCTTCGTGATGGGCTCCACCGTGGCGACCGGCGGCCTGGGACGACGCAGTTCCCTCGGCAGCAAGTCCTCCGCGAAGTCGCGGAGGGCGGCCGTGGGGTCGTCGAGGCGGTGCATGATGCTGGTGCAGAAGATCGTGAGGTTCAAGGCGATGAGATCCTGTTCGTGGGGCTCCCTGCGGAACCAGATCTCCTTCCACGCCTTTTCCGCCGCCTGAGCAGGGTCGCCCCTCATACCCCACATCGTGAGCAGGATGTGCAGCGAGTCATGCATCGCGAGGTACTGCCGCCACGCCGCCAGGTCCTCACCCTTGAGCACGACCTGTTCTTCGACGGGCTCCGCGCCGGGCGCAGGCGGGTAGGCCGGTGTCACCGACGCCGGCGGCACCGGCCTCCTGCGGGCTTCCTGGATCCTGCTGGATGTCATGGCCCCGGAGCGTATTGAGGGCGAGGCACGGGAACCCGCGAGGAGGGGGCAAGGATGACGGGCCTTTGCCCGATCTTGAGCTGACAAGACTCAGGACGCTGGTTCCTGCCCGGCATCTATGTTCCGCAAGGCCGCCGGATGCAGGGTGCCACGTGGCGGCTTCTTTGGCTTATGGGTTTTGTCGGACAGTTCCAGCCGAATCGCCTCAAGGCCGGCCATCCGAGCCCGCGTCGACATGCCGATGTCACCGGTCAGTAACTTCACGCTCCGGCCAGCGAGTGCCTGAAACGCGACCGCCCGCGCGATGATCTCGTCGTCGGCGCGGGGCAGGCGGACGTGGCCCGGCGGGTCAGGCCACAGGTCAATAGTGATCGCCCCCCAGGGGAAGCTGGGGTTCTCTGGTGCGCTGCCTCGCTGACGGATGACCCCCTGGGGGAGGAGAGTGTCCAGGTGCTTAATCGTCTCCCGGGCGTTCGTGCTGGCCATTCCTTGGCCACGGTCCTTCTGCCGGTCTAGTTCGTCCAGCACCGCCAGCGGCAGGATCAAGTGGACATCCTGACCGGGCAGCGCCTGGGCGTCCAGGCCGACATCCCATTCCTTCAAGCGTTCCGGGTGATGGCAGTAGACGTTGGAGTCCGCGATGACGAGAGGGCCCGACCGCTCGGGCATGTCGAGCAGATTGGACCACTCCGCAAGGGTCGCGCGAGCTTGCGTCAGATTGTGGATGTGCTCGGTGACCTCCAGGATGATCATCTCCCTGATCGGCCCCGTGTCCGGACCGGATATCGAGGCCCATGTCCGGCCAGGGCCCGCGTTCCGCGATTCCACGATGGGTTCGGGGATCTGCATGGCCAGCACCGTGTGGTACCGAGGAGTGGTGACCAGCCGGTCGAGGTCGGTGCTGCTGATCTGCCGGCGAAGCTGGGCACGCGTGTTGTTGACCCACGTGAGATAGGCGAGGCGCATCGCTCGCCCGTTGTCCTGGCGGTAGGACAGATTCTCGGCGGCCACGATGACCTTGTGCAGCGCGCCGACGACGTTGCGGCGATCGGCGCCAGGCTCCAGGGAGATCAGCATGGGACTCAGCGTTGCCCAGGACGACGCCCGGCGCTACCGGTTCCCTCCCAACGGGGTGAGCCATCTCGCCTCGGCAAGGGACGCGGCGCTGTACGAGCGGCGCTCTCAGCCCCGGCACGTGCCGCCGGTGGGCACCCGCCCACGAAAACGGCCCGCCTTCACGTCGTAGCGGAGGGCGAGCCGAGCCGGGGATCCGGCGCGCACCAAGTCAGGCCCGGCCGACGCCTACCCCTGACGCCACCGGCCAGCGGCCGCGCGGACGGCATCGATCGTGTGCGCCTCGACGCCGAACGCCATGTGCACGATGTCGTCGTTCCGGCGGCCGATGCGCAGCTGCTCGACGTCGCGCGGCTCGTAGACCTGCTGGTCGACCGCGTAGAGCGTGTAGTCGTCCAGGGCGTAGCCCTGTCCGGCCAGCAGATCCTTGGCCTTGCGCTCCAGGTGCCAGCCCTGGCCGGTGTCACTCACGAGCGCCCAAGACACAGGCGGCTCGGGCCGGACGCCCTCGCGGCGCACCGCGAGCAGAACGACGTCGGCCGTGAGATGAGGGTTGTTGTGCATATCGGGCCTCATACGCCGCGTGGAACGCGACGGCGATCCGCTCGCGCATGTGCATCGCGCTCATGCGACCTCCCGCTCGGGCAGCCCGTACCGGTCGGGATTCAGCGACATCTCGTGCCGCAGGAGTACACACGCCAGGATGTCCCAGGTGCCGTTCGCGACGGCCTCCGGCGTCACCGGCAGGTCCGTGCCCTTGATCGGCGCGAACCGCTCATTGGACAGGTCGCCCTCCCAGTCGACGACCCACGAGACCTCGGGGCGGCGCCCACCGCGCGACCGGCCAGTGGTGACCCTGAAGAGGGAGAGCTGGACCTGCGTGATGCCGGTGTCGGTGTGAATCCAGCCGTACGTGGGGCCGTCGTGCAGGTCGCGGCGGCGCGTCTTCGGCCCCCACATGCGGGTCGAGCAGGCGGGAGAGCATGAAACCTCCGAGGGAAAGAGCCCGACAGGCGACAACTGCGCCGCCGTGCGTGTGATCATGTGCGGGTGATTGCCGCCCCACCTGCCGTTGGCCCTCAACACCTGAGCCCGCCGAACGGCGAACGGCAGCCAACCCCGATAGCAGAAAGGGCCACCCGCGTTTACGCCCCGGAGCGCAAATGACCCAATCTGGCGATCAGAGTACGCACGGTCTACTTTCTTCGTAACTAGCACAAACAGCCTTTTCAAACCCCCGCGAAAGGAGCGCCATTGAAGCGTTGGGCCCGCCGCATACCCCCGGACGAGATCGCCGAGCTGAAGGCATTCCGGCCGATCGCCTGCGCCCTGATCGCCGTCTGGGCAGTAGGCACCCTCGTCCGCAACTACTTCTTCCCGGCCCAGCTCGACCTCACCGCCACCCAGCAGCAGCTCCTCCTCGTCGTGGAAGCCGTGGCGCTCCTGGCCGCCCGCTCCACCCACCGCGACAACAAACGTGAGGGCGTCTACCAGCAGTGATACCGACTCGCTATCGCACCCCACAGCCCTCCTGAGCTGCGATTAGGCTCTAACTCGATATAGATCGAGGACGATAATACGGAGGGAGCGGTGGCTTCACCCATCCGCATGACCACCACCGTCCGCAGCGTGCTGGGCGCACTCCAGGCAGCAGCTCGCCAAGACACTGCCACCTACGGGCTGGAGATCTGCCGGACGACCAGCCTCGGCGCCGGAACGGTCTACCCCATCCTCAGGCGCCTGGAGCGCATCGGCTGGGTCCGCGCCTACTGGGAAGAGGACGCCCTCGACGCTCGCGGCCCACGCCGCCGCATGTACGAGCTCACCGGTATAGGACGCGCCGGAATGGCTGAAGCTCAGCACACCGGTCAGGTGCGCCAAATGGGGTGGAGCACCTGATGGAGGAATGGGCGTCACATGAGTTGCACGGCGCAATACGAATAATCAACGTCGATACCACTCAAAACATGCCTCGGCTTACGGTGGAATGGAGTTGGAACAACGAGCTTGCCCGTGAGACGTACTGAACGCTTTTCATCCTGCTTCACGGAGTTGAAGAACGAGGATGGCTTTGACGAGCTGACCTGCGAGAAGAGGGCAACACCGTAGCTTGCGAAGG